>CAYWSB010000245.1:0-6109 GCA_964460465.1 uncultured Geminicoccaceae bacterium | reverse complement strand
GCGCCCGTTTGACGGGAAATCCCCGAGAAACCAGGCATTTTGGGATGGAATCGCGGTCGAATCGGCGCAAAATCCCGCAAATTCAAGGAACTTCAACCTACAGGCTCGACCGAGCGCCTCAGAACAACGCGTTATCGGAGGTGTCCACCTTCCTCGCCGCCACCGAGACCGTGCTCGAGCCGGGCGATATGCTGAGTGTGGTCGCTCCGGCGACGCCGGATGCTACGCTCGCCGAAGTCGGCTTTACCTTGGCCTAGACGCTGGTGATCTGAGCCCGGCGGACCAACCCGGGCCTTCGCGTATGATGCCCGGGCGTCTTTACTGCCGCCACGCTCGAGAGTTACTCCCCCTTGCACGAGTGTTTCGACACATCCTACTCTCCCGGACGGACGACGCCAGCGACCAGGCCCTTTCCCTCGTCCTGCAGTCGGGTGCCGCAGCCGAGGTGATCCCGCCCGCCATGATCGGCGCCGGCCACGCCTTCATCGAGCACCACCACGAGACGCGAGAAGCCAGATCTTCCTCATGGGGCATCCCTTCGCGTCCCTGCCCGACCGGTGCGAGCCCGGCCGGTGCGCCCCCCGCACGATCCCTGGGGCGGCTGTCGTCACGGCGGCCCCTCGCTGGAGGCCGGTGGTCGACTGGCGGCCGCTTCGCTGCACGAGTCGGGCTCGCGCGGGAAGCTGCTCGCCGGTGGATGGCGCCTCGAGCTCAGGAGCCGGGCGACCCAGCGCGTCCGCTCGAAGGGCTCGCAGAAGGTGATGATGGCGATGGTCATCGGCACACCGATGAAGGCGCCGGGGACCCCCCAGACCAGCGCCCAGGCGAAGATCGAAAAGACCACAACCAGCGGCGAGACGGCCAGTGCCCGGCCCTCGAGGCGGGGGTCGACATAGTTGCCGATGGTGAACTGGATGGCGCTCATGCCGGCCAGCACCAGGAGTGTCGCCTCCCAGCTCTGCAACTGGGCGATCGCGAACAGCACCGGCGGTGCGACAGCGATCACCGAGCCGATGAACGGGATGTAGTTGAGAACGAAGGCGAGCAGCCCCCAGATCGCCGCGAATTCGAGCCCGACCAAGAGCGCGAAACCCCAGGTCAGCACCCCGGTGAGCGCGCTGACGAAGGTGCGGACGAGGAGGTAGCGGCGGAACTTGCGGCCGGTCTCGTCGATCGCCCACAAGATCTTCTCGCCATCGAGGCCGCGCCAGCCCGCATGCACCTTGGCCCGATACTCGTCCGCCTCGATCAGGCCGAGCACCAGGAACACGAGGGTCAGGGCGACGAATGCGAGGACGACATGGATGCCGCCGATCGCCGACTGCGCCAGGGCGAGAATGCGCGCCATGTCGATCTGCTCTGCCAGCGGTGCCGAAGCGGCGATGCCCTGGTCCTCGACCCAGCGGACGGCGGCGCGATAGGTGCTCTCGATATGCGTGGCGTGCTGGCCGATCCCTTCGATGGCAGCGCTCGCGGCGTAGGCCAGCACCGCCACCAGCACACCCAGAACGGCGGCGAAGAGGAGCATGGTGGCGAGCAGGGCCAGCCAGCGCGGCACGCTGCACTCGAGGCATCGCCGCACGGGTGCGGCGGCGGCGATGAGCAGGATCGCGTAGGCCAGCGGTGCGGTCACCGGCTGCGACCAGTGCAGGAGCAGCAGGAGGAGGACGAGGGCGATGACGACCACACTCCAGCCCGGTGGTCCCGCTGATGCCTGCAGCCTGTTCATGGCGTCTCACGCGACCTCTTCGGCTGATGGCAGCGGGACGGCAGGCGCCCGGCCTTCAGTCCGTCCCGCTGCCGAGAGCGGACCAGGTGGCACCGCCGTCGCGGCTGGCGAGAAGGCTCTGCTGGTGGCTCCGGGGATCGACCGAGACCACGAAGAGATTGCCCGGCTCGGCCGGATCGACCGTGAGGTGGAGGAGGTGGGCCTCGCCGAAAGCGTCGCCGACCGGCTGCCAGGCGAGATCGGGCTCGGCCGTTCGCACGAGGCCCGTGCCGACCAGGAAGGCATAGACCGCGCCCGCAGGCGTGACCTGGACAGTGGTCGCCGGCTGGCGCAGCCAGTAGGCGTCCAGCCAGCTCCGGCCGCCGTCGCCGCTCTTCAAGAGGCCCGCCTGGGTCGCGGCATAGAGCACGTTCGCGTCTTCGGCAGAGGCGGCGAGCTCGATCAAACCCTCGGGTGCCGGACCCACGACCTGCCAGCTCTGCCCGCCGTTCCAGCTGACCTGCAGCCGGCCGGCATAGGCTCCGTAGACGGTGGCAGGGTCCGCCGGGCTCACGTCCATCTGGTGAAAGTCGACCGGGCCGTCGACGCCCGGCGAGAGCCGGGTCCACCTGCGCCCGCCGTCGGTCGAGGCGATGAAGCCGAGATTGCCGCCCATAGCCGGATGGCCGCTCGCAAAGAGCGTGTCGGGATCGGTCGGATGCGGAGTGAAGCCCATCAGATCGTCGGCGTGCTCGGAAAGCTGCTCGGTCATGCCGGTCGCGAGATCGAGCGCGTGCAGGCCATGATGGGTGGCGGTCAAGAGCGTCCCGGAGTGGCCGCGGTCGACGGCGAGCCCGTGGACATGGGTGGCGCGCAAGAGGTCCGAGAGCGGGCGCTCAGTTTGCGCCGAGGCCGCCCACGGCCACCAGCCGGCCCAGATCGAGGCCACGAGGAGTGCTGCGACGCCGTACTGTCCTGGTCGGATCATCGGTTCATTCCTTTGCTTCGCGCGGCCCACCAGAACGCCGCGGCCGGCAGCACGAGCCATTGCGCCACGGGCGAGAGGCCGGCATTGATCACGGGGATGATCGGCATGAGGTCGCGGTAGGCCCAGCTCTGGCGGATCTCGATATTCAGCCATTCGCTGAACACGGTGTAGCCGACCCCGATCACGATGGCTGCCGCGGCCACGCGCCGGTAGCCTTCATGCGGCCAGCGGCCGGTGCCGACGACGAGGAGCGCGGCGACCAGGGCGCTCAGCGCGATCAGGATATCGCCGCCGGTGCAATGGACCGCGGCGAAGACGATCTCGCCTGCCGTGCCGGTCTCCCAGAGCGTGTAGAGCGGCATATGGGCGAACTCCCAGGCGAGGTTGCCCAGCGCCATGACGGCCAGGTAGCGCCGCAGAACGGTGAGCCAGGCACCCGGCTCGGCATGGGCAGCCATCGCGACCTCAGCCGTCGAGGCGGAAGGCGATGACGGTGCTGCCCTCCGGCAGGTCGAGGCGCAGCTCCCAGTGGCCGGGCATGGGCAGTGTGCCCGAGGCCTCGAACAGGCCGTTGCCGCGTGATTCGAGCACCGGTGCCAGCGGCGGCATCGGGTGCTCGGGCATGGTGAGGGCGAGGCCGGGGCCGGGCAGGCCGCCGCCCGCATCGTGCCGCCCGGCGAGCCGGACGGCGACCGTGAAGCTGCTGTCCGGCGCCAGATCGAGCCGGCCGTCGATCCCGATCCCGCCGATCTCGTCCGCGAAGGTGAGCGGTGTTGCCGGCGCGGCGACGGGCGATCGGTCCTGGACGAGGTAGGGGATGGCGAGGAGGCCCCCGGCCAGGCCGAGGAACAGGAGCAGGAGGAGAGCCGGGAAGAGTCGTCGGGCCATGGGGAGGCGCTACTCGGCGAGCTGCCGGACCAGGCCCGGATAGCGATTGAAGGCGAGCTTTTGGACCAGTGCGCCGTCGGTGGTGACGATCTCGGCGGTGATGCTGCCGTCCGGGGCCTCCTCGATCTCGCCCAGGGCCAAACGCGGGTTGCCGTGGTGATCGAGGCGCTGCTCGAGCAGCTCGCGCACCCGCTCGGGCGTCATCGGCTCGGGCGTCAGGTGGGGGCTGCCGTAGAGCAGGGGATCGCCGCCCAGGCGCATCTGGCCCATCATGCCGGGGGCCATGCCTTGGTGGCGCATCCGCTCGCGCATCATGCCAGGCATGCCGCGCTGCTCCATCATCTCCTCCGGCGTCATGGCTTCGGGCATCATCTCCGGCGACATCATGCCCTGGCGCATCATGCGCATCATCATCTGCATCGTCTCGGGCGGCATCATCTCCATCATGCCCTCACCCATCATTCCGGGCCCCATCATGCCCTCGGGCGCGCCCGGGGCTTCGGGCGTCTCGGCGGTTTCCGGGTGGTGGGCCTCGTGGTCGTCCTCCTGGGCTGTGGCGAGCGGGGCTGCGAGCAGCATCGCGGCGAGAACGACGGAGGGAAGGACGGTGGTCTTCATGGTGTCAGCTCCTTGCTGGTCGGTTGGTGGACGGGGAAAGGGCCGCGGTGATGCGCGGTCATCGCCCGGCCGAGGGGATCATCTGGGCGATGCGCGGCAGGAAGGCCGGCACGTCCCGGGCGTAGCGGCGATACTGGTCGCCGAAGGCCGCCTCCACCTCGCGCTCCTCACGCCTGGCGAGCCGCCAGTACATGACGAGCAGGACCGGCAGCATCAGGCCGGTGAGCAGCGTCGGCCATTGCAGGAAGAAGCCGATCATGATGAGCGCGAAGCCAGCATACTGGGGATGCCGCAGCCGCGCATAGGGGCCGGCGGTTGCGAGGGTGCCTCGACGTTGCGCGTCGTGCAGCACGCGCCATGCGGTGGCGATCAAGAGGAAGCCGCCACCGATGAAGACGAAGCTCGCGATGTGGAAGGGCGACCAATGGGGATCCATCGACCAGCCGAAGATCGCGGGCCAGAGGTGACCGGCGTCGTGGGACATGGGATCGAGGGCGGGAAACCGGCTGCCAAGCCAGCCGGCGAGCAGATAGAGCGTGAGCGGAAAGCCGTACATCTCGATGAAGAGTGCTACGATGAAGGCCGAGAAGGCACCCAGCGTCCGCCAATCGCGCGCCGTCCTCGGCTTGAAGAAGCTGAAGGCGAACAGGATGAAGATGCCGGCATTGACCACCACCAGCAGCCAGAGGCCGTAGGCGGGAACCTCACCGTTCATGGCGCCCTCCGCCGTGACCACCGTCGCCGCCGTGGCCGCGATGCATGAAGAAGTGCATGCCGAGGCAGAGGAGGAACGGCAGCAGCAGCGGCAGGACGCCCAGGATGTGGGCACGGTGCTCGAGCCAGAGATAGACGGCGGCAACCGCGAGGAAGATGCAGAGCACGAAGCCGGCCGGCGTGTTGAGGAACGGCCGCTTGCGGCCCTCCCCGGCATTCGCCCTGCCGCTGGACTGGTCTTGGGTCGTCATGGCTTTTGCACCTCCAGTTTGGCGCGTTTCAAGAGCAGCGAGTTGCCGATCACCGAGAGCGAGCTCAGGGTCATGGCGATCACGCCGATCATCGGGTGGAGCAGGCCCAGCGCGGCGATCGGGATGGCGGCGACGTTGTAGAACCAGGCCCAGAAGAGGTTCTGGACGATCTTCCTGAACGTCGCCTTGGACAGCCGGATCGCCTCCACGACCTTGGTGAGCTCGCCCTTGACCAGGGTCACGTCGGCCGCCTCGATGGCGACGTCGGCCCCGGCACCGATGGCGATGCCGACATTGGCCTGCTTCAAGGCCGGGGCGTCGTTGATACCGTCGCCGACCATCGCCACCCGGTCGCCGTACCGGAATTGAAGCTCGCGGATGGCGTCGACCTTGCCTTCGGGCAGCACGCCCGCCTGCACCTCGTCGATCCCGACCTCGGACGCGACGTGTTTTGCCGTGCGCTCGTTGTCGCCGGTGATCATCACGACATGGATGCCGAGCTCGTGCATGGCCGCAATCGCGGCCTTGGAGTCGTCCTTGATCGTGTCAGCGACGGCGACGAAGCCGGCGGCACGATCGCCGATCGCGACCAGCATGGCGGTCTTGGCCGCGGTCTCGAGCGCGACCAGGCGCTCTTCGAGGTCGCCGAGCTCGATCCCGGCCTCGGCCAGAAGCCGCCGGCTGCCGACCCGGACATGGCGGCCGTCGACCTTGCCCTCGACGCCGCGGGCGGTGACCGCCTTGAAGCCCTCGACCGCGGGGACGTCCAGCCCGCGCTCGCGCGCACCGGCGACGATGGCCTGGCCGAGCGGGTGCTCCGAACCGGCCTCGACGGACGCCCCGGCCACCAGCACCTCCGCCTCGTCGAAGCCGTCGGTGGCTGCCACATCGGTCAGCGCCGGCTTGCCCTTGGTGATGGTGCCGGTCTTGTCCAGCACCACG
>CAYWSB010000244.1:0-6133 GCA_964460465.1 uncultured Geminicoccaceae bacterium | reverse complement strand
AGTACTTTCCCACGGTCAGGACCCCGATGCACCTACCCTTGGTGAGAAATCCGGGTTAGCGCCGGACGAGCCATCGGCCCAGGCGATTCCCGGGCTCACGCCGCCGCCGACCTTGCGCCGACGGCGGGGCCATCTTGTCAAGGCCGGGCCGAGCGGCCAAGCATGGTGGCAAGGGCGGAGGGGGGGGAGGGGTGGATGAGCTGGCAGCGAGAGGGCTTCAACGTCGATCGGATGCGCCGGCTGGCCCGGCGCACGCTGCCGCGCCCCGTCTTCGACTTTGCCGATGGGGGTGCGGAGGACGAGTGGACGGTAAGGGCCAACGAAGGGGCCTTCGACGATGTCGCCTTGTGGCCGCGGCCGCTCGAGGGGGCACCGGAGCGCGATCTCTCGATCGAACTTTTCGGCCAGAAGCTCTCGATGCCGCTGATGATCGGCCCCACGGGCCTCGCCGGCCTCTTCTGGCCCGACGGCGAGCGCTGCTCGGCCCGGGCCGCCGCCAAGGCCGGCACGGCGTATTGCCTCAGCCATGGCTCGGTCTGCACGCTCGAACAGCTGGCGGAGACAGGTGCCGCCCCCCGCTGGATGCAGGTTTTCATCTACAAGGACCGAAGCTTCACCGAGGAGCTGGCCCGGCGGGCCCAGGCTGCCGGCTACGACGCGCTGGTGCTCACCATCGACAACCAGCTCCTGGGCAAGCGCGAGCGCGACCTCGTCAACGGCTTCACCATTCCGCCCCGGTTCAGCACGCGCGATCTCGCCTTGATGGCGACGAAGCTGCCCTGGCTCCTGCAGATGCGCAAGGAGCTGCCGAAGCTCACCTTCGGCAACTACGTTCGGCCGAACGAGCCCACCGACATCAAGACGCTGGCCGGGCGGATGGGCTCCATCCTCGATCCCGGAATGAGCTGGCGCGACGTCGACTGGCTCAGAGGCCTATGGCAGGGGCCGTTGATCCTGAAGGGTGTGCTGCATCCGGAGGAGGCACGAAAGGCGGTCGATCACGGCGTCGACGGGATCATCGTATCCAACCACGGTGGCCGTCAACTCGACGGGGCGGTGGCCTCCTTCACCGCCCTGCCACGGGTCGTCGAGGCCGTCGAGGGACGGATTCCCGTCCTGATCGACGGCGGCATCCGCCGCGGCGGCGACGCGCTCAAGGCGTTGGCAATGGGCGCTGCCTGCTGCCTGATCGGCCGGCCACAACTCTGGGGCCTGTCGGTGGCGGGCGAGGCAGGGGTGGCCCACGTGCTCGACACATACCGCCAGGAGCTCGACCGCGCCATGGGCCTCTGCGGCATCAGCCGGATCGACCAAATCGGGCCGTGGCTGCTGGAGCCGGAGCGCCGCAACCGGCCGGCGACCGGGTAGAGAGGGCGCCCCGCTCGCACGATCCTGCCACGGTCTCCGGAAGCTACTCCGCCGCCACCAAGTGCCGGTCGGCCCGGGCCTGGACTCGCGGGTCCTTGTAGGGCTTGCCCGCCTGCATGATCATGGCGAGGTTCTCCTGCCGCTGGACGAGGGAGACGTCCTTCAAGGGGTTGCCCTTGACCAGCAGGAGGTCGGCGATGAACCCTTCCTTCACGCGGCCGAGCTCGTCGCCCATGCCCATCAGCTCGGCGCCTGTGACCGTGGCGCAACGCAGGGCCTCGGCGGGCGAATAGCCGAAGTACTTGACGAAGTGCTCGATGTCGCGGGCGTTCTGGCCCATCGGCGTCACCGAGAAGCCGTAGTCGCCACCGATGACGACGCGGATGCCGCGTTTCCTGATCTCGTGGTAGGTCGCACAGCAGGCGTCGAACTTGCGGTAGAGGTGCAGTGCCTCGCAGACCTCAGGCGTGATGCCGACGACCGAGCCTTCCTTGGTGCAGTTGTGGACGAGGCCGAAGGCCGGGCCGACGAAGACCTTGTCCTTGACGCTCTCCAGGAGGTCGAGTGCCTCCCCGTCGGCGAAGTCGCAGTGATAGATGCAATCAACGCCGTGGCGGACTGCCATCTTCACGCTCTTCGAGGAACGGGCGTGGGCAGCCACCAGCTTGCCCATGCCGTGCGCGGTCTCGACGACGGCCGCGAGCTCGGCATCGGTGAGCGGCGTGATCTCCGCCCGGGCATGGCTGACGAACTCGTCGCCCGATATGTTGATCTTGATCGTGTCGACGCCGTCGCGGACGCACTCCCTGACCACCCGGCGCATCTCGTCGGGCCCGTCGGCGACGAGCCCGAAGCTCTCCTGGTGGATGTGGCGCTTGCGCTCGTCGCCGAGCCCGGCCGTCACCGTGATCTCGGGGCTGCCGGCGCGCATCCGGGGGCCGGCGATCAGCCCCTCGGCGATGGCGTCTCGGGCGGTCACACCGAGGAGCGGCTTGGCCGAGGCCGCCTCGAAGATGCTGGTGAAGCCGTGGTCTAGCAGGAGCCGGCAGTTCTTGGCGGTCAGGAGCATGTGCCGCTCGGGCGGAATGACGCCGAGCTCGGGTGGGCTGTGAATGCCGGTGAAGGAGGGATGGCAGTGGCCCTCCACCATGCCGGGCATCAGCGTCATCCCGGTGCCGTCGATCAGCGTGGCACCGTCGGCGGCGGCAGTCTCGCCACCCCTGGCGACCGCGGCGATCCGCTCGCCCTCGACCACCACGGTGGCCGGGAACAGGTCCGCCGATTCGCCGTCGAACACGGACGCATTCTGGATCACGATGCGGTCCATGACAGGCCTCCCGCTTGCTCTTGTGCCGGAATAGTAGCCGCTCCGGAGCGGAAGCAAAGTGCAATCGCCGGACCTGGTCTCGACCCTACCGGGTGATCGAGGCGCTGCCGAGGACCGCCTCATCGATGCAGGAGGCATAGATCCAGTCGGTGTCGCGGACGCTGAGCCGATTGCACAGCGCTTGCGAGGAACGATTGTCGGCACGGACGCCGGTCATGAAGCCGCGGGCCCCGTAGGTCTCCCACATGTGGACGATCGCCCGGGCGCCGAGGACGAGCGCGATCTTCTCGCCGCGGCGATCGGCGCGGGTCGCCAACATGCCCCAGAAGGCGTCCGTGGCGTGCCGGCTCTGCGGATGGTGCAGCAGGTAGGAGGAGGCGGTGGCGACGACCCGGCCGTCGCGGTCGCTGGCGGCGAGGCAGAGGCCGCGGATCGCCTGGCCGCGCATGATCGCCCCCGGCACCGGCATGACGTCGGCGGCGAGACAGAGCGCCGCCACGTCGGCAACGAGCGCGCCAGGTGTCCCGGCATCGATGGTCCGGACCCTCAGGTCGGCCGGCAACGCGTGGTGGGCCAGCAACTGCCGGCTGGCGTCGAATGCCGCTTGGCCGCCCCGGAAGTGCTCGTGCCGATCGGTCGTCAGGCCGCGCGAACGGAGCTCGGCGAAGAGCCGGTCGGCGCTGGTCTTGGGAAAGAAGTAGCAGGAGGAGGCGCCCTGCAGGCCGGCGAGCGCGGCGAGCATGTCGGCGACGTCACGGCCATGCTCGCTCAAGGCCACGTGGCGGCCGTAATAGGCGAAGCGCGGGTCGTTCCTGAGCAGCCGCCAGAGCTGGCCGCTGCACCGCATCAAGGCGATCTTGCCGGGGCTGCCGAAATACTCGCCGCTGGTCGACATCGGCCACCTCGCCGGGCCGGCGCAGCCGGCCGATTGCCCGAGCTGCCGGCGCCAGGTTGCAACGCGAGAATTGTACCATCAATTCGTCATGTGGCCTTCCGGATGTGGCCTCATCTCAGGCTCCAGCAAATGCCCCAAAGCGCCTTCAGCGTGACCGGAGACGAGGCGGGCCCAGGGTCGGCAACGTCGGCGATCCGCTCGCCCTCGACGGCCCTGGTCGCCGGGTAGACCTCGGCACGCTCGCCCTCGAAAGCCGCCACGTTCTTGATGACGATCCGGACCATGACCCGCCTCCCTGGCGTGCGCGTTGCGCGGTGGACACTGCCAGGGCGCCGGGCCGAAGCCAACGGCGGGTGCCGGGCTAGTCGAAGGCCAGGCTGTCAAGGAAGTCGGCCGCCTCGGCGTTGAACAGCGGGCTCGCCTCGGCGACCGTGCCGTACCACTCCTCGCCGTAGACCAGGGCCACCATGCTGCCGCGTCGAGCGGGATGAAAGCAGGTGTAGGTCGTCTCGCGGAGCCGCACGGCCGGCTCGTCCGGCGGCGTGCCCGGTGCCTCCATCCGCTGCGTGAGCTCGACGCAAACGGCACCCGCGCCCGCCTGCGGCGGCCGCGCCCCGACCCGCGACGCTGCAACCCGCATGCCGGACCCAGGTTCGCGGGCGATCCGCTCAATCGCCGCGAGCGTCGCTGCGAGCTCGTCCGCATAGAGCTCGGGCAGCGCCTCGGCCGGAGCACCAAGTACTGCCTCGTCGAAGGCATTCTGCGCCAGCGCCGGGGCCAAACGCCCGAAGACGGTGGCGGTCACCCGGTGCCGCTCGCCTAGGTCGCGCACCGCGCGGTGCTCGGCCATGTCGCCACCGCGCCGCTCCGGCAGGATGTACCACTCGGGCGCGCCAGCCGGGGGCAGGGTCGCCCGGAAGCCCTCGACCTGCAGCACCTCCCGCACGGCGGCCGGCGGCTCCGGCTCGCCCGGCTCCGGCGCGGCCGTCTCCCGAACCGTGCAGCCGGCCACCAGCCAGAGCAGCGCCGGCAGGGCGAGCCCCGCGCGCGCTGCCACCCGGACCGCCGCCAGGGCGCTCACGTCTCCCTCCGGCCGGTCACCGCCACTCGCCACCTGTCCATGAGCGGGCTGCCCACTGGTTGCCGTCGCGACCGATCGCTACCACTGCCGCCCGCCGCCGTCGACGGCCGAGCGGCATCGCCCGGCTTGGCCGGCCACCGGCGGCGGGCCGTGGCGGCAAGAGCCGTCGCGTGCTAGGGAGCTGGGCATTCCGCCGCCGAGCCGAGGCCCAGCCGATGACCCAGTCCGCCGCCCGCGTCCTACGCCACGTCGTCCTCTTCGCCTTCAGGCCGGAGACGACGCCCGACCAAGTCCGGGCCGTCGAGCGCGCCTTCGCCGCCCTGCCGGCGCAGATCCCCGACATCATCGCGTTCGAGTGGGGTCAGGACGTGAGCGTCGAGGGCAAGGCGCAGGGTTTCACCCACTGCTTCCTCGTCACCTTCCGGGACGAGGCCGGCCGCGCCGCCTACCTCCCGCACCCCGCGCATCAGGCCTTCGTGGCGCTGGTCTCGCAGCACCGCGAGAAGGGGCTTGTGTTCGACTACTGGGCACCTGCCCTGGCCTGAGGCAGCCGAAACGCTCAGGCGTTTGCCCGGTTGTCGGGCTCGTGCTGCGCCAGCGTCATCGGCTCGTTATCTGGCTTGGGCCTCTCGCCCGCGCGCAGTCAGGCTACGAACCCCCCGTAGTCGTGCCGCTCCGACATGTCCGGTGCCGGCTCGTCGCTCCTCGCTAGCTCCGGGAACGGCTCACGGAACTGGTCTACGATGCCGTAGCTCAGCTCGCGATAGGCCTCGAACTGCGCCTCGTCCAACCACTGGCCGCCCGAGCTCTGGTTTGGAAAGGCCCGCTCCGCGAGCTCGTCGGCGTAGACGTCGGCGGGAAGGTCGCGGGTGATCGTGGTCTTCACGTAGATCAGGTGGCTCAGCCGCGGCGAGCGCTTCTACTCGCCCCGATAGCGGATGCGCGCCACCGCGACGCCGCGCTTGGCCAGCGGCCCGTTTTGCGCCGCATACCAGGCGGAGCTGCCCCGCATGGCGAGCAGGGCCAACCCGGACGGGACGAACAGCCAGATGAGCTCGTCGCCGGACGTGTGCTCGTGATCATCGATCAGCAAGGCTCCGGCGCCGAGCTTGTCGTCCCATGACTTTGCCAGTTGCACCAGATCGATCGGCAGGCTGATGAGCGCCAGCCCGAGCGCCGCCAACGGCAGGCAGATGAACAGCCCGGTCATGATCGAGCGCAGCAGCATGGCGATCGCCGATCCCATACCGAGTCGGTCGCCCGGCAAGACGTAGTTGCCGTGGCCACGGATGTGGTCGAGGAACGTGTTCCTCGCTCGGGCATCAGTCTTGGCACCCACCGCCCACTCGCCGAGCTCCAGCATCTCCTTGACGTCGCCCGGGACGTTCGGCCGGGCCCGCAGCGCCTCGAGATAGAGCATTTTCACGCTGACCGGAATCTTTTCCCGATTCTCATCTGCAAC
>CAYWSB010000243.1:0-6187 GCA_964460465.1 uncultured Geminicoccaceae bacterium | reverse complement strand
TTCATCAAGTCCGGCGACGGCGGCAATGGCTGCGTCTCGTTCCGCCGCGAGAAGTTCATCGAGTATGGCGGCCCGAACGGCGGCGACGGCGGCCGGGGCGGCGACGTGGTGGCGGTGGCCGACGACTCGCTCAACACCCTGATCGACTACCGCTACCATCAGCATTTCAAGGCCAAGCGGGGCATGAACGGCGCCGGGCAGAACCGCACCGGGGCCAGCGGCGACGACATCGTCCTGACGCTGCCCGTGGGCACGCAGATCTTCGCCGAGGACGGCGAGACGCTGATCGCCGATCTCGCCCTGCCCGGCCAGCGGATCGTGCTCGCCAAGGGCGGCGATGGCGGCTTCGGGAATGCCCGGTTCAAGACCTCGACCAACCGCGCCCCCCGCCGGGCCGATCCCGGCTGGCCCGGCGAGGAGCACTGGCTCTGGCTCAGGCTCAAGCTCCTCGCCGATGCCGGGCTCGTGGGCCTGCCCAATGCCGGCAAGTCGACCTTCCTCGCCGCCGTCAGCCGGGCGCGGCCGAAGATCGCCGACTACCCGTTCACCACGCTCGAGCCCAAGCTCGGCACGGTGCAGCTGGACGACACCAGCTTCGTCGTCGCCGACATCCCGGGGCTGATCGAGGGCGCCTCGGAGGGGGTCGGGCTCGGCGACCGCTTCCTCGGCCACATCGAGCGCTGCGCGACCCTGATCCACCTCGTCGACGGCACGGCCGAGGCACCGGAGGAGGCGTGGCGCATCGTCCGCGGCGAGCTCGAGGCCTACGGCCACGGGCTCGCCGAGAAGCCCGAGATCCTCTGTCTCAACAAGTGCGACGCGCTCACCCCCGAGATCGTCGAGGAGCGCCGCAAACGACTCGAGGGGGCGGCCGACGTGCCCGTCCACTGCATCTCCGGCGTCGCCCGGCAGGGTGTCGATGCGGTTCTGCAGGAGGTGCTGCGCCGGGTGCACGCCCGGCGCGAGGCCGAGGCGGCACGGCGGACGGAGGGCGCATGACCGCCATCGCGGCGCTGGCCAGGCCCCGCGTCACGCTCAAGGTTGGCTCCGCCCTCCTGGTCGATTCCGATGGCCGGGTGCGGCGCCACTGGCTCGACGGCTTGGCGGCGGACATCGCCGATCTGCGCCTGCGCGGCAGCCAGGTGATCGTCGTCACCTCCGGCGCCATCGCCCTCGGCCGCCGCGCCCTCAAGCTGCCCCGGCGCCCGCTGCGGCTCGAGGAGAAGCAGGCGGCGGCGGCCACCGGCCAGATCCTGCTCGCCGCGGCCTGGGCCGAGAGCCTCGCCCGGCACGGGGCGACCACCGCGCAGATCCTGGTGACGCTCGGCGATACCGAGGACCGCCGCCGCTATCTCAACGCCCGGGCGACCATGGAGACCCTGCTCCGGCTGGGCGTCGTGCCGGTGGTCAACGAGAACGACACGGTGGCGACGAGCGAGATCCGCTACGGCGACAACGACCGGCTCTCCGCCCGGGTCGCGGTGATGGCCGGGGCCGAGACGCTGGTGCTGCTCTCGGACGTCGACGGGCTCTATACCGCCGACCCCTCGGTCGTTGCCGCGGCCCGGCACATCGCCGAGGTCGATGCGATCACGCCCGCGATCGAGGCCATGGCCGGCGGCAGCGGCAGCGATGTCGGCACCGGCGGGATGGCCAGCAAGCTGGTCGCCGCCAGGATCGCGACGCAGAGCGGCTGCCAGGTGGTGCTCGCCAGCGGCAAGACCGACCGGCCGCTGGGCGCGCTTCTGGCCGGCGCCCGAAGCACGCTCTTTCGCGCCTTCAGCACGCCCCGGAGTGCCAAGAAGCACTGGCTGGCCGCCAGCCTCAAGCCGCTCGGCCGGCTCACCGTGGACGAGGGGGCGGTGCGGGCGCTGCGCCGCGGCTCGAGCCTGCTGCCGGCCGGGGTGACGGCCGTGGACGGCGACTTCGAGCGGGGCGACGCCGTGCTGGTCGAGACCGCCGCCGGGCAGGCGGTCGCCAAGGGCCTGGTCGCCTACGACGCCGCCGATGCGCGGGCGATCATGGGCCGGCACAGCGAGGCGATCGAGGCGCTTTTGGGCTATCGGGGGCGTGACGAGATGATCCATCGCGACGATCTGGTGCTGCTGTGACGGACGGGCTCGATCCGGCGCTCGCACCGCTGCTCCGGGACATGCTGGCGAAGCCCTGGCGCTTCGCCATGGGGCTGCACGCCCTCGATCCGGCGGACTGGCTGGTCGTCACGGCCGAGCACGCGGCCGAGGTCCGGGAGAAGCGGCGACTGCTCGACGCCGGCGCCGACATCTACCGGCTGCTGCCGGAGGGCGAGGCGGCGGCGGCCGAGCTGGCCCTGCTGCTCGAGGCGCATCTCGTGCTGCACCACCCGGCCCTGGCGCTGGCCCCCGGCAGCGAGCCGCCGCTGGTCCGCGCCGGCCTCGCCGTGCAGGAGGATCTCTGCCTGATGCTGGCGGCGCCCGAGGGCTATCGGCTGGTGGGGGCCTTCGTGGCCTTTCCGTCCCGCTGGAGCCTGGGCGAGAAGCTGGGGCGGCCGATCCAGGCGATCCACGCCCCGGTGCCGGGTCTCGAGCCGGCCATCGGCCGGCCGATCGGGCTCTTCTTCGAGCGGCTGGCGGCGGGCCACCCGGTCTGGCGGGCGAACTGGTCGATCACCGACGATCCCACGCTGCACCAGCCGAGCAACGCCTTCCGGCGCACGGCGACCGTGGTGACGCCCGCGGACGCGCTCGAGCGGCTCTGGCTGCGGGTCGAGCGGCAGACCCTCACCCGGCTGCCGGCGAGCCGGGCCGTGGTCTTCACCATCCTCACCCTGGTGGCGCCGCTCACCGCGATCGTCACCGATCCGCCCTTGGCTGATCGGCTGGCACTGCGCCTCGCCGAGCTGCCGGCGAGCCTCCTGGCCTACAAGAACCTCGCCGCCAACAAGGACGCCATCGTGGCGGCGCTGGGCCGTGGCTGACGGGCGGCCGGGCGGGGCTGGCCTCGGCCGCCGCTTTGCTGCTATGTCTTGCGGCAAACAACGGGCGAGCCCCGACGAGCGAAGAGGACGAGGACACCCATGGCAACCGCGCTGAAGGATCGGCTGGCCCGGGACATGGAGGCGATGGGCCGGCGGGCCCGCGCCGCCGCTGCCGTCCTGGCGACGACCCCTCGCATCCTCAAGGACGAGGCGCTGCGGGCGGCGGCAGAGGCGCTCCGGGCCAGGGTCCCGGCCATCATGGCGGCCAACCAGGTGGACCTCGAGGCCGGCCGGGCGAAGGGGCTGACGGCGGCGATGCTCGACCGGCTGAAGCTCGACGCGGGGCGGATCGAGGCGATCGCGGCAAGCCTGGAGGCGATCGCCGGGCTGGGCGATCCGGTGGGCCAGGAGATCGCCCGCTGGCAGCGGCCGAACGGCCTCGACATCGCCCGGGTGCGGACCCCGCTCGGCGTCGTCGGCGTGATCTACGAGAGCCGGCCCAATGTCACGGCCGATGCCGGCGGGCTCTGCCTCAAGGCCGGGAATGCCGTGATCCTCAGGGGCGGGTCGGAGTGCGCGCGGTCGGCCGCGGCCATCCATGCCGGCCTGGTCGAGGGACTCGAGGCCGCGGGCCTGCCGGTCGATGCGATCCAGCTCGTCGCCACCACCGACCGGGCGGCCGTGGGCCACATGCTGGCCATGGCGGCGCATATCGACGTCATCGTGCCGCGCGGCGGGCGGTCGCTGATCGAGCGGGTCCAGGCCGAGGCGCGGATGCCGGTCTTCGCCCATCTCGACGGGCTCTGCCACGTCTACCTGCACGCCGCCGCCGACCCGGCCATGGCCCGGGCGATCGCGGTCAACGCCAAGATGCGCCGCACCGGCATCTGCGGGGCGATGGAGACCCTGCTCTGCGACCGGGCGGTGGCGGCGACGCTGCTGCCGCCGATCATCGCGGATCTCGTGGCGGCGGGCTGCGAGGTGCGGGGCGATCCGGGCGTGCAGGCGCTGGACGGGCGGGTGGTGCCGGCGGCCGAGGCGGACTGGGCGACGGAGTATCTGGACGCCATCCTGGCGGTGAAGCTGGTCGACGGGCTCGACGAGGCGATCGCCCATGTCGAGGCCTGGGGCTCGCACCACACCGACAGCATCGTGACCGAGGACGCCGCGGCGGCGGCGCAGTTCCTGGCCCGGGTGGACAGTGCGATCGTCATGCACAACGCGTCCACCCAGTTCGCCGACGGCGGCGAGTTCGGCATGGGGGCGGAGATCGGCATCTCGACCGGTCGGCTGCACGCCCGGGGGCCGGTGGGGGTGGAGCAGCTCACCAGCTTCAAGTACGTGGTCCGCGGCAGCGGCCAGACACGGCCGGGCTGACCCGGCCTTGGCACCAGCCGGGCAACCCCAGCGCCTCTTCAGCGGGCCGCCGCTCGACCCCGGGCGCGGCCCCAGGCTCTACCGGCGGCTGGATGCGCTGCCGGAGCGGCCGGCGGCGCCGCCGCGGGCCGTCGGCCTGCTCGGCGGGTCGTTCAACCCGGCGCACGAGGGGCATCGCTACATCAGCCTCGAGGCGATCAAGCGGCTGGGGCTCAACGAGGTCTGGTGGCTGGTCTCGCCGCAGAACCCCTTGAAGCCGCGGGCCGGGATGGCGCCCTTCGCCGAGCGGCTCGAGCGGGCCGAGGCGGTGGCCCGGCATCCGCGGCTCCGGGTGAGCGACCTCGAGGCGCGCCTCGGCACCACCTACACGGCCGAGACGCTGGGCCGGCTGGCCGCGATGCCGGGGCAGCGCTTCCTCTGGCTGATCGGTGCCGACAACCTGCTGCAGCTGCCCCGCTGGCAGCACTGGGAGCGCATCTTCGCGCTGGCGCCGATTGCCGTGTTCGACCGGGCGCCCTACTCTCAGATGGCCGTGTCGAGCCGGGCGGGGCAGCGCTTCGCCGCCGCCCGGGTCGCCGAGACGGCGGCGCACAGCCTGAAGGACAAGGCGACGCCGGCCTGGACCTACATCCATCTGCCGCCGCATCCGGCATCGAGCACCGCCATTCGTGCCGGCCGGCGGCCGCCGGCGGCCGCGCCGCCCGAAACCCCTCTTCCAGCCGTGGAGATCCGACCATAACCGCCCTGGCCCACGAGCCGGTCCCGGCACCGGCGATCCTGCCGCTCGTCCTCAAGTCGCTCGAGGACGACAAGGCGCTCGAGCCCGTGGTCATCGACCTCGCCGGCAAGACCACCATGGCCGACCACATGGTGGTGGCCACCGGCACCTCGCACCGCCACCTGGCGTCGATGGCGGAGAAGCTGATCGAGCGGCTCAAGGCCGCGGGCCGCGCCGGCGTCCAGGCCGAGGGGCTGGGCGACAGCGCCTGGGTGCTGATCGACGCGGGCGAGGTCATCGTCCACCTCTTCCGCGCCGAGACCCGCTCGTTCTACGACCTGGAGAAGCTCTGGCAGATGGCCCCGCCGCCGGAGCCGGGCCGCGGGGCCGCAGGCAGGCCCGGCGGACGGGCCGCGGCGCCGCCGGACGGGGCCGGGACGGACGGGACGGGGCCGAACGGGGATACGGGCGGCGGGAATACGGGCGGCGACGGGGGGGCGGGCTGAGCGCGCGCCCGGGGTGCGGGTCACCATCCTCGCCGTCGGCCGCAGCCGGGACGCCGAGCTCGGCCGGCTGATCGAGCGCTATCGCCGGCGCTGCCCGTGGCCGATCGGGCTGGTCGAGCTGCTGCCGCGCCGGGGCGAGAGCGAGGCCGCCCGGCTGGCCCGCGCGGTGCCCGCGGGCGCGGCGCTGGTGGCGCTCGACGAGGGCGGCGAGCCGGCGAGCAGTGCTGCCTTCGCCGCCCGGCTCGGCGGCTGGCGGGACGCGGGCCGGGACGTGGCCTTCCTGATCGGCGGGGCGGACGGGCTGGATCAAGAGCTCCTGGCGCGAGCGGACTGGCAGCTGGCGCTCGGCCGCCTGACCTGGCCGCATCTGCTGGTGCGGCTGCTGCTGGTCGAGCAGCTCTACCGCGCCGCCACGATCCTGGCCGGGCATCCCTACCACCGCGCCTGAGCACCACGCATAGGAATACTAGCCGAAGAAGCGCCGGCGGTCAAGCCCCGCCCGGGTTCGCTCGGCGGATTCGGGTTCCCGGGTTCGCCCGTCCCCGGCCGGTTCGCCCAAAACTTCATTCCGGCAAAAAATCGCGCCCGCCAGGGCACTGAAAAACAACGGGAAACGGAAGCCGGGTGCGA
>CAYWSB010000242.1:0-6271 GCA_964460465.1 uncultured Geminicoccaceae bacterium | reverse complement strand
AAAACTACATCGACAATGCAGGATATGTACGGTCAGCGTGAAAATGCTCTAGCCGGCCACGCGGGCGCGCGGCGCCGGAACGCGAAAAGGGGGCGCCCCGCCGGGCACCCCCTCCTTTGCGCCGTCGCGCGCCGGGCTCAGGCCGCGAGCGCGGCCTCCTCGCTGACCAGGCCGCCGACACCGCCACCGACCGCCAGGCCCTGGCCGAGCCCGGAGGTGGCAACCTGGAAGCCGCCGTCGAGGAAGCCGTCGGCGACGATCTCGATGCCCTCGCGGATGTCGATCGCCGCCGCCGCCGCGAACTGGCCGAAGAGCTCGGCCACCAGCTTCGGCAGGGCACCGTCGCCGTCGACCACCACGAGGCCGTCGAGCACGCCGGCGATGTCGAGGTAGAACGTGCCGTCGGCGAAGGCGAAGGCATTGCCCAGTGCGGCCCCCTCACCGAAGGCGCCGATCGGCCCGTCGCCCAGGCCCTCCTGGCCGAGCGCGCCGAACACCAGGGCCAGAAGATCGTCGAGCTCGCCCGGCAGGACCGGAAGGCCGGGATCACCCGCCGGCAGCGGCGGCGTGCTGGTGGCCAGCAGGAGGGCGTCGTAGAAATCGCCGCCCAGCGGCTGGAAGATCGGGCTCTGGTGGACCTGCAGGTCGAGGAGGCCAAGGACGTTGCCCACGGCCTGCGCCTGGCCGTTGGCGTCGACCGTGACGTTGACGACGCCGAGCAGCTCGCCGGTCAGGAAGGCCGAGAAGAACGGCATGCCGCCGATCTCGACCCCGACCGCCGTCAGCGCGCCGACCTCGATCAGCATCGCGAGCTCGAGGCTGCCGTCGGCGTGCTCGACCACGGCGATGTCCGAGAGTGCCGCGAACCAGGCCAGGGTCTGGAACTCGATGACGCCCGGGGTGAGCGGACGGATGTCGACATGCACCTCGCCGATGTCGTAGGCGCCGTGCTGGTCCTCGATGGCGTAGAGGAAGCCCGCCGGGCCGACATAGCCGGGGGTGGGCGTGAACACCACGTAGCCGTCCGGGGTCAGCGTCACCTCGCCGTTCACCGCCCCGCCGAGCCCGGCGAAGTGGATCGTGTCGCCGTTGTCGATGTCGTAGTCGTTGGCGAGCAGCGTCGCCAGCGGGGCGAAGAAGCCGACCGTCTCGTAGCCGACGAAGTGGTCGGCCACCGCCACCGGGGCATCGTTGACCCCGTGTATCTTGACCGTCACCCAGGCGGTGCTGGTCGCCCCGTGCTGGTCGGCGATCGTGTAGGAGAACACCTCCCACGCATCCTGGCCCTTGCCCAGATGGTCGAACTGCCCGTTCGGGTCGTAGACCGCCTTGCCGTCGGGCCCGAGCGTCACCTTGCCCTTGATGTGCGAGGTGTCGAGGCCGACGATGTCCAGGGTGTCGTTCTTGTCGGGATCGTGGTCGTTGGCGAGGAGCGGGATCGTGACCGCCGACTTCTCGTTGGTCATCTGGAAGTCGTCCTTGGCCACCGGCGCGTCGTTGACCCCGTGGATCTTGACCGTCACCCAGGCCGTGCTGGTCGCCCCGTGCTGGTCGGCGATGGTGTAGGAGAACACCTCCCACGCATCCTCGCCCTTGCCCAGATGGTCGAACTTGCCGTTCGGATCGTAGGTCAGGCTGCCCGAGGGGTTCATCGACACCTTGCCCTTGATCCCGGAGGTGTCGATGGTGACGATGCGGATCGAGTCGTTCGCGTCGGCGTCGAAGTCGTTGGCCAGAACCGCGATCCCGACCGGCGACTTCTCGTTGGTCATGGCGAAGTTGTCACGGGCGACGGGGGCGTCGTTGACCCCGTCGATCCGCACCGTCACCTCCGCCGTGCTGGTCTTGCCGAACGGATCGGCGATCGTGTAGCGGAAGGTCTCGACCGCGTGCTCACCCTTGCCGAGGTGGGTGAACTGGCCGTTCGGGTCGTAGGTGATCGTGCCGTTCGGCTGGACCGTGGCCTTGCCCTTGAGCCCGCTCGTGTCGACCGCGACCACCCGGATGACGTCGTTGACGTCCGGGTCGGAATCGTTGGCTAGCACGTCGACCGTGACCTTGTGCTTCTCGGTCGTCCGGGCGTGGTCGTCAGCAGCCACCGGTGCGTCGTTGACGCCGGTGATCTTCACCGTGACCGTGGCCGTGCTGCGGCCGCCGTTCTTGTCGGCGATGGTGTAGGAGAAGCTCTCGGTGGCGTGCTCGCCCTGACCGAGATGGGTGAACTGGCCGTTCGGATCATACCCGACCGTGCCGTCGGCATTGAGCGTGACTTGGCCCTTGAGCCCCTCCGCCTGGAGGTTGACGATGCGGACCCGATCGCCCGGATCGGGATCACGGTCGTTGGCGAGGACGTCGATGCGGATCGACTGCCGCTCGCTGGTCACGGCGAAGTCGTCGTTGGCGATCGGATCGCGATTGACGAACCGCGAGCCGTTGCCCGGCCGGTTGGCGCCGTCGGGGAAAAGGTCGTTGGCGAGGTTGCCGAGACCCTGCCCGAGGCTGGTCGGCCCGAGCCCCAGGAGCGGCTGCAGCGGCTCGCCAATGGTGCCGATCTCGAACGCCCGGAACGCGGCGCCGCCGCTCACCGGCTCGACGGCCTCGTCGGCGGGCTGGTCGGCGGCCGCGGCGTCAGGCGCCGAAGCCGGCGTCGAGATGACCGCGTCGGTGGTCGGCGCCGCCAGCGCCGCCACCGGCACCGGAGCCGCGGCGGTGGCGACAGCCTCCTTGACGGCCGCGGCCGCGACGAAGGCCGCGTCGCCGACCTGCAGCACCGCCGGGTCGCCGTAGAAGTTGTCGACCGGCCACTCGGTGCCGTCGGCCAGCCGGAGCACCAGCTCGCCGTCGATCACGACGAGGGCACCGTCCCGGGCCGGCGCCTCGCGCAGGTCCACCACCGGCACCCCGTCCTCGCCGACCACGATCGTCAGGGTGGGGGGCACGCCGTCGATCGGGCCGGCGACCGCGCCGGCATCGACCTCTGCAAGCGTCGTCGGGTTGCTCGATGATTCCGCCATGGCGTCCTCTCGTTAGCTAAATCCGTTAATATCCCCCCGAGTTGGTCCCCGCTTCGCACGGCGGGCGGCGTCCTCGGTCAGAACGGTCTAGCGTGAGAGGCCGGGCGATTTCTTGATTAATATTGCGTTTTTGTTTACACTTCACTTATCATTGTATGGCGCAGTGAAATCTACAGGATATTTACTAAATCCCGGACGCATTAACCTATTAACGTCTAGCGGAATGGCGAGGATGGCGGCCACCGGCGCTGGTCGGCACGGCAGCCGCCCGGTCGAGACGCGGCCCGACGCGGCTTTACTTTCGCGCCGGTCGCCGCGACAACGGCGCCGCTGCCGCAGGCGCACGGAGCGCGGCACTGGACCAGCGAGGGAGGCCACAACGATGGCGAGCATCACCCGGGCCGAAACCTGGCTCGTCGATCTCCAGCCCAAGGTGAAGCGCACCGACGCGATCCAGGCCTTCACCAGCCAGGAGACGCCGTTCGTCCGCATCACCGACGCCGACGGTGCGGAAGGGGTCGGCTACAGCTACACCATCGGCACCGGCGGCAGCTCGGTCATGGCGCTCCTGGCCGACCACCTCCTGCCGCAGCTGATCGGCCGCGACGCCGACGAGATCGAGCGCATCTGGCGCGACCTCAAGTTCCACGTCCACGCGTTGCAACCGGGTGCCGTCACCGCCCTGGCGCTCTGCGCCATCGACACGGCGCTATGGGACCTGCGCGGCAAGCGGACGGGCCTGCCGCTGCACCGGCTCGCCGGCGGTGCGAAGCCCTCGATCCCGGTCTACTCGACCGAGGGCGGCTGGCTGCATGTCGAGCCCCAGGCGCTGATCGACGACGCCCACGCCGTCCGCGAGCGCGGCTTTCAGGGCTGCAAGGTCAAGGTCGGCAGGCCGCATCTGAGCGAGGACGTGGCCAGGCTTTCGGCCGTGCGCGACGCCATGGGCCCGGGCTTCGAGATCTTCACCGACGCCAATCAGGCCTTCACCCCCGACGAGGCGATCCGTCGGGCCCGCGCCATGGAGCCGCTCGATGTCGGCTGGTTCGAGGAGCCGCTGCCCTCGGACGACGTCATGGGCCACATCCGCCTCTGCCAGTCGACCAGCCTGCCCATCGCCGTCGGCGAATCGATCTACACCATCCGCCATTTCGGCGAGTACATGGCGCGCGGCGCCTGCGGCGTCGTCCAGGTCGACGTCGCCCGGATCGGCGGCATCACCCCCTGGCTCAAGGTGGCGCATGCCGCCGAGACCCTGAACCTGCCAGTCTGCCCGCACTTCCTCATGGAGCTGCACGTCTCGCTCTGCTGTGCCGTCCCCAACAGCCGCTGGCTCGAATACATCCCGCAGCTCGACGCCCTCACCACCGAGGGCATGCGGCTCGAGAACGGCCACGGCTACCCGGCCGACACGCCGGGCCTCGGCATCGCCTGGGACATGGCGCGGATCGACCGCGCCACGGTCGAGGGCTCGCGGCGCAGCCTCGCCTGAACCGGCCCACCGGGGACCCCGGCCGCGGGCCCACCACGCGGCCGGGGCGCGCCTACTGGTGCATGATCTCGCCCTTGAGCGAGTAGGCGATGGCGAGCACGTCCTTTTGGGTGTCCGGATCGATGCCGTGCGCCGCGAGGGCCGCCAGGATGTCGTCGAGCGCCGCCACGTACTCGGCCTCGTTGATGTTCATGCCGCGATGGCTGTCCGGCATGCTCCGCCCCGCATAGGTGGCAGGACCGCCGCTGCCGGCGGAGAAGAAGGTGCAGAGATGCCCCTTGACCGTCGCCAGCCGCTCGGGCTCGGCGCGGTAGGGGACGAACCGGGCCTGGATCGCCGGGTTGTGCATGTGCCGCTCGACGATGTCGTCGACCAGACGCGCAATGCCGGCGGCGCTGCCGAGGCGGTCGTAAAGCGTGGTGGTCATCGTTTGCCTCCATGATCGGTGGATGCTAGCCTCATCGTCTGCCAGTGATCCCGCTTCAAGTTCACGAAATGAATCACCGGTCGCCGCCGACGGGGGCCGGGTCCCGCGCCCGTTTCGCCGAGATGTCCGCCGGGGAGGGGGCAGCAATGACCGACGCTGCGGGCTACAACCAGCTCTGTCCGGTCGCCATGGCGGCCGAGGTGCTCTGCAGCCGCTGGACCATGCTGGTGCTGCGCGAGCTGCTCGCCGGCAGCACCCGCTTCAACGAGCTGCGCCGTGGCGTGCCGCGCATGTCGCCGGCCCTCCTCTCGAAGCGGCTGCGCGAGCTCGAGGCCGTGGGCGTGATCGTCCGCGGCACCGACACCAGGAGCGAGCACCCGGCCTACACCCTGACCGAGGCGGGCAAGGACCTGATGCCCGTCGTCGTCGCCATGGGCGGCTGGGGGCAGCGCTGGCTCGAGGCGCAGCTCTCCCTGAAGAACCTCGACCCGTCCCTCCTGATGTGGGACATGCGCCGCAACCTCGACCCCACGCCCCTGCCGCCACGCCGGATCACGATCGAGTTCCTCTACCCGGATGTGAGCCCCGCCCGCCGCCGCTGGTGGCTCGTCGTCGATGCCGGCGAGGTCGACTTGTGCTCCGTCGATCCGGGCTTCGACGTCGACCTTCACGTCACCACCGACCTGCGCACCATGACCGCGATCTGGATGGGCCTGACCACCGTCAGGGCCGCCAGCGACGAGCGCAAGCTGAGCCTCGACGGCCACCCCGAGGTCGCCCGGCGCATGCAGGGCTGGCTCGGCCTTAGCCCGTTCGCCAAGGAAAAGCGCCGCGTCGCCGAGGCCCGGCCCGGCGCCTGACCGTCTCGCGGCGCCGGTCCAAGGGGATAGGGCCGGCGCCCCGGCGGCGCAGCATGCTTGACATGCGGCCCGCCGCAGCCAAACCTGCCCCGCAAAGGCGCCGCGGCAGCAATCGCACCGCCCGCCACGACAGGGAGCTGCATCATGACCACGACCCGAGCCCGGCGCGCCGTCCTCGCCGCACTGCCGGCCGCCCTGCTGGCCACCGGCCTTCTCGCCACGGCCATCCCCGCCGCCGCCCAGTGGGCGCCGAGCCAGCCGGTCGAGTACATCGCCCCCGCCAATCCCGGCGGCGGCTGGGACACCCTGATCCGCACGACCTCGCGGGTGCTGCAGGAGGAAGGCCTGGCCCCGGTCAACTTCGCACCCATCAACATCCCGGGCGGCGGCGGCTCCGTCGCCTGGGCGCAGATCGCCGCCGACGCCGGCAACCCGCACAAGCTCTTCGCCGTCAGCCCGCCCATCATCCTGGTGCCGC
>CAYWSB010000241.1:0-6276 GCA_964460465.1 uncultured Geminicoccaceae bacterium | reverse complement strand
CATGGCCAAGCTCAACATCGACACCGACTACGTTGCCCAGCTCGCCGAGCTGCTGCAGCGCACCGGCCTGACCGAGATCGAGATCAGCGAGGGCGACGCCAGGGTCCGCGTGGTGAAGAAGCCGGCCCCGGTCTACGAGGCCCACGTCCCGGCCCGCCCGGCCCTCGCCGCGCCACCGGCGCTCGAGAGCGACGTCCAGGCCGCGAGCGCCGCCGATGCCGCGCACCCGGGAAGCATCACCTCGCCCATGGTCGGCACCGTCTACCTCTACCCCGAGCCCGGTGCGGACCCGTTCGTCACCCCGGGCCAGACGGTGAGCGAGGGACAGACGCTCCTGATCATCGAGGCGATGAAGGTGATGAACCAGATCCGCGCACCCAGGAGCGGGCGGGTCGTCCGCATCTTCGTCGAGAACGCGACGCCGGTCGAGTTCGGCGAGCCGCTGCTCGTGATCGGGTAGCCGGGGGCCGGACGGTTGACCGACATCCTGCCCATCAAGAAGCTCCTGATCGCCAACCGGGGCGAGATCGCGCTCAGGATCCTGCGCGCCTCGAGGGAGATGGGCATTCGCACCGTGGCCGTGCACTCGACCGCGGACGCCAATGCGATGCACGTCCGCCTCGCCGACGAGAGCGTCTGCATCGGCCCGCCGAGCGCCGCCGAATCCTACCTCAACGCCGCCGCCATCCTCTCGGCCGCCGAGATCACCGGGGCCGAGGCGATCCACCCGGGCTACGGCTTCCTCGCCGAGAACGCCGACTTCGCCCAGATGGTGGTCGAGCACGGCTTTCTCTTCGTCGGCCCGGACCCGGGCCACATCCGCATGATGGGCGACAAGGTCACCGCCAAGACCGCCGCCGCCGGCGCCGGCATCCCGACCGTGCCGGGGAGCGACGGGGCGGTGACCGACGACGCCACCGCCTTCGCCGTCGCCGAGCGCATCGGCTACCCGGTGCTGATCAAGGCCGCGGCGGGCGGCGGCGGGCGCGGCATGAGCGTCGTTCGCGCCCGGGGCGAGCTGGCCGCCGCCCTGCGCAACACCCGCAACGAGGCCCGCGCCGGCTTCGGCGACGAGCGGGTCTATCTCGAGAAATATCTCGACCACCCGCGGCACATCGAGCTGCAGGTGATGGCCGACCGGCACGGCAATGTCGTGCATCTGGGCGAGCGCGACTGCTCGCTGCAGCGCCGCCACCAGAAGATCGTCGAGGAGAGCCCGTCGCCGGTGATCAGCGAAGCCCAGCGCCAGGCGATCGGCAGGACGGTGGTCCAGGCGCTCGAGAAGCTCGGCTATCTGGGCGCCGGGACGATCGAGTTCCTCTACCAGGACGGCCAGTTCTACTTCATCGAGATGAACACCCGCATCCAGGTCGAGCACCCGGTGACCGAGATGGTGACCGGCATCGACCTCGTGCGCGAGCAGATCCGCGTCGCCATGGGCCTGCCCTTGAGCGTGACCCAGGAGCAGATCCGCATCGAGGGGCATGCCATCGAGTGCCGGATCAACGCCGAGGACCCGCGCACGCTGCTACCCCAGCCGGGCAAGATCACCGCCTGGCATCCGCCGGGCGGCCCCGGCGTGCGGGTCGATTCGGCGATCTACAGCGGCTACACCGTGCCGCCCTACTACGACAGCCTGATCGCCAAGCTGATCGTCCACGACCAGGACCGCGAGCGCTGCTTGGCACGGCTGGAACGCAGTCTGGCCGAGTTCGTGATCGACGGCATCCCCTCCTCGATCCCGCTCTTGCGCGCCATCCTGGCCGAGCCCGACTTCCGCGACAGCCGCTTCGACACCGGCTGGCTCGAGCGCTACCTCGCCCGCCAGACCGGGGCCTGAGCGGGCGCCCGAGCGGCGGCGGCCCCGCCGCCGGCCGTCGAGACGCTTGACGCTGGCCGCCGATCGCTCCCCTATTCCGTCATGCAGCTGCTGACACCCGAGCTGGTCCTGAGCGCCTACTCCATCGGCCTCTTCCCGATGGCCAACGATCGCGACGACCCGGTGATCCACTGGATCGACCCGCTGCACCGCGGCGTGCTGCCGCTCGACCGCTTCCACGTGCCGCGCAGCCTGAGGAAGACCATCCGCCGCCAGCCCTACCGGCTCACCGTCGACGCCGCCTTCCCGGCGGTCATCGCGGCCTGCGCCGAGCCCACCGCCGGGCGGCCGCGGACCTGGCTCAACGACGACATGATCCGGCTCTACGTGACCCTCTTCGAGCGCGGCCACGGCCACTCGGTCGAGGCCTGGGACGGCGACCGGCTGGTCGGCGGGCTCTACGGCCTAGCCATCGGCGCCGCCTTCTTCGGCGAGAGCATGTTCAGCCGCGCCACCGACGCCAGCAAGGTCGCCCTGGTCGAGCTCGTGGCCCGGCTCAGGATCGGCGGCTTCACCCTGCTCGACACCCAGTTCGTCAACGACCACCTCCGGCAGTTCGGCATCGAGGAGATCACCCGGACCGCCTACAAGGCCCGGCTCAAGGCGGCGCTCCAGGCCGAGGCCGCCCTGCCGACCGGCCCCGGCAGTTTCGCCGCCCGGCTGGCCGCCGCGGCATGAGGGAGCGGTGCCGGGCGCTCAGGTAGCGACCAGCGCCAGCGAGGCGTCGTGCACCGGCGTCGTCGGGCTCGGCGGTGGCTCGAGGACGTCGCCGGTCAGGCGCCGCAGCCGGCGGCGGATCAGCTGCTGCAGATTGCCGATGCGATCGACGCTGGCCTGGATCTCGCGAATCGCCGGCTCGGCGACGTTGCGGCCCGTCAGCACCTTGCGCTCCGTCTGGGCGCGGAACGACATGGTCGACGTGAAAGCGCTGCCGTGCCCAGTCGACATTGTCGCAGAGCAGCGACAGCGCCAGAAAGCAGTTTCGCTGGCCATAGGTGATGGAGCGTGTCCCACCGCGTGGTTTAGCCGGGCGCTGGAACACGATCCTGGGCGAAGCCATCGGCGTGCCCAGTCTGACATCTGCGCGCGTTCGCCAACGTAGGCGCTACGGCTGGATCGCCAGCCGCGGCTGGCTCTTGAACCTACCGGAAGATCCGGACGAGCTCGGCCGGCATGCCGCCGGAGCCGCGCAGGCGGAGATAGCCGAGGGTGACGACGGCGATGCAGAGGAGATAGGGCGTGCTGGCGAGGAGGTAGGACGAGACCGGCACGCCGGCGGCCTGCAGGCGGAAGACGCCGGCCTCGGCCCCGCCGAAGAGCAGTGCGGTGGGCAGTGCGAGCCAGGGATTCCAGCGGGCGACGATGACGAGGGCCACGGCCACCAGTCCCTGGCCCTTGGTCATGTCCTGGGCCCAGGTCTGGGTGTGGTCGACGCTGAGCACGGCGCCTGCGACCCCGGCGAGGAAGCCGCCCAGGAGGATCGCCTGGAGACGGACCCGGCTCGGGCTGATGCCCAGGGCGCGCGCGGCCTCGATCGATTCGCCGACCGCGCGCCAGCGCCGGCCGGGGCGCGAGCGGTGGAGCCAGAGGGCCAGCACCGGCACCAGCAGGAGTGCGGTCAGCGTGGTCGGCGTGAGCTGGCCCAGGAGGCGGTCCAGCACGGCGAGGCCGGTGGCGGCACCGGCCGCCAGCGGCGCCATGCCCTCGACCTTGGCACCCACGAAAGGCCGGCCGACATAGGCGCTGAGGCCGAGGCCGAGCATCCAGACGGCGACGCCGCTGCCGATCTGGCTCGCCCGCGCCCCGAGGCACAGCCCGGCATGGACCAGTGACAAGGCGAGGCCGGTGCCGCCGCCGACCAGGAGCGCCAGCCACGGATCGCCAACCGACGCGGCACAGGCGAAGCCGGCGCAGGCGCCCACCAGCATCTGCCCCTCGACGCCGAGATTGATGATGCCGGTGCGCTGGGTCATGAGCTCGCCCAGCAGGACCAGCAGCAGCGGGGTGGCGCTGCGCAGGGCGGCGACCAGCCAGGCCGTGGTGAAGTCGCCGAGCTCCATCAGCGGCGGCCCGCGAGGCCGGGGGCGGCGAGGGCCGCGACGAACAGGAGGCCCAAAATGACGGTGACGCTCGAGGCCGGCGCCTTGGCGAAGAGCTGCAGCGTGTCGCCGGCGGCCATCAGCCCGCCGACCAGGAGGGCGAGCGGGATGGCGCGGAGCGCATTGTGCCCCGAAAGCCAGGCGACGAGAAAGCCGGTGAGCCCGTAGCCCAGCGACAGCCCCGGCTGCAGCCGGCCCTGGATGGTCGACGCCTCGGCGATGCCGGCGAGCCCGGCCAGGGCACCGCCCGGCGCCATGGTCCAGAGCACGGCCCGGCCATGGTCGAGGCCGGCCATTCGCCCGGCCCGCTCGTTGCCCTTGAGGACTTCGAGCACGAGGCCGGTGCGCGTTCGCGTGAGCACCAGGTGCAGGGCCAAGGCGAGGGCCACCGCCAGGAGGAGGCCGGCATGCGCCCGCGTGCCGAAGAGGCCGGGCAGCCTGGCCTCGGGCGGGAAGGCCCGGGTCGCCGGCCAGCCGAGATTGGCCGGGTCCTTCCAGGGACCGTAGACGACGAAGCTGACGAGCAGCACGCCGACATGGTTCAAGAGCAGGGTGACGATCGTCTCGTTGACAGCCAGCCGGGCCTTGAGCCCGCCGGCGACCAGTGCCAGCAGGGCACCGCCGAGGACCCCCTGCCGCCAGCATCAGCGGCAGCAGCACCGGGCCCAGTGCCGCGGCGGACCAGCGTGTCGATCAGCCGGATCACCGGCGAGGACATCTGCTGGATCGCCGCCGACTGGCTCAGATACTTCGCCCGCTGAAGGTTCTCGGCACTCAACAGGCTGATCAGCTCGGGGTGTGCCGCGAAATGATCGAAGATGAAGTCGAGGAGGCGCAAGAGTCCGTCGAGCGGCTCCACGTCGCTGAGATCGAGCTTGCGCTCCTCCTGGCGCAGCGAGCGCATCGCCGCCTCGAGCACGGCGATGTAGAGCGCCGCCTTGCTGCCGAAATAGTGGTAGACCATGCGCACCGACGTCCCGGCCCGCTTGACCAGCCGCTCGATCCGCGCTCCCGCATAGCCGTGCCGCGCAAACTCCGCCGTTGCCGCCGCAAGCAACGCCGCCCGCGTCCCCTCCGGATCGCGGCGCGCATGGCTGGAAAGCGCGCGCAAGCGACCGGACTCACTCGGGTCGGGCATCCGAACCCTGCCGATCGTGGATCGCCTGTTCGCTCAGTCGGTGACGACGCGCATGGGCGGCTCGATTCTCACCGTCGATCACGGCGAGGTCGAGGTGCCGGTCCGGCAACGTCACGCTCTCGGCCAATGCCTTGGCCGCTCCGGCCGGCGACCCGCTCGCCAGCAAGGCACTGCTGACCACGACGGCGAGCGGGGTTCCGCCGCTCTACGTGGCGCTTTGGGGCGGGCTCGACCGGGTCAGAGATCCCTACAGCGACGCCGCGTCCGGTGCGCTCCGGCTCACGGCGCTGCTGACGGCCGACGTGACGATCAGCCGGGCCGCGCAACTCGAGGTGCTGGACGGTATCGAGCGGCTGCCGGGCGGCGAAGACATCGGCGGCGACTGAGGCCGGGCCGGTGTTCCTGTTCGGTGGCACCGTTGGCGGGCTGGAGCTCCGACGCGGCAGCGACGGCAGCACCAGCCTTCGCGGCAGCTTTCCCTACAACCGGACGGCCGTGCTCTCCGATGGCGGCCGGAACGGCAGGCCGCGGAAGGAGTCGTTCGCGCCGCGGGCCTTCGCCTATCGCGTCGAGGATGCCACGGCCGAGGTTCATCTCCTGGTCGGTCATTCCTACGACCGACCGCTGGCGAGCCGTGGGGCCGGGACGCTCGCCCTCACCGACAGCGACGAAGCGTTGCGGTTCGAGGCCCGGATCACGCCGGAGGTGGCAGCGACGACGCACGGCCGCGACGCACTGGCGCTGCTCTCTGCCGGGCTGGCCGTTGGGCTCAGTCCTGGCTTCAGAATGCCGCCGGCCCGGGCGGTGCCGCCTGAGCAGGCCGAGCGGATCGAAGAGGAGCCCGACCGGCCGGAACGCGGCGAGCATCGGGCGATCATTCGCACGATCCTCCAGGCCCTGCTCTACGAGCTCTCGATTGTGACGGCGCCAGCCTACGACCAGGCGCATGTGGAGCTGCGGAACTGGCAGGCATCGCCCTCGCCGAACCCGGCGGCGGCCTTCCGGCGGTGGCGGCCGTGAGCGTGATTGTCCACAGCCTCGAGGAAGGCGAGCCGGAAAGCTGGCCCGTGATCCCGGACCTGAGCGACGCGGCGTCCTCTTCGTGGATCATGTCCCGGGACGTGGTGTAGCTGACGGTGGCCATCGGCGGCTCTCCGGTA
>CAYWSB010000240.1:0-6370 GCA_964460465.1 uncultured Geminicoccaceae bacterium | reverse complement strand
GTCACCTTGTGCGAGATGGAGGACCTCGCCTGGGGCACCTCCTCGCGCTCGGGCAAGCTGGTGCATGGCGGCCTCCGCTATCTCGAATACTACGAGTTCCGGCTGGTCAGGGAGGCGCTGATCGAGCGCGAGGTGCTCTTGGCGGCGGCCCCGCACATCATCTGGCCGATGCGCTTCGTCCTGCCGCACAGCCCGGAGCAGCGCCCGGCCTGGCTCATCCGCCTGGGTCTCTTCCTCTACGACCATCTGGGCGGCCGGAAGCGGCTGCCGGCGACCCGGGCGATCGACCTGCGCCGGGACCCGGAGGGGGCACCGATCAAGAAGGCGTTCACCCGGGCGTTCGAGTATTCCGACTGCTGGGTCGACGATTCGCGCCTCGTGGTGCTCAACGCGCTGGATGCGGCCGAGCGCGGGGCCACGGTGCTGAACCGCACGGCCTGCATCGCCGCCCGGCGGGAGGACGGGCACTGGCGGGTCGAGCTCGAGGATCGCCGCACCGGCGAGCGCCGCACGGTCCGCGCCCGCGCCGTCGTCAACGCCGCCGGCCCCTGGGTCGAGGCGGTGCTCGGCCGGGTGGCCGGGGTGAACAGCCGGCGGCACGTGCGCCTGGTCAAGGGCAGCCACCTCGTGACCCGGAAGTTCTGGCGGGGCGACCAGGCCTATCTCCTGCAGAACACCGACAAGCGGGTGATCTTCGTCAACCCCTACGAGGGCGACAAGGCGCTGATCGGGACGACCGACATCCCGGTCGAGGGCGATCCGGCGGAGGTCACGGTCGACGAGGCCGAGGTCGACTATCTGCTCGGCGTCATCAACCGATACTTCGCGGTGCAGCTCGGGCCCGCCGACGTGCTGGCGCGGTTCACCGGCGTCCGCCCGCTCTACGACGACGATGCGGAGAACCCCTCGGCCGTCACCCGCGACTACGTCTTCGACGTCGAGCCCGAGGCTCCCGCCGCCGAACGGGCGCCGCTGCTCTCGGTCTTCGGCGGCAAGATCACCACCTACAGGAAGCTCGCCGAGCACGCGCTCGACCGGCTCAAGCCGTTCTTTCCGGCGCTGGGCCAGCCCTGGACGGCCAACGCACCACTGCCCGGCGGTGACCTGCCCGACGCGGATTTCGACCGGTTCCTGGCGGCACTGGAGCAGCGCCATCCCTGGCTGCCGGCGGGACTCGCCCGACACTATGCGCGGCTCTACGGCAGCCGGGCCGAGGCGCTCCTCGAGGGGGCGGCCGGCGTCGGCGCTCTCGGCCGGCACTTCGGCGGGCTGCTCTACGAGCGCGAGGTGCATTACCTCCGCCGGGTCGAGTGGGCGGAGACGGCCGACGACATCCTCGAGCGGCGGACCAAGCACTACCTGCACCTGACCGCCGACGAGCGCCGGGCGTTCGAGGCCTGGTGCGCCGCACCCGCCGAGGCGCTCGCCCGTGGCTGAGGGCGGGCTCTGCCTCGGCATCGACTGCGGCACCTCGGGGCTGCGCGGCGTGGTGGTCGATGCGGCGGGCGGCGTCGTCGCCGAGGCGCAGCGCGCGTTCGCCGCGGGCGCCGGCGATCCGGCGCTCTGGGCGGCGGCCATGGACGCGGTGGTGGGCGAGCTGGCCACGGTCCGCGGCATTCGGGCCCTGGCGGTCGACGGCACCTCGGGGACCCTGCTGATGACCGACCGTGCGGGCACGCCGCTCGGCCCGGCCCTGCTCTACAACGACTCCAGCGCCGCCCAACTGGCGGGCGGGATCACGGCCCTGGCCCCGCCCGAGAGCGCCGCGCACGGTGCCACTTCGCCGGCGGCGCGGCTGAGGCTGCTGCAGGAGCGCCACCCGGCGGCGGTGCAGGCGCTGCACCAGGCCGACTGGCTGGCCGGCAGGCTTACCGGCCGCTGGGGGGTGAGCGACGACAACAATGCCCTGAAGCTCGGCTGGGACCCGGTGGCGCGGCGCTGGCCCGACTGGCTGGGCGCCTTCGGCATCCGGCCCGAGCTGCTGCCCGCGGTGGTCGAGCCCGGTACCCCGCTCGGGCCGGTCGCCAGCGGTCCGCTCGCCGGGGCGCTGGTCGTCGCCGGCACCACCGACGGCTGCGCCTCCTTCCTGGCGACCGGCGCGGACCGGCCGGGCGAGGGGGTGACGGCGCTCGGCACCACGCTCACCGTCAAGCTCCTCTCCGCCCGCCCTGTCTTCGCCCCGGGCTACGGCATCTACAGCCACAGGCTGCTCGGCCACTGGCTCGCCGGCGGGGCCTCGAACAGCGGCGGCGGGGCACTGCTGCGCCATTTCAGCACCGCGGAGATCGCCGCGCTCACCCCCGCCCTGCGGCCGGACGCGCCCGTCGATCTCGGCTGGCACCCGCTGCCCGGCGTGGGCGAGCGCTTTCCCGTGGCCGATCCCGGCATGACCTTCGCTCCGGTCGACATCCCGGCGGACCGCGCCCGCTTCCTCCAGGCGCTGCTCGAAGGCGTGGCCCGGGTCGAGGCCCTGGCCTATGCGCGGCTGGCCGAGCTCGGCGCACCCGCGCTCGTGGCCGTGAGAACGGTGGGCGGTGGCGCGGGGAACGCCGCCTGGGCCGCCATCCGCACCCGCCATCTGGGCGTCGCGCTGGCGCCCGCCATCAGCACCGATGCCGCCTACGGCACAGCGCTGCTCGCCCGGAAAGGTCTCGACAGTGTCTGATCTCCAAGCCCTCGCCCGCTACTCCGCCCGGATCGGCAGCGACCCCGAGCAGGTCCAGGCCGCGGGCGGCAACACCTCGGTCAAGGAGGACGGCACGCTCTGGGTCAAGGCGTCGGGCCTCTGGCTCGCGGACGCCGAGGGGCGCGACCTCTTCGTGCCCGTCGATGTCGCCAGGGTGCTCGATGCCGTCGACGCCGGGACCGAGGACGACGTGCGCGCCGCGACGCTGCAGGAGCGGAACCCGTCCGGCCTCCGGCCCTCGATCGAGACCAGCCTGCACGCGCTGCTCCCCCACCGCTTCGTCGTCCACACCCACTCGGTCCGGACCATCGCCATCGCCATTCGGGCGGACGCCGAGGCCGAGCTGGCACGGCGGCTGGACGGGCTCGGCTGGGCTTGGGTCCCCTACGTCTTCCCCGGCCTGCCGCTGACCCGGGCGATCAGGGAGGCGATGGGCAGCCGCGCCATCGACGTGGTCGTCATGGGCAATCACGGCCTCGTGGTCGCCGGCGACGACCTCGAGACCACGGCAGCCCTGCTCCAGGAGGTCGAGTGCCGCCTCGACGCCCCGGCCCGGGCGCTGCAGCCGGCCGAGGCACCGGCCCGCGAGGGCCTGAGGCCGGTCAAGCACGCCCGGGTCCACGCGCTGGCCCACGACGCCATGCTCCGGGCGATGGCCGCCGCCGGCTCCTACTACCCCGACCACGTGATCTTCCTCGGCCCCTCGGCCGCCACGCCCGAAACCCGCAGGCCCGGCCAGAGCCTCGTCCTCGAGCCGGGTGCGGGCGCCTACCTGCCCGCGGACGCCCCGCCGGCGGCCGACGAGCTGGCGCTTTGCCTCGCCCTGGTCCTGGCCCGGGTGCCGGAAGGGGCGGAGCTCCTGCGCTTCACCGCGGCCCAGGAGGCGGCGCTGCTCGGCTGGGACGCCGAGCAGTACCGGCAGTCGCTGGCGCGCTAGGCAGCGAAGACCGCGGCGGTAACCGGCTTCCCGCCGCGCCCCTTGGGTCGAAGCGAGACGTGGTCGCGCGCGACCCGCCCGGTCGGGCGGCCGTGCCGATGCCGGCAGCGTTAAGGATCTCGCAAGGAAAGGGCGCTACCCTGGTGGTCGTGATCGTCGACGGTCGTCGCCGGGCATCGGGTCCGCACGGCAGCCGGCCGACCCTGCGCAGCGCCCGGAGACCCAGCGATGGCCCTCGACCCGAACCTGCCGATCCTGATCGTCGACGACTACAGGACGATGCTGCGGATCATCCGCAACCTGCTCAAGCAGCTCGGCTTGACCAATGTCGACGAGGCATCGGACGGCGGCGAGGCGCTGGCCAGGCTGCGCGACAAGCCCTACGGCCTCGTCGTCTCCGACTGGAACATGGCCCCGATGACCGGCCTCGACCTGCTGCGCGAGGTGCGCGCCGATGCGGATTTGCAGCAGCTGCCCTTCATCATGATCACCGCCGAGAGCAAGGCCGAGAACGTGGCCGCCGCCAAGCTGGCCGGGGTCGACAACTACATCGTCAAGCCGTTCAACGCCGAGACCCTGAAGGCCAAGATCGCGAGCGCGCTCGGCAAGCCGTGAGCACCGCCCGAGGACCGGTCGGCGCGGCCCGCCGCGTGGCGTCTGACGAGGGAGCCGCCGCATGACGGCGGACCTGGAGCAGGGCGCGGCGGGCAGCCGGCCGGACGACGCCGTCGCGGCGCCCGGCGCTGCGGTCGCGGCGTGGCGCCGCTCGTGGCGCCGCACGCCGCCGCCAGCGGTGCCGGTGCTCGCCGACGGGATGCTCAAGCTGATGCTCATCCTGCTGGCGTTCTTCGTCTTTCTCCACAGCCGGTCCGAGATCTCCGAGCGCAAGGTGGCGCCGATCCTCGATTCGCTGGCGCTGCGCTTCGCCGCGACGGCATCGGCGGACGATCCTGCCCTGGCGACGCTGGCCCTCGGCGCCGACCCCGCGGCCGAGCTGCGCCGCCGTCTCTTCGGCCACCTGCCGATCAGTGCCGCCGCGGTGGCCGTGCCGGGGGCGCTCGTCGCCTTCGATCTGGACGAGGCGGCCCTGTTCGAGCCGGGCGGCCAGGCGGTCCGGCGCGAGCGACTGGTGCTCCTGCATCGGGTCGCCGCGGCTCTCGCCGGCGCGGCGAAGGCCCCGGCCCCGCTCTTGACCGTGACGACCGCCTGGCCGGACGCCGCAGGCGAGCCCGTCGTCGGTCGCATGGCGGCGCTGGCGGCGATCTTCGCCGACACGCCGCAGGCCGAGTCCCGCCTGCGCCTCGGCTTCGCCGACCTGCCGGCCGGTCGCTGGCGCTTCGTCATCCGGGCGGGCCCGCGCGATGCCGCCTGAGGCCGCGCCGATGCCCGGCAACGGCGGCTGGACGCTGATCCTCGCCGACACCGTCGCCCTCATGCTGGCCTTCTTCGTGCTGTCCTTCTCGATGCGCGAGATGATCGACGACGGCCCGCGGCCGCCCGGCACCGAGGCGGTCGCCGGCGCGTCGACGGCTGCCGAGCCGCGGGAGGGGTCGCCCTCGACCCCGGCGCCGATCGCCGGCCGCAGTGCCGACCAGCTGCAGGCCCCCGAGCAGGCGGCGGCGGGTGCCCCCTCCTTCGTCTATCTCGCGGCGATCCTCGAGCGTGAGGCCGGCGGCCCGGCACCGGCCGCCGTGCGCCACGACGAATCCGGCCTGGTCGTCCCGCTGCCCGCGTTCACCGCCGAGTCCCCGGCAGTGGAGACGCTGCCGCGCCCGCTCCTGGCCCTGGCCTTCCTGGCGCGGCGCTTCGATCTGGATCTCCAGGTCGCCATTCCCGCGAGCGCGGCCGAGAGCCTGGCCCGGCGGACGGAGCGGGCGATGCGGCTGCGCGACCGGCTGGCGGCCGTCACCGGGCTCGCCGCGGCCGAGATCACCTTCGCGGCCGCGCCCGCCAGCGCCGCCGCCTTCGGCCCCTCGCTCGCGGGCGACACCGGGCAGGGCTGGGCCGCCCTGCAGGCCAGGACGGCCGACGCTGCCGCGAGCGCAGGGGTGCGGCCATGAACCGGTGCATCGTCGCCGCGGCACTGCTCCTGGCCACGCTCTGGTTGTCGCCGGGGTTGTCGCCGGCGCGGGCGGCCACCGCCGATGCGGTCGTGACCGGCGGCTTCGGCCGGCTGGCGATCGACTGGCCCGAGGCCGCGACGATCGTCACGCGGCGCCTGGGCGCGCTCTTGGAGATCGAATCGAGCCGGCCGTTCCCGGCCGATCTGGCGACGACGGCCGCGGCGCTGGCGCCGCTGGTCGAATCGCTGACGCTCGACGATGGTGCGAGGCTCCTGCGCCTGCAGCCGGCGGCAGGCGTCGCGGCCGAGGTGGTGGCGCCGGACGCGCGCCGCCTGCGGATCGGTCTCGTCGTCGCCGACGCGCCGACCCTCGGGCTCCGCCTCGGTCGGCACGAGGGCTTTCGCCGCGTCGTCCTCGAGCCCGTCGAGCGGCGCGCGGTGCGTCTCGTCCGCGAGGCCGAGCACCTGACCCTGCTCCTGCCCGGCCGCCTCGCCCCGGCCGACCTCGAGCGCCTGGCCGGCGTGCCCGGTGTCGCCTCGGTGGCGGCGGCGGGCGATCAGCTGTTCCTGACGCTCCTGCCCGGGGCCCGGGCCCGCGACCTCTTCGTCGCCCCGGACAAGCAGGTGCTGGACATCAGCGTCGACGCGGCGGCGGTCGCCGACCCCGTGGCGGCGACCGCCGCCG
>CAYWSB010000239.1:0-6475 GCA_964460465.1 uncultured Geminicoccaceae bacterium | reverse complement strand
CGCTGTCGTTCGGAGATTCCCGGCATGACCAAGTTGAAGACCAAGCGGGCCGCCGCCAAGCGGTTCTCGTTCACCGCGACCGGCAAGATCAAGCGCGGTCACGCCAATCATCGCCACAACTTCACCGGTCAGCCGAAGTCGGCGAAGCTGCGGCATCGCAAGACGGGCTATCTGCGTCCGGGCGATGCAGCGCTCGTGCGCCTGATGATGCCGCACGCCTGAGGCGCGCGGCGATCGACACGACCGACGATACTTAAGGGAACGGAGCCATGGCTCGGGTAAAGCGCGGCGTTACGTCTCACGCCCGGCACAAGGAGGTGCTGGAGGCGGCGAAGGGGTATCGCGGCCGCCGCAAGAACTGCATCAAGACGGCCCGCCAGGCGGTCGAGAAGGCCGGCCAGTACGCCTATCGCGACCGGCGCGTGCGGAAGCGCGAGTTCCGCGCACTCTGGATCCAGCGGATCAACGCCGCCGCCCGCGAGCAGGGCATGACCTACGGCAACCTGATGCACGGCCTGAAGGTTGCGGGCATCGAGCTCGACCGCAAGGTGCTGGCGGATATCGCCGTGCACGACGCGGCGACCTTTGCGGGCTTCGTCCAGAAGGCCGGGGCCGCCCTCAACAGCTGAGATCACGAGGGGGCCTGCGGTCTAGCCGCGCCCCCTGGCGGGATGTCGAGAAGGGGGCCGCCTGCGGCCCCTTTTTTCGTTCTGGCGCAGATCAACGACGGGTGACGGTTGGTGATGCTGGCAACTATCGACGCGTTGGAGAGCGAGATCACGGCCGAGATCCGGACGGCCGGCGATCTCGCCGCACTCGAGGAGCTGCGGGTGGCGGTGCTCGGCAAGAAGGGCCGGGTGACCGAGCTCGTCAAGGGCGTAAGCGCCCTGCCGGCGGAGGAGCGGCCGAAGGCCGGCCAGGCCTTCAACGTGCTGAAGAAGCGGATCGAGGAGGTGCTGGCCGAGCGCCGGGCGGCGCTCGCCGAGGCGGCGCTGGAGGCGCGGCTCCTGGCCGAGCGGGTCGACGTGACCCTGCCGGCCCGGCCGCTGCCCGAGGGGCGCATCCACCCGGTGAGCCAGGTCACCGACGAGCTGACCGCGATCTTCGCCGACATGGGCTTCGCGGTGGCCGAGGGGCCGGACATCGAGAACGACTTCCACAACTTCACGGCGCTGAACTTCCCCCCTGAGCATCCGGCCCGGGAGATGCACGACACGTTCTTCCTCGAGGCCGTGGAGGACGGCAAGCCGCTGCTGCTCCGCACCCACACCTCGACGATCCAGGTCCGCCACATGATGGCGAACAAGCCGCCCTTCCGGATCATCGCCCCGGGGCGGACCTATCGCTGCGATAGCGACGCCACCCACACGCCGATGTTCCATCAGGTCGAGGGCCTGGTGATCGACCGGCGCGCGCACATGGGCCATCTCAAGGGCTGCCTGATCGACTTCGTCCGAGCCTTCTTCGAGCGCGACGACATCACCGCCCGCTTTCGCCCCAGCTTCTTCCCGTTCACCGAGCCCTCGGCCGAGATGGACATCGGCTGCCGGCGGACCAAGGAGGAGATCGTCGTCGGCGAAGGCTCCGACTGGCTCGAGATCCTCGGCTGCGGGATGGTCCACCCCAACGTCCTGAAGGCGGTGGGGCTCGATCCCGACGAGTGGCAGGGCTTTGCCTTCGGCATGGGGATCGACCGGATCGCCATGCTCAAATACGGCATGCCGGACCTCCGCCCCTTCTTCGAGGCCGACCTCGCCTGGCTCAGGCACTACGGCTTCGTGCCCTTGGATCTTCCCACCACCTTCGGGGGCCTGACCCGATGAAGTTCACGCTCCCCTGGCTCAAGGAGCATCTCGAGACCGAGGCCACGGCGGACGAGATCGCCCGGACCCTGACGGCGCTCGGCCTCGAGGTGGAGGAGGTCCACGACCGGACCAGCGAGCTCGCCGCCTTCTCCGTGGCCCGTGTCAGGGAGGCGGTGCCGCATCCCAATGCCGATCGGCTGCGGCTCTGCACGGTCGAGACGGCCGAGGGCGTCATGCAGATCGTCTGCGGGGCACCCAACGCCCGGACCGGGCTCTACGGCATCTTCGCGCCCACCGGCAGCACCATCCCGGCGACCGGCATGGTCCTGACCGCGAGCAAGATCAGGGGCGTGGAGAGCCAGGGCATGCTCTGCTCGGCGCGCGAGCTCGGGATCGGCGAGGACCATGACGGGATCATCGAGCTCGACGGCGCTCCGGCGGTGGGCACGCCCGCGGCCGCGGTGCTCGGCCTCGAGGGGCCGGTGATCGAGGTCGCCTTGACGCCCGACCGGGCCGACTGCTTCGGCATCGTCGGGATCGCCCGCGAGCTCGCCGCGGCCGGGCTCGGCCGACTGAAGCCCCGCGACTTCACGCCCGTGCCCTCGCGCGGCAAGGGTCCGGCGATACGCCTCGACTTCCCGGCCGATCGTGCCGCTGCCTGCCCGCTCTTCATCGGCCGGCTGATCCGCGACGTGCGGAACGGGCCGAGCCCCGAGTGGATGCAGCGGCGGCTCAAGGCCATCGGCCTGCGGCCGATCTCGGCCCTGGTCGACATCACCAACTACGTGATGTTCGATCTCAACCGCCCGCTCCACGTCTTCGACGCGGCGAAGCTCGCGGGTGACGTCACCGTCCGCCTCGCCCGGCGCGGCGAGACGCTCCTGGCGCTGGACGGCAGGGAGTATGAGCTCGACGAGGGCATGACGGTGATCGCCGACGCGCACCGGCCGCACGGCCTGGGTGGCGTCATGGGCGGCGAGGAATCCGGTGTCACGCCCGAGACGACCGACGTGCTGCTCGAGGTGGCGCTGTTCGATCCCATCCGCACGGCCTTGACCGGTCGAAAGCTCGATCTCGCGAGCGACGCCCGGACCCGGTTCGAGCGCGGCCTCGACCCGGCCATGGCGATCCCCGGCATGGAGCACGCGACCCGCCTGATCCTCGAGCTCTGCGGCGGCGAGGCGGCCGAGCCGGTGATCGCGGGCGCCCTGCCGGAGCGCCCCGCCCCGGTGATCTTCCCGGTCAAGGAGCTGGCCCGGCTCGGCGGCATCAAGCTGGAGCAGGCGGCGATCGAGCGGCATCTGGGCGATCTCGGCTTCGAGCTCGACGGCGGGCCGGAGCGCTACATCGTCCAGCCGCCCTCCTGGCGGCACGACGTCACGACCTCGGCCTGCATCGTCGAGGAGCTTTGCCGGCTGCACGGCTACGACCGCATCCCGCCCGTGCCCGTCACCCGGACCGAGGCCGTGAGCGCCGGCGTCCTCTCGCCGGAGCAGCGGCGGCGAGGCACGCTCCGGCGGACGGTGGCGGCGCTCGGCTACACCGAGGCCGTGACCTGGTCGTTCACCGGAGCCGAGGAGGCGGCCGCCTTCGCCGATGGGGCTGCGCCGGTCCGGCTCAAGAACCCGATCTCGAGCGAGCTTTCGGTGATGCGCCCGTCGCTCCTGCCGAACCTGCTCGCGGCGCTGGCGCGCAACCAGGACAGGAAGCGCGGCGACGGCGCCCTCTTCGAGCTGGGTGCACGGTTCACCGGCGGCCAGCCGGGCGAGCAGGTGGATGCCCTGGCCGGCCTGCGCTGGGGCTCCACCGGTGGACGGCACTGGGTAGCGGAGCGCCGCGATGTCGACGTGTTCGACGTCAAGGCCGATGCCATGGCGGTGCTGACGGCGGCCGGGGTGCGGATGGAGGCGCTTTCGGTCACGCCCGAGGCGCCGGCATGGTTCCACCCCGGAAGGTCCGGGTCGCTCGGGCTCGGGCCGAACCGGCTCGCGGTGTTCGGCGAGTTGCACCCGAAGGTGCTCGAGCGGTTCGACATCGACGGCCGGGTGGTGACGTTCACCCTGGACCTCGATCGCCTGCCCAAGATTCGGACGAAGCCCGGCCGCACCCGGCCGCCGCTCGAGGCGTGGCCCTACCCGCCGGTAGATCGCGACTTCGCCTTCATCGTCGACGACGCGGTGACCGCCGAGCAACTCGTCAAGGCGGTCAAGGGCGCGGAGAAGAAGCTGATCCGCGAGGTCGAGCTCTTCGACGTCTATGCCGGCCAGGGGGTCGAGGCGGGCAAGCGGTCGCTCGCGGTTGCCGTGCGCCTGCAGTCGGCGGAGCGGACGCTGACCGAGGCAGAGATCGAGCCCGTGGCGAAGCGGATCGTGGCAGCGGTGGAGAAGCAGGTCGGCGGCGTGCTGAGGGCCTGATTGCCGAGAAGGCCCAAAATAGCTACTTTAGGCCCTCTGGCCACCTGGAGACTCTCATGCGCACCATGTCGGCGAAGGAAGCCAAGAACCACTTCGGCGAGCTCCTGATGGAGGCGCAGAAGGCGCCGGTGACCATCGAGAAGAACGGCAAGCCGGTGGCCGTCGTCTACTCGATGGAGTGGCACGAGGCGGCGGAGGAGGCCAAGCTCGACTGGCTCAAGCGCGCGGTGGCGGAAGGGATCGCCGAGGCGGATCGGGGCGAGCTTCTGGAGCTGACCGACGAGTTGCTGGAGCAGATCAAGCGACGTGGTCATTCGCCGCTCGATGATCCCCGCTGATGCGGCTAACGTCGCGGGCGCGGTTCACCCCCCGTGCCCTACGCGATCTGCGATCCATCTGGACATGGGTGGCCGACGACGCTGGGGAAGTCCGGGCAGACCGGCTGATCGAGAGCCTCGCGCTCGCGACGGATCGGCTGGTGGATTTGCCGCAACTCGGCACTGCGAAACCGGACTACAGCGAAGCCATGCGCTGCTACGTCGTGCAACCCTACCTGATCTTCTACCGCAAATCAGCCGAAGGCATAGAAATCGTCCGGGTCATCGATGGCCGGCGTGACGTCCGGACGATTCTCCAAAGCGAGCAATGACCAAATGACCGACCTTTCCCACATCCGCAATTTCGCGATCATCGCGCATATCGACCATGGCAAGTCGACGCTTGCCGACCGGCTGATCCAGAAATGCGGCGGGCTCGCCGACCGCGAGATGCAGGACCAGGTGCTCGATTCGATGGACATCGAGCGCGAGCGCGGCATCACCATCAAGGCGCAGACCGTCCGCCTCCTCTACAAGGCCAGGAACGGCAAGGACTACATCTTCAACCTGATCGACACGCCGGGGCATGTCGACTTCGCCTACGAGGTCAGCCGGTCGCTCCGTGCCTGCGAGGGCTCGCTGCTCCTGGTCGACGCCAGCCAGGGGGTGGAGGCGCAGACCCTGGCCAATGCGTACCAGGCGATCGAGGCCGACCACGAGATCGTCCCGGTCCTGAACAAGGTCGACCTGCCGGCGGCCGAGCCCGAGCGGATCAAGGAGCAGATCGAGGACATCATCGGTTTGGATGCCGCGGACGCCCTGATGATCTCGGCCAAGACCGGGCAGGGCGTCGATGACGTGCTGGAAGCCGTGGTCGAGCGCCTGCCGCCGCCCAAGGGCGACGCTGGCGCACCGCTCCAGGCGTTGATCGTGGACAGCTGGTACGACGCCTATCTCGGCGTCGTCACGCTCATCAGGGTGCGCGAGGGCACGCTGAGGAAGGGTGCCAAGATCCAGATGATGGGCACGCGCGCCACCCATCAGGTCGACCGGGTCGGCGTCTTCACGCCCAAGCCGCTCCTGGTCGACGAGCTCGGCCCCGGCGAGGTCGGCTTCATCACCGCCTCGATCAAGGACATCGCCGACGCCAGGGTGGGCGACACGATCACCGAGGAGAAGCGGCCGGCAACAGCACCGCTGCCCGGCTTCCGGCCGTCGCAGCCCGTGGTCTTCTGCGGCATGTTCCCGGTCGACGCCGCCGACTACACGGACTTGCGCGACAGCCTCGGCAAGCTCCGGCTCAACGATGCGAGCTTCGAGTACGAGCCCGAGAGCTCTGGCGCCTTGGGCCTCGGCTTTCGCTGCGGCTTTCTGGGCCTGCTCCATCTCGAGATCATCCAGGAGCGGCTCGACCGCGAGTTCGACCTCGACCTCGTCATCACCGCCCCCTCGGTCGTCTACCGCCTGCATCTGCAGACCGGCGAGGTGATGGAGCTCCACAACCCCTCGGACTACCCCGATCCCACCAGGATCAAGAAGGTCGAGGAGCCGTGGATCAAGGCCACCATCCTCGTGCCCGACGACTATCTCGGCAAGGTGCTCGAGCTGTGCACCGAGAAGCGCGGCATCCAGCTCGACCTCACCTATGTCGGCAACCGGGCGATGCTGGTCTACAAGCTGCCGTTGAACGAGGTCGTCTACGACTTCTACGACCGCCTGAAGTCGGTGACGCGCGGCTATGCCAGCTTCGACTACCACCTCGAGGGCTATGACGAGAGCGACCTCGTCAAGATGACGATCATGGTCAACGGCGACCCGGTCGACAGCCTGGCGCTGATCGTCCACCGCTCGATGGCCGAGAAGCGCGGCCGGGCGCTGTGCGAGAAGCTCAAGGAGCTGATCCCGCGGCAGATGTTCAAGATCGCCATCCAGGCGGCGA
>CAYWSB010000238.1:0-6512 GCA_964460465.1 uncultured Geminicoccaceae bacterium | reverse complement strand
GAGCCTACATGGCGGCCCCGAACACGCATCGCGAAGCCCTGATCGCCGAGCTGCTGGGCGACGTCGGCGCCATGCTGGATCGGGCGGACGATCTGCAGGCCGCGTTTCCCGTCGCCGCCGAAGCGGCGGCCGGGAAAGTCCGGGTTGCCGGAGAGATGGCCGCCGGCGGCGTCACCGCCGCCGGTGAGCGGTTCCTGGCCGTCTTCGACCAAAGGGCCGGCACGGCCCTCCACGGCGTCCAGGAGGCCGCCAGAGAGGCGCAGGAAGCCGCTCGGGTGGTCGACCGGGCGGCATGGCACTTTGCCCTGCTCGCGGGCGCCGTGGGGCTTGCCGCGGGCGCTCTGGGCGGCACCCTGGCCGGCTTGGCTATGGGGCGCGGCCTGCTCGGCGGCTGACGATATGGGAGCGTGTGCCGTTAGCGCTTCGGAAACGCTCGCGGGCTAGCTTGGGGAGGCGTCGAAGAGGCTGGAGCCGGTGATGTCCGCCCGTATCATCTCCTTCCCGCGGTCCCAAAGAGGCCCGCATTCCCAAGAGGTCCTTGACGCCGCCCGGCTGGTGCGGTCGATCGCGATTGACGTCTTCGAGCACAACGACGACAGGCACCGGCTCATAGGCTTCGATGAAGCGATCGACGCCCTGCCCGGAAAGCGGGAGAACGTCCGGCGCTACATCGCCGTGTTCGGGGCGAGTCCCTATGAACTCGCCGTTCACGGTCCCCTCGCCGCAGGCGGTTCCGGCGAAGTCGTGCCGTCCGATCGGCGGATCCAACAGCGTGCCGGAACTCCGGCGGGTGAAGCCGAGTTGCAGGATGCCGTCATCGGGCCGGTGACGCCGTGATCCGGCCGCGTTGGATCCGCGCCGGCCTGATCGCCGGCCTCGTGCTTCTTGGCCTGACCGCTGGCGCACTGGCCGGTGAGGTGGTGACAGGGGTCGCTTCGGTGATCGACGGCGACACCCTCGAAATCCGCGGCGAGCGGATCAGGCTGTTCGGCATCGACGCCTGCGAGAGCCGGCAGCTGTGCGAGGACGCCTCGGGCCGGTCCTACCGATGCGGGCAGCAGGCCGCCCTGGCGCTTGCCGACCGCATCGGCAAAAGGACCGTCCGCTGCGAGGGCAAGACCAGGGACCGCTACGGCCGGCTGGTGGCCACCTGCTACCTGGGCTCCGAGGACCTCGACGCCTGGATGGTGTCGCAGGGGTTGGCCCTGGCGTTTCGAAGGTACAGCACGCGCTACGTGCCGCAGGAGGACGCCGCCCGCCTCGCGCGGCGTGGCTTCTGGGCTGGACGCTTCGAGGCGCCCTGGGAGTGGCGCAAGGAGCATGCCGGCCGATCGGGTACGTCAGCACAGCACGGTCGCTGAACGCCGCCTCCGCGCAGCAGGCTCGAGGGCGCTTGGTTAGCCTTGTGGTCACCGGGCGGGGCGGTGGCCTTGTCCTTCTGGCGGGCGCCCTGGGCGGCGCGACCCGCTCGGCGGCGGCTGACGGCGATAAGGCTGCTCTGGGAGGCGGAGCGCCGATCCAGCCTCGCCGCCAAGACAACGACCCCCTTCAGCGCGGGAGCCAGAGCAGCGACACGGGAAGGCCCGCGGCGACCTGGAATCCCAAATCCAGGGCCGAGGACCTTCCTTCCTCGATCCAGGCCCGCCGGAAAACCACGGGAGCTCGAAGCCGGGCCACCGGGAGCCTCGCAGAGGCTGTGTCGCCTTGGGCGCCGGCCGGGCCCAGCCGGCGTGCCCGCCCAGAGGGCGGGTCTCCCTTCAACCCTGGGAGCCAAAGCGACCAAGCACCGATGGCCCTGGCGTCACGGGCCGGTCCCACTCACAAAGCGGGTGGGGACGCCAGATGCCAACGGCACTCTCGGGCGGGAGCATAGCGCGACCGGGCCACGGCGACCATTGCCCGGACGGGTGAGTCCGGCGGGTGGCGGTGGGGCAGGGGCCTGGTGGCCCCTGCCGTGCTGGGGAACTTTTAGGCGACCTGTTCGGGTTCCTGCGTTGCCGCGTCCGCCGCTCCGCGTGCGCCACGGGGCGTCACGCTCTGGAAATCCTCGGCGACGATTTCCGTAGTGTAGTGATCCTCGCCGCTCTTCTGCCACTTGCGCGTGCGCAGGAACCCGCCGACGAACACGGTGTCGCCCTTGTGCAGGTACTGCCCGGCGTAGTCGGCCTTGCGCCCCCACAGGACCACGCGATGCCAGTCAGTGATCTGCTCGCGGTCGCCCTCGGGCGTCTTGCGGAAGCGGTTCGTCGCGATCTGGATCGTGCAGACGGCCGTGCCGTTCGCGTCCCGCACCTTGGGGTCGCCGCCCAGATTTCCGATCAGTCGAACTTCGTTCAGGGTGGCCATGTCTGTGTCCCTCCTGCCTTGGGGAACGACCCGGACGCGGCTGCCGCCAAGCCCGGGCCGGACGAGGTGGTCTAGGCGGCGCGCAACCGGCGCATTTCCTCCGCCAGCACCCAAAGGGCGCGATTGAGCTTCACGTTCTGGTCAATGCCGCCCACGGGCCGCGTCATCGTCCTGCGGCCGTTGCGGTTGCGGCCTTCCAGGCCGCCCTTGGTCATGTTCTCCTGAACCCGGTTGAACGTGCGCCACAGGTCGGCGCCGCGATCGTCGAACCGCCGCGGGGTCAGGAGCTGCGCCTCGGTGATGGGCGCCGGCCTGTCGTCGTTGTCGTATTTCAGCGCCAGCGCCGCCCGGGCGAAGGCCGCCTGCTCGCCGCTTTCGAGCCGCAGCGCTTCCATGCTCTCGCGCTGCTCGGCGACCGCGCCGAAGCCGTCCAACACCTCGAAGGCGCCCTCGATGACCTGGCCGACGACGTCGCCTTTGTGGGGGACGCGAACCTCGCCGACGGTCTCGCCGCAGACCATGCCGTTCTGACAGACGAAGCGGAACATCCCGGCGAGCATCTGATAGCTGCTCGAGCCGTCGTGGCTGTTGAGGAGGATGATCTCGTTCGCCTCGCTGCCGTTGATCTGATCGGCATGGCGCAGGCGGATCATGTGCCTGGTGAACTCGCGTTTCGAGACGTTCCGCACCCGGGTTTGGCACACGAAAAACGGCTCGAAGCCTTCCCGGCGCAGGCCGCGCAACACCTCGCCGGTCGCGATGTAGGTGTAACGCGGTGAGCGGCTTTCGTGCGGTTCGACCGCAAAGATCGAGGGTGCAACCCGAGCGATCCGGTCATCCGTGAGCGGCGATATGCCGAGCGCAGAGCCGGGGAGCGGGACGCGAAACGGGAAGCAAGCTGCATGGCGTGACCTCCTTCAAGTGGCCCTTCGGTGCTCTCCCGGGGCGGTTGCCGCCGCCTGATCCCAAGAGCTGCCGCATGAGCGTTCGTCTCGATATGATGTAATCATAAGTCAATACTTGTAAGTAAACTTGCAAGTAAAAATTGGCAAAGCCGTGCACTACTTCTCCCTTCTGCTTGGTGGCGAGGGAAGGGAGCGGGATTACTTAAAGCACAACGTGGCGGCCGCAGGCCGTCGCCGCATCATCTGGCGAGATGAGCGCGCGCCGGTTGGCTGGATGTCTGCTCGGCGGTGTCGGTCGGTCGCGGTAAGCCCGTCCTTGGCGCACGGGCCGGCGGGGTCAAGGGCGAAACCGCAAGCCGCACGCGGCGCGCAGCCGCAGGCGAGCACCGAACGGGTGAGGATTTCGAGCGCAGCGCTCCCTTGGCCGGAGCAGCCGTCCCGTGTGCCAGGGTTCGAGGGCGTGAGCGACCCACCGGCACCGCTAAGCCGCCGGCGAGGAGCGAAAAAGAGCCACCTTTCAGCCTCTGCGCGGGTCGGTGGCTGGCCATGTCCGTGGCCAGGCGTTGTTGCGCTGATTACCCCATTTGAGTTAACTAATCCGCCTGTTCGGGATCGCCGCGTCCGGGCTGAAGAAGCACGCCCGAAGCGGGCGTCCTGCTGTCCGGGAGCCTAGCAATAGGCTTTTCTCAGCGCGAGTAGCCTGCCCGCATGCAGCTTGCCGGCGTCATCGAGGCCCTCAGCGGCGCGACCGCTCCCGAGGAAGTATTCGAGCTGGTCTGCGGCGCGGCCGCGCCGCTCGGTTACCGCTGGGTCGGGCTGTTCGCGCTGACGGACGAGGCCGCCGCTGCCGCTGGGGCGACGTCAGCGATCGTGATCTCCAACTACCCCGACGGCTTCGTGCAGGGCTACCTGCGGCTGGAGCGGCACGCGGTCGATCCGGTCCTCGCACTTGCGGCCGAGACGATCACGGCGCTCCTCTGGGAGGACGTCGTCACCGGGAGAACCTTGTCGCCCGAGCAGCGCGAACTCGACGCCGAGCGGCGGAAGGCCGAGCTGCACGACGAGATCACCTGCCCGATCCACGGCGCCCACCGGCAGCGCTTCGCCCTGCGCTTCGCGAAGGCCGAGCCGGGACCTTGCGACCGCACCCAGACCGGCAGCCTGCAAATCCTGGCGATCCACGTCTACTACGCGCTGACGAGGATCTGGGCGGAGGCGGCGAAGCCCGCCGCTTCGGCCGAGAGCCTGGCCGATCATGGGCAGGCATCCATCGCCGGGCTGTGCGCGCTGAGCCAGCGGGAGCAGGAGGTCATGCTGTGGACCGCCCGGGGCAAGAGCGCGTCCTCGATCAGCGTGATCCTCGACCTCTCCGAGAACACCGTGAACTTCTACGTCAAGAACGCCATGCGCAAGCTCGGCACCACCAACCGCGTCGTCGCCGTGGTGCTGGCGGTGCGCGCCGGGCTGATCACGCCATGACGCCGGAGGGCGGATGCCGCAGCCGCAATACCCCTGATCAGGTGTATTCCGCCGGTGACCATGCGCCACTACGGTGCGAAGGCTGATGCAAGCAATCTCCAAGAACACGTCGATCGCAGGACGCAGGGCGGCGCAGCTCCATCCGCGTCGGGACAGGGGTTCGCGCCCATGACCATCACCTCGCCCACCGCCGGGCAGCGCCAGGCCCTCGCCGATCTGGAGGATGCCGTTCGTGCCCGCCGGCCGCTCATCCTGCTGTTCGGCGAGACCGGCGCCGGCAAGACCAGCGTCGTCAACGCCTTCCTGGACGCTTCGGGCCGCGACGCGGTTCTGGCCGTGGGCGTCTCCGCCACCGGCGGCGAGTTCGTTGCCGCGCCGAGCTTCGACACCCTGCTGTCGGCGATCTGCGGCCGCCTCGGGCTTCCCGCGCTGCCCGAGCAGGGGCCGGCCGCCCTGGCCGGTCTCGGCGCCCTGATCCGCGCCCGGGCCGACGCGGGCAAGGCCGTCGCCGTTGCCGTCGATCACGCCGACCGGCTCGGCGACGGCGTCGTCGCCGAGTTCGTCCGGCTGCACGAGGCCCTCGGCGTGCCGGCGGAGGCCTTCGTCCGCATCTTCGCCGGTACCGCGGCTCTCGCGCCGCGGATCGAGGCGCACTTAAGGCAGACCGGCAGCGACGAGCGGCTGACGGAGATCCGGCTGTCTGCGCCCACCGCCGACGAGGTGGCGACGATCCTGGCCTACGCGGACGCGGCGAGGCCCGGCGGCCCGGTGCTGACGCCCGACGCCATCGCCGCGATCTGCACCTATGCCCGGGGCGACCTGCATTTGGCGGCGCCGATGGCGGACGCGGTCCAGAGCTTGGCCTGCGAGCAGGGGGCCGGCGAGATCACCGCCGGGCTGGTCCATGAGACGCTGCTCGGTCTCTGGGCGCCCGACCAGGCGGACGCCGGCGCCCAGGCCTCCCGCGGTCTCCACGATGCCGCCGGTCAGGCGGTCCTCGGGCCGGCGTCCTTTCCCGGCTGGGGCGGGAGGGGGTTCCCGCGGTGGCTCGGGCGGGCGAAGGCGGCGCTGGCCAACCGGAACAAGCCCCTGCTGGCTCTGTCCCTGGTCGGATCGTCGCTGCTTCTGGCAGCGCTGCTCGCCTTCGCCCTGGTGGCGGGTCGCGATGAGCGGTCGCCGCCCCACGCGACCGAGACTCAGCCTCCGCCGGCGGACACGGCCGCCGCTCCCGCTGAGCTGCCCGCAGCGCCGACGGCGTTGCCGGCCGCGGACGCCCCCGCGGACGTGGAGGCCGAAGCGGCAGACCTTCCGCAGCCGCCGGAGCTCCTGACGCCGGCGCCGGTTCCCGCCGGTTCGGCGGCTTCCGAGCCCCGGAAGGACGGCGAGGCCGCCGCCAGGCCGAAGAAGCCACGGGCGCCGAAGCCCGTCGCCAAGCCGGATGAAAAGCGATGGGTGCAAACCAGGTGAGGCGCTTAGGGATGGCGGCGGCGGTCTGCGGCTTGGCCGCCTGCCAGCCCGTGGGCCAGCTGATGGACGACCTCGAGTTCGCAGGCGCCGGCCAGGCGCCGGGGCGAAAGCTCGTGGTCCTGCCCGATACCGTCTGGAAACGCGAGAGCTGCGAGGCGCGGCCGCTGCCCTACCTCCGGCTGGAGCGCTCGGACGTGAGGCCGAAGCAGGCGCGGGCCGGCGAGGAGGTGATCTACCGGCTCGCCTACGTCGCCTGCGTTCCGCCGCAGCCGGGCTACCTGCTGGGCAGGATCCAGACCCGCATCCACTTCGAGG
>CAYWSB010000237.1:0-6598 GCA_964460465.1 uncultured Geminicoccaceae bacterium | reverse complement strand
CCGCGACGGCGGCGGCAGAGCTCGCCGAGCGGGACACGGCCCTGGCCGAGGGGCGCGAGCGGCTCGCGGCCGCGACGGCACGGGCGACCGAGCTCGACGCTGCCCTCGCGGCCGCGGGGCAGGATCTCGAGACCCTGCGCGCCGGGCAGGCCGCGGCGATCGAGCAGGCTGCGGCGACGCTCGCGGCCCGGGAGGCCGAACTCGCCGCCGCCCGCGGCGAGGTGGCAGCCGCCGCCACCCGGCTGGCCGAGCTCGAGGCGGCCCTGGCCGAATCCCGGACCACGGGTGACAGCCTCGCGGCCGAGCTGGCGAGCGCCAGGGCCGAAGCCGAGGCGACGGCTGCGGCGCGCGAGCAGGAGATGGCCGAGCTGCGCCAAGTGGCGAGCCGCTCGGTCGCCGAGGTCGAGGAGCTGGGCGAGACGCTGCTCGCGACGCTCGCCGAGAACGAGGCGCTGGTGGCGGCTCTGGCCGAGGCGCGTGACAGCCGCACCCTGATCGAGGCCGAGCTCCGGGCGATGCGCCGCGATCTCGAGGCGTACGCCGCCGCCGCCGCCGGTGGCGAGCGGGCGGCGGATGGCGAGGCCGTGCCCGTGGCCCTGGTCGCCAGCGACGCCGTGGTCGAGGCGATCGACGCCGAGCTCCTGGCGGCCCGCCGGCAGATCGCCGTGCTCAACGAGGAGCTGATCGCCCGCGACAAGCAGCTGGCGGCCGGCGGCGCCGACGGCGACGCCGACGCCCTGGCGCAGCAGGTCGGCCTCCTGCAGCGGCAGGTCGAGGCCCTCGAGGCCGAGAACGGCAAGCTGGCGGAGGATCTGGCGACGCTGCAGGCGCAGGCGGGCGTCGCCCAGCCCGAGCTGATCACCGCATCGCTCGCCCCGGACGAGGCCGTCGCGCACTATCTCGGCCAGCTCAATGCGGTCGACACCGGTGACGGCTGGTGGCTCACCGTCCCCGAGGGGCTGGTCTTCGCCCCGGGCAGCGACCAGCTCGCGGTCGGCACCGAGCCGGTGGTGGCCCAGATCGCGGCGCTGCTCGGCTATTTCGGCGACGCCAAGGTGCGCATCGTCGGCCACACGGACAGCTTCGGCGACGCCGCGGTCAACCGCGAGCTGTCGCTGCAGCGGGCCGAGACCGTGGGCCGGATGCTGGTCGACGGCTTCGGCGTGCAGGCCGAGCGGATCGCGACCGAGGGGTTCGGCGAGGAGCGGCCCATCGCCTCGAATGCCACGATCGAAGGCCGGCGGGCCAACCGGCGCGTCGAGGTCTATATCGAGAAGTGAGCCTGGATCACGCCGGCTGGCGATTGACACGACGACAGAAATAGGAATATAAGCCTTATCCGGTCAACCCTGGACGAGGCCTCCCATGCATGTCGAACCCGTGCCCGCCGCCGGTGAGCTGCGGCTGCCGCCCTACGATCTCGTCGATCTGGTGCCCGACATGCGCGGCCTGGCGCCGCTGGCGACGCATCGCGAGGAGCGGCTGCGCTGGGCCGAGCAGCTCCTGCGGCTGCCCGAGGTCTGGCGGCGGACCCAGGGCCATGGCGTGCGGATCGCGGTGCTGGATACCGGCATCGATCCCGACCATCCGGACCTCGAGGGGGCGATCGAGGCGACCCGCGACTTCACCGGCGAGGGCATCGAGGACCTGAACGGCCACGGCACCCACTGCGCCGGCATCATCGCCGCCCGCAAGAACGAGATCGGCTTCATCGGCACCGCCCCGCTGGCGTCGCTGCTGATCGCCAAGGTCCTGCGCAACAGCGGCGGCGGCAGCCTGCCCGCCGTGGCCGAGGCGGTCATGTGGGCGGTCGAGCAGCGGGTCGACATCATCTCGATGTCGCTGGGGGCGGCCGAGAGCGGCCGGCAGCTCTTCGAGGCCGTCCACACCGCACTGGCCCGCGGCATCATCGTCATTTGCGCCGCCGGCAACGCCGGTGCGCTCTTCTCCAACAGCGTGGGCTATCCGGGACGCTACGGCAGCGTCATCACCGTGGCCGCGCACGACCAGCACGGCCAGCCCTCCGGCTTCTCCTCGCGCGGTGCGGAGATCGACTTCATGGCGCCCGGCCAGGACATCTGGTCGACCTATCGCCAGGGCGGCTACGCCAAGCTCAGCGGCACCTCGATGGCGGCCCCGTTCGTCGCCGGCCTCGCCGCGCTGGTCCTCGCCAAGCACCGCACGGCCGGGCACCACACCAGCCCGATCGAGAACTGCGAGGACATGCGCCAGCACCTGTTGCGCATGGCTGCGCATCCGGGCCACCACGACAGCGCCCGCGGCCACGGCCCGCTCCTGCCGTTCGCCTATTTCGCGCGGTAGGCGCTCAGCCGCGCGGCCCGTTCGAGACGGTCGCGAACAGGTCGTCGAAGACCCGGGCGGCCACCGGCGGGTGCTGGACGCGGCGCGCCGCCTCGAGATTGACGGCAGGGTCGCCGACCACGATCAGGCCGACCAGGCCGAGCCCATAGGCGGCGCCGCATTTGTGGCCGTAGACGCCGGGCTCGGTCAGCGTGAGCTCGATGCTCTCGCCGACCTGGCCCCACCAGAGCTCTGCACCCTCCGGGTGCATCCCGGCGATCAGCCGGCTGGCGAACACCTTGCCGCCCATGGCGATGCGCACCGTATCCCCGGGGGCGACATGGAGCACCGGCGGGTCGAAGCGCGGCTGCCCGGTCTGGGCATCGCTGATCACCCTGATCACGTGGGCCTGTCCGGCGAGCGCGAGCGGCGCTGCCGGGACGATGGCGAGGAGGAAGGCGGCGACGGCAGTGAGCAGCAGGCGCATGATGGTCGATCTGGCAGGGGTGCGACACCCTTAGAGTAATGGCCAGTCGGCGCCGGTTTGCCACCCACGGGTCATCACGTCCGCGTGTGGGCAGCGTCCTGCCGCAACCGCCCGCCTCAGAGCGCGCCCATCAGCACCGCCGTGTCGTTCATCCGGCAGGAGAAGCCCCACTCGTTGTCGTACCAGGTGGCGATGCGGACGAGCTGGCCGTCGATCACCTTGGTCGACAAGAGGTCGACCGTGGAGCTCGCCGGCTGGTGGTTGAAGTCGATCGACACGAGCGGCTCGTCGGTCACCGCCAGCACGCCGGCGAGCCGGCCGTTGGCGGCCTCGGTCAGCGCCCTGTTGATCTCCTCGACACTGGTCGGGCGACCGGCGTTGAAGGTGAGGTCGACCATGCTGACATTCTGCGTCGGCACCCGGATGGCGACGCCGTCGAGCTTGCCCTTGAGCTCGGGCAGGACCAGGCCGACGGCCTTGGCGGCACCGGTCGAGGTGGGGATCATCGACACCGTGGCACCGCGCGCCCGCCGCAGATCCCTGTGGAAGACGTCGAGCAGGCTCTGGTCGTTGGTGAAGGCGTGGATGGTGGTCATGTGGCCGCGGACGATGCCGACCGCCTCGTGCAGCACCATGGCGACCGGGGCCAGGCAATTGGTGGTGCACGACGCGTTCGAGACCACCTTGTGCTCGGCCTTCAGCGACTTGTGGTTGACGCCGTAGACCACGGTGAGGTCGGCGCCCTCGCCCGGAGCCGAGATCAGCACCTTCTCGGCCCCGGCATCGAGGTGGGCGGCCGCCTTGTCGCGGGCGGTGAAGATGCCGGTGCACTCCATCACCACGTCGACGCCGAGCTCCCGCCACGGCAGCTTGCCGATGTCGCGCTCGGCCGTGACCTTGATCGGACCGGTGCCGACGTCGAGCGTGTCGCCCTCCAGCGTGACCTCGCCCGGATAGCGGCCGTGCACGCTGTCGTAGCGCAGGAGATGCGCGTTGGTCGCCGGCGGGGCCAGGTCGTTCACCCCGACCACCTGCACGTCGGTGCGGTGGTTCTCGCCGATGGCGCGCAGGATGTTGCGGCCGATGCGCCCGAACCCGTTGATCGCGACACGAACCGTCATCGTCTCTCTCCCTACTGGTGATCGCCGTCCATGGGGCCGAGCGCCTGCCGCGGCTCAGACGAGCCGGCGCACCCGCTCGGCCACCGCGGCAGCGGTGATGCCGAAATGCTTGTAGAGTGTCTCGCAGGGGGCGCTCGCACCGAAACTGGTCATGCCGACCACGTCGCCCTCGCTCGCCACGTAGCGGGTCCAGCCGAAGGGCGAGGCGGCCTCGACCGCGATCCTCGGTGCGGTGCCCAGCACCGCCGCCCGGTAGCCCGGCCCCTGGCGCTCGAACAGCTCCATGCTGGGCATCGAGACCACCGCCGTCGGCAGTCCCTCGGCCTCGAGCTCCGCCTTGGCCTGCATGGCGATCCCGACCTCGGAGCCCGTGGCGATGATGGTCGCCGCCCGCGCCCCGTCGGCCTCGGCCAGGACATAGGCGCCCCGTGCCGACAGGTTCTCGGCATGGTGCTCGGTCCTGAGCGTCTCCAGGTTCTGCCGGGTCAGCGCCAGGATCGACGGGCCGGTGCCGTGCTTGAGCGCCGCCTGCCAGCATTCCAGCGTCTCGACCGCGTCTGCCGGCCGGAAGACGAGGCAGTTCGGGATGGCGCGCAGGCCGGCCAGCTGCTCGACCGGCTGGTGCGTCGGACCGTCCTCGCCGAGCCCGATCGAATCGTGCGTCGCCACCACGATCACCCGCTGCCGCATCAGCGCCGCGAGGCGGATCGCCGGCTTGGCGTAGTCGGTGAAGATCAGGAAGGTGCCGCCATAGGGGATGATGCCGCGATGCAGCGCCATGCCGTTCATCGCCGCCACCATGGCGAACTCGCGGATGCCGTAGTGGATGTGCCGGCCCTTGAAGTCCTCCGGGGCGAGCCGCGGCGTGCTCGGCGTATCGGTGTTGTTGGAGCCGGTCAGATCGGCCGACCCGCCGACCATCTCCGGGACCACCTCGGTCAGGAGGGTGAGCGCGTTCTGGCTCGCCTTGCGCGTCGCCACCTTGGGCCGCTCGGCCGAAAGACTGCGCTTCATCGCCTCGACCGCGGCCGTGACGCCTTCGGGCAGATGTCCCTCGATGCTGCGCAGAAACGCCTCGCGCCGATCCGCATCGGCTGCCTTGAGCCGCGCCTGCCACGCCTCGCGCAGCCCCTCGGAGCGCGCCCCGGCCGCCTGCCAGGCGGCACGGATGCCCTCCGGCACCATGAACGGCGGGTGGCTCCAGCCGAGTGCCGCCCGCGCCCCCTCGATCTCCTTCGCACCCAGCGGCGAGCCGTGGCTGGAGGCCTTGCCGGCCTTGGTGGGCGCACCCTTCCCGATCACCGTCCTGCAGGCGACCAGGCTCGGCCGGGGATCGGCCTTGGCCGCCGTGATCGCCGCGTCGACGGCCGCCGGATCGTGGCCGTCGACCGCCGCCGTGTGCCAGCCATAGGCCGCGAACCGCGCCTGCTGGTCGTCCGAGCAGGAGAGCGCGAGCGGGCCGTCGATCGAGATGCCGTTGTCGTCGAACAGCACGATCAGCTTGCCGAGGCGATAGTGCCCGGCGAGCGACGCCGCCTCATGGCTGATGCCCTCCATGAGGTCGCCGTCGCTGGCGATGACCCAGGTGCGGTGGTCGACCAGCGCGTCGCCGTAGCGGCCGGCGAGCCAGCGCTCGGCCATCGCCATGCCGACCGCGGTGGCGAGACCCTGGCCGAGCGGGCCCGTGGTCGTCTCGATCCCCGCCGCATGGCCGTATTCCGGGTGGCCCGCGGTCTTCGAGCCGAGCTGGCGAAACCGCTTGAGCTCCTCCAGCGTCATGTCGGCGTGGCCGGTCAGGTGCAGGAGGGCATAGAGCAGCATCGAGCCGTGCCCGGCCGAGAGCACGAAACGGTCGCGATCCGGCCAGTCCGGGTAGGCGGCCGAGAAGCGCAGGTGCCGGGTGAACAGCACGGTGGCCACGTCCGCCATGCCCATCGGCATGCCCGGATGCCCGGAGTTGGCCTGCTCGACCGCGTCCATGGCAAGCGCCCGGACGGCATTGGCGAGATCGGCGTGGGGCACGGAAGGATGGGACATGGGCTGCTCTGTTCGATTGTGGACACCATGCATCGGGCCGGCGTCGCCCGCCTCGGGCCGGCGGTAGCGGACAGTGGCCGAACGACCGGAAAAATCAACGCTGTTTTTCCGGAGCGGCCGGCCGATGGCAACTCGCGGTGGGCAAAGCGGTCGCCATCGATTGACGGATGGTGGAGGCTATGCCATCGAACCCGGACGGAATTGAACCCCCGATACTGCCGAGTTGCGAAGCCCCGCGATCATGTCCGCCATCGAACAGGCACAGGCCCGCCTCGACGCCGCCCTCGACCGGCTCGAGCGCGCCATCGAGAGCCGGCGGTCGGCCGCCGACCGGCCCACCGATCCCGCCCTGGAAGGCGAGGTCGAGGGCCTGCGCGAGGAGTGCCGCGAGCTGCGCGAGCGCCTCGCCGCCGCCGAGTCGCGGCACCAGCGGCTGAAGGGTGCCATGGCGGCCATGGGCGGGCGGATCGACGCGGCGATCGGCGAGCTGGATGCGCTGATCGAGAGCAAGGCGGCCGAGTAGCGCCGGCCGGCCCGGGCGAGGCCGTGCCCGGCGGGACCATCACACGAGGCGACGATCGATGCCCACCCTCGACATCACCATCCACAACCGCCCCTACAGCGTGCAATGCGGCGAGGGCGAGGAGCTGCG
>CAYWSB010000236.1:0-6664 GCA_964460465.1 uncultured Geminicoccaceae bacterium | reverse complement strand
TCAGGGCATAGAGATACTCGTTCCAGGAGGTGATGAAGATGTAGATGCCCGTCGTCACGATGCCCGGCAGGGCCAGCGGGATCACCACGCGCCACAGGGCACCGAGCCTGGAGCAGCCGTCGATCATCGCGGCATCGTCGAGCTCGGTCGGAATCGCCTGCATGTAGCTCGCCATCATCCAGACCGCGAACGGCATGGTGAAGGTGCCGTGCCCGATGATCAGCGCCAGATAGGTGTCGAGCAGGCCCAGCTGCCGCATCAGGATGAAGAGCGGGATGATGAGCAGCACCACGGGGAACATGTTGATGACCAGGAACTGCAGCAGCAGCACCCGCCGGCCGGCGAAGCGAAAGCGCGAGAAGGCGTATGCCGCGGGCACCGCGAGGCCGAGGCCGAGGAGCACCGCCCCCGATGCCACGATGAAGCTGTTCGCCATGTTGCCGAGGAAGGTCGTGCGCGCCAGGAGGTCGACATAGTGCGCGAGGGTGGCGGTCTCCGGCAGCCAGGTCAGCGGCCGGCGGAGCAGCTCGGAGGCGGGCTTGAGCGAGGTCGAGATCATCCAGAGATAGGGGATGAGCCCGAAGGCGAGGATCAGGAGCAGCGGCAGCTCGGTGCCGAGGAAGCGCCGCCAGCCGCGGGCCGACCGGCTCATCGGTCCTGGTCCCGCTGCAGCCGCCAGATGTAGAGGGCGACGACCCCCATCAGCATGACGGTCAGGATCAGCGCCAGGGCCGAGCCGTAGCCGAACTCGAGGCCGCTATAGGCGCGCAGGAAGGCGTAGAGCGGCAGGGTATGGGTGGCATAGCCCGGGCCGCCGCCGGTCATCACCAGGATCACGTCGAGCGAGTTGGCGACCCAGATCGTGCGCAGCAGCAGCGCTGTGACCAGGACCGGCATCAGTGACGGCAGGGTGATGAAGAGAAAGCTCTGCCAGGGGGTGGCCCCGTCGACCTCGGCCGCCTCGTAGAGGTCCTTGGGGATCGACTGCAGGCCGGCCAGGACGACGATGGCGAAGAACGGAAAGCCCTGCCAGACCAGGACCAGGACGATGGCCCAGAAGGCGCTCCGCGGCTGGGCCAGCCACGGCACCGGCTCGGCCAGCAGCCCCAGCCTGAGCCCCAGATCGTTGATGAGCCCGAGATTGAAGTCGTACATCCAGGTCCACATCAAGGCGATGATTACCGAGGGCAGGGCCCAGGGGATAATGACCAGTGCCCGCGCCACGCCGCGCCACCAGAAGCTGCGGTTGAGCAGGATGCCGGTGACCAGGCCGAGGAGGAGCTGGCCGCCGACGCAGGCGGTGATCCAGACCACCGACTGCCAGAGGCTGATCCAGAAGATCTCGTCGCGCAGGGCCCGGGCGAAGTTGCCGAGGCCAATGAACGGCCGGTCGCGGGGCCTGAGGAGCGTGTAGTCGAAGAGGCTCATCCAGGCCGTCTGGACGACCGGCCAGAAGACGATCGCCGTGGTCACGGCTAGGGCCGGGGCGAGGAAGAGGTAGGGGGCAGCCCGGCCGGCGAGGCTGCCCGCCATCCAGGGTCGAGAGCGTCTCATGCGCGGCGCCGGCGCCGGCCGTGCCGCGCGCTCACTGGCCGTGGAAATGCGCTTCGATGCGCTGCATCAGCTCGTCCGGCTCGATCTCGCCGAGCAGGGCGCGCTGCATCTGGGTCGGCCAGAGCGAGCTCGTGAACTCGGCCGTCTCCGGCACCGCCGGCAGGACGTCGGCGATCGGCAGCGACGCCATGGTCGCCTCGACGAACCGGGCCGGGTGCAGGTCCCACTCCGCCGCCCCGCTGGTCGTCACGGTGAGCTGGCCGGTGAGCTCGGTGAAGGCGACGTTGGCCTCGGCCTCGGAGAGGAAGCTGATCCACTTCCAGGCTTCCTCCTTGACGTCCGAGCCCGCGAAGACGGCGTTGCTCTCATCGCCGAACGCGGTCCAGCCGCCGCCGTCCGGCCCGCGCGGCACGGGCGCCGCCGAGACGTCGTCGCCGAGCGCCTCGACCATGCCGTTGGCCGAGCCGATGTGGTGGATGGTCATGGCCGTGCGGCCGGACTTGAAGTTGTCGATGATCTGGCTGAAGCCGTCGGTCGGTGCCGAGGGCGGGAAGACGCCGTGCACCCGGTGCAGGTCGACGAACCAGCGATTGGCGGCGAGCGCTGGCTCGGCGACCACCCCGCCGGGCTCGAGGCTGGCCCCGCCACCCAGGACGAACGTCGCCCAGTGGTCGTGGCCGCCGCCGCCGCCGCGCATGCCGAAGCCGTAGACCCCGTCCCTGGTCGTCGCCTTGGCGGCCGCGAGGAAGGAGTCGAAGTCGGTCGGCACCGCCACGCCAGCCGCCTCGAGCATGGACGGGCGGTAGTAGAGGTAGAGCACCACGTATTGCAGCGGCAGGTAGTGCTGCTGCCCGTCCGGGCTGCGGTTGAGCCGCCAGAGGTCCTCGGGGATGTCCTGGGCCGCGGCCCAGTCGGCGATCCAGGCATCGAGCGGCTCGAGCGCCTCCATCTCCAGGAGGCGGGCCTGCTGGTTCAGCTTGACCATGGCGGCGTCGGGTGCCCGGTCGCCGATCAGCGCGGTGAACAGGCGGTTGTAGTAGTCCGACCCGCCGCCCCAGGGGATGTTCTCCGCCCGGATGGTGATGCCCGGGTTCGCCGCCTCGAATTGCTCGATCAGCGCGTCGAGATTCTTCGCCGGATCGTCGAAGTGATACCAGTAGACGACCTCGGTCTCTGCCGAGGCCGGGCCAGGCGCCTGGCCGGCGAGCATGCCGGACGCCAGCAGCAGCAGAAGCAGCCTCCTCATCGTTCGTTTTCCTCTCTCGGTTGGGCGGCACCGCGGAGCGCCCGGCCCCGGCTGCCGCGGTCGGGGCACGGCTCGACGATGGTGTCGAGATGGCGGGTCAGCTCGGCGTCGAGCCGCTGCCGGTCGCCCGCGCGCACCGCCTCGAGCAGCGGGCGATGGCGCTCGGCGGTGGTCGCGAGCGGCCGCTGGTGCTCGGGCGCCCAGAGCTTGAAGCGGTGGGTGTGAATGCTGGCGCGGCGCAGGATCGGCTCGAGCGCCGGCAGCCCGGCCGGGCGGAACAGCGCGAGGTGAAAGGCCATGTCGTGGCAGATCAGGGCGTAGGCGTCGCCGTCGCCGGCCGCAGCACGCATGCCCTCGAGATGCGTCTCGAGCTCGGCCAAGAGGGCGCACCGGTCGGCCAGCTTCAGGCGTGCGACACCCTCGCGCTCGAGCTGCTTGCGGACCGCCAGCATCACTGCTGCCTCGTCGGCATCTAAGGCCGAGACCAGCGTGCCGCGATAGCCGGCCCGCACGACCAGGCCCTCCTCCTGCAACCGCAGGAGGGCCTCCCGCACCGTGCCCTGGCTGCAGCCGTGCGCCGCTGCCAGCGCCATCTCGGTGAGCATGGCACCGGGGGTCAGTTCGTCGAGCACGATGGCCCGGCGGATCGCGTCCAGGACCTCGAGCAGCCGCGGCCCGCCGTCGACCACGGTCCTGGTCGGGACTCCCTGCCGCTCCGGACGAGCCGCCACGCCGGCACCTTCCCTGCCCATCGATGCCCTGTTCATCCATTATTGATATCGATATCGATACCTCGGACAGGCACCGGCTGCAAGCCCCGTCGACCGGGCTGCAGCGGCCGTCGCACCGGTGCCGCGGCCGGTCAGGCGAGCTCGGCCACGACGCTGCCGTGCCGCTCGAGGAAGGCCTCGAAGGCGGCCGGCAGCCGGGCGATGTCGGCATCCCCCATCGGCAGCGAAAGGGTCACGTAGCCGCGCCTGGCCATGTAGCAGCCGGCCTCGATCAGCGTGAGATGCAGGAGCGCGAAAAGCTCGGCCTGGGTCCGGACGGCGAGGGCGTCCTGGGGCCAGACGTCCTGCGGCCGACGGATCGGCCCGCGCTTGAAGTGGAAGCCCAGGATCGAGCCTGTGCCCAGGACCTGGATCGGCGCCTCGTGGGCCATGGCGATGGCGTTGAGCCGGGCGCGCAGCCGCTCGCCCCTGTCCCACAGCTCGTCCAGCCGCCCGGTGGTCAGGACCTCGGTCGCCGCGGCGAGGCCCGCAGCCATCGAGAGGACGTTGTTGTTGAAGGTGCCGGCATGGCTCACCGCGTCCGGCCGGCGCGGATCGAAACGCTCCATCAAGGCCGGCTTGCCGCCAAAGGCGCCGAAGCTCAGCCCGCCGCCCAGATATTTCCCCAACGTGGTCATGTCTGGAATGATGCGCAGCCGCTGCTGCAGCCCGCCCTGGCTCATCCGCGAGGTCATGACCTCGTCGAAGATCAGCACGATGCCGTGCCGGTCGCAGGCCGCGCGCAGCATGGCGAGGAAGGCGGGCTCGGCACAGATGCCGCCCGCGGCCCCCATCATCGGCTCGATGATCACGGCGGCGAGCTCGTCCGCATGGCGCTCGATCAGCGCGCCGGTCGCCTCGATGTCGTTGTAGATCCCGTAGACCCAGGGGCCGGGCACGTTGAGCGGGCTCTTGTTCTGGCCGAAGTAGAGCACCCCGCCGTGATAGCCGCCCTCCATCACCATCACCGCCTGGCGGCCGGTGGCGAGCCTGGCCGCGGCGAGCGCGAGCAGGTTGGCCTCGGTGCCGGAATTGGTGAAGCGGACCTGCTCGATCGACGGAAAGCGGGCGCAGATCGTCGCGGCCAGCCCCGCCTCGTAGCGGTTCGGTCCGCCGAGCGCGATGCCGTCGGCCAGCGCCCTCTTGATGGCCTCCTGGATCACCGGCTCGGAATGGCCGTAGAGCCCGGCCGAGTACTCGCCCAGGAAGTCGGTCAGCTCGTGCCCGTCGAGATCGTGGAGCCGGCAGCCCTCGCCCTTGGCGAAGGTCAGCGGGAAGGGCGAGAAGTGGAGGATCGAGCGGGTGTTCCCGCCCGGCATCGGGCCGGTGGCGGCGAGATGGGCCTGCCGGCTGCGCGGGTTGGCGTTCACATAGGCCGCCTCGACCGCGGCCAGCCGTTCCTCGAGGGCGGAGTTGGAGCGGGTCGCCGCCGGGTCGTTCATTCGAGCGCTTCCTTGCCTGCTGGCCGGTCTCGACCGCGCGCCGGCCGCCGGTCCAGGCCGGTGGTGCGCTTGCCGCGCGGCCGCTTTGTGCTTAACACATCCTTGTCGACCGCACGAATGTTCGGCGTTCCGGCTGCGACGGAAATCCGCGCCGCGACGCCGCAGAGCCAAGAAGCGGCGCACACGGAGGAGGAAACGCGATGAAGTTGGCGCGACGGCATCTCATCGGCAGTGCTGCGGCCCTGGCCGGCACGGCCTCGCTCGGCCGGCTGGTCCGCCCGGCGCGGGCCGCGGTCACCGAGTTCCGGATGATCGAGGCCGGCGGCCCGTCCGGCGATTCGATCGAGGCCGGCTACATCGTTCCCTTCACCGACAAGACCGGCATCGCCGTGGTGCGCGAGAGCCCGTCCGGCCTCGGCAAGCTGCGCGCCATGGTCGAGGCCAGGAGCGTGACCGCCGCCCTGCTCGAGCTCTCGAGCCCGGAGCTCGAGCAGGCCAAGGCCCTCGATCTCCTCGAGCCGCTCGACTGGGACGCCATCGACCCGCGGCCGATGTTCCCCGAGGCGCGCGACGATTTCGGCTTCGGCTACCAGTACTACTCGACCATCATGGCCTGGCATCCCGACGCCAGGGCACCGTCGTCCTGGGCCGACTTCTTCGACGTCGAGGGCTTTCCCGGCCGCCGCGCGCTGCCGGACTACGCCGCCTACATCCTGGCGATGGCCGTCCTGGCCGACGGGGTCGCCGCCGAGGATCTCTACCCGATCGACCTCGACCGCGCCTTCGCCAAGCTCGAGAGCATCAAGGACCACGTCGCCGTATGGTGGCAGGCGGGGGCCCAGCCGCCGCAGCTCCTGCGCGACAACGAGGTGCAGTACGCCGTCGCCTGGTCGGGCCGCGTGGCCGGCCAGGACGGCATGCGCTGGAGCTTCAACCAGGGCCAGCTCGACATCGCCTTCTTCACCGTGCCCAAGGGGGCCAACCCGGAGGAGAAGGCGGCGGCGATGGGGCTGCTGCACGAGATGACCGTGCCGGAGAACCAGGCGGTGGCCGCCGGGGTGATCCCCTACACCGGCAACAGCCCGGACCTCGACCCGCTCCTGCCGCAGGACAATCTCGACGAGTTCCCGACCTCGGCCCAGAACCGCTCGGTGCAGATCCTCTCCGATGCCCGCTGGTGGTTCGAGAACGCCGACGAGGTCGAGCTGCGCTGGCAGGAGTTCAAGCTGTCGCTCTGAGCCTCGGGGCGCCCGATCCGTTCCCGGCCGACGCCTCGCTGCCCCCATGAGCGCCATCAAGCTGGTCCCGGGGCCGAGCGGCATCCGCTTCGTGCTGCCGCTCGGCTTCGCCATGCTCGTGGCGTTCAACATCCCGGTCGTGCTGATGCTGGCCTGGGGCTTCACCAGCCCGCAAGGGGCGCTCGCCCCCTGGGCCGACCTGATCGAGCGCACGGTCTATCTGCGCGTGCTCGGCAACACCTTCCGCATCGCGCTGATCTGCACCCTGACCTGCGCGGTGCTCGGCTATCCGCTCGCCTACTGGCTCTGCACGCTCCAGGGCCGTGCCAGGATGATCGCGCTCGCCCTCGTCGTCCTGCCGTTCTGGGTCTCGATCCTGGTGCGCACCTACGCCTGGATCGTGGTGCTGGGCAA
>CAYWSB010000235.1:0-6665 GCA_964460465.1 uncultured Geminicoccaceae bacterium | reverse complement strand
GGCTCGCGGAAGACGGTGCCGCCCAGGATGTTGCGGATGGTGCCGTTGGGCGAGCGCCACATCTTCTTCAGGCCGAACTCCTCGACCCGCTGCTCGTCCGGGGTGATGGTGGCGCACTTGACGCCGACATTGTGCTTCTTGATCGCCTCGGCGGCGTCGATCGTCACCTGGTCGTCGGTGGCGTCGCGATGCTCGATGCCGAGATCGTAGTAGAGCAGCTCGACGTCGAGATAAGGGAGGATGAGCTTGTCCTTGATCATCTGCCAGATGATCCGGGTCATCTCGTCGCCGTCGATCTCGACGATCGGGTTCGCTACCTTGATCCTGGCCATCGCCTTGCCCTCCACCCTCGCTTGCTGCTGCGCGCCCTTCTAGTCGAGCAGCGCGGCGCGCGCAAAGCGCCCACCGGTCGCAGGCCGACGCCGCTCAGCGCTGCCAGATCGGGTCCTTCATGCCGGCGAGGAAGGCCGCGTGCGCCGCCTCCTCCTCCGGCGGCACCGTGAAGCGGCGATGCGGGCGCGGCCGGGCCGCCGGCGTCTGCCCGGCCTGGTGTCGCCGGCCGGCCACGGCGAGGCCGAGGTCGACCTGGCGGCCGCCGGTCAGGTGCAGGTAGACCTCGGCCAACAGCTCGCTGTCGAGCAGCGCCCCGTGCAGCTTCCGGGCCGAGCCGTCGACGTTGAAGCGGCGGCAGAGGGCATCGAGGCTCGCCGGCGAGCCCGGGAACTTGCGCTGGGCGATGGGCAGGGTGTCGACCGCCCGCTCGACCGGCAGCAGCGGGCGGTCGACCCGGGCGAGCTCCGCGTTGAGGAAGCGCAGGTCGAAGCTGGCGTTGTGGATGACGAGCGGGCTGTCCTCGATGAAGGCGAGGAAGGCGTCGACCACGGCGGCGAAGACCGGAAAGTCGCGGAGGAAGGCGGTGCCGAGGCCGTGCACGCGAAACGCGTCCTCCGGCATGTCGCGCTCGGGGTTGACGTACTGGTGGAAGTGCCGCCCGCTGGGCACGCGATGCAGCAGCTCGATCGCCCCGATCTCGACGATCCGGTGGCCCTGGGCGGGGTCGAGCCCCGTCGTCTCGGTGTCCATCACGATCTCGCGCATCGCCGCTCTCCGCTCCTTCGCGTCAGGCCCTGAGCCAGGCGGCGGGCCACGCCCGCCTCGGCCAGTCGTCGAGCCGGCGCAGGATGCCGGCGACGGCCGCGGCGCTGGCCCCCCGGTCGTAGCCGGCGGGCAGGACGAAGTCCGCCCGCCGCCGCTTCTCCGGCCCCGGCAGCTGCTGACGCCTTATGGCAGCGAGCCTGGCCGGCGTCATCCCCGGCCGACGCAGCGCCCGCAGCGCCTGCAGCTCCGGGCGGACCTCGACCACGACCACGGCGTCGACGAGGCGGTCGCCGCCGGTCTCGAGGAGCAGCGGGACGTCGAGCAGCGCCGTCGTGAAGCCGGCGCGCGCCACCCGCTGGAGGAAGCGGCGCTCGGCGGCGCGGACGGCCGGATGGACGATGGCCTCGAGCCGGCGCAGCGCCGACGGGTCACCCAGGACCCTGACCCCGAGCGCCTTGCGGTCGATGGCCCCGCCTGGGTCGCGGCTGCCGGGAAAGGCGGCCTCGACCGCGTCCACCATCGGCGAGCCCGCCCGAAACAGCGCATGCACCGCGGCATCGGCGTCGAAGACCGGCACGCCGAAGCCGCGAAACAGCCGTGCCGCCCGGCTCTTGCCGGTGGCGATGCCGCCGGTGAGGCCGAGGACGAGGAGGCTCACCGCAGCAGCACGTCCTGGTCGCGGAGGAACTGCAGCAGCGGCAGCAGCGGCAGGCCCAGGACGGTGAAGTGGTCGCCGCGGACGGCGGCAATGAGCTGGCCGCCCAGGCCCTCGAGCTCGTAGCAGCCGACCGAGCGCAGCGCCGCCTCGCCGGCCTCGTCCAGATAGGCGTCGAGGGCGGCATCGGAGACCGGGCGCATGGCGACCTCGGCCGTGCCCACGTGGTGCCAGATGCGGGCCCCGCCGCGGAATGCCACCGCGGCCGCGGCCAGGACGTGGCGCTGGCCGGCGAGTGCCTGCAGCCGGCCGCGGGCACCCTCGCGATCCGCGGCCTTCTCCAGCCAGCGGCCGTCGTGCTCGAGGATCTGGTCGGCGCCGATCACGATGACGTCGCCGGGGGTGCGCGCGGCCACGTGCTGCGCCTTGAGCTCGGCGAGCGCGGTGGCGGCGTCGGCCATGGCCACCCCCTCGGCGAAGAGGGCGGCGCGCAGCTCGGCCTCGTCGACCGGGGCCGGGCGGGTGGTGAAGACGAGGCCGGCGGCCCGCAGCATGGCCGCCCGGGCGGCGCTACCCGAGGCCAGGACGAGCGGCGGCTCCTTCGACTGCAGCGCGGTCACCGGCGGCTTAACCTCGTCTTTACGGGGTCCGGGCTAGGCTCCGGGTCGACGCAGAGAGCGCTTCGGAGACCGTCGCCATGAGCCCAGGGCCCACACGCCATGCCGCACGCGCGCGACTGACGCAAGAGCAGTGGTGGGCGCTGGTCGCGGACACCGCCTACGTCCTGCCGATCCGCGACGAGGGCGAGGTCTGCTACGGCATCTTCGCCGCCGACGGCACGCCGCTGGCGGTCGCACCCTCCCGGGCGATGGCGATGGCGGTGATCCGCCGGAACGACCTGAGGCCTGTCGACGCGCATTGAGAGCCGGCCGGCGCGGCGGGCAGCGGCCGTCGCGCCGGGGTCCGACCGGCGCCGCGGCTGGCACCGCCAGGCGGGCATCGGATCGGCACGGCAGCTCAGGCCGGCAGCCGCAGCACCGCCTTCGCCCCGCCGCGGCTGCCGGTCTCGAAGAACAGGTCGCCGCCGTGGCCGAGGACGATGTCGCGGGCGATGCTCAACCCCAGGCCGGTGCCGCCGGTCTGCCGCCGCCGGGCCGTGTCGATCCGGTAGAACGGCTGGAACACCGCCTCGCGCAGCGCCTCGGGGATGCCCGGGCCGTCGTCCTCGACGGTGATGAGGATCTCGCGCGCCTTCTGCTCGGCCGCGATCCGCACCCATTTGCCGTAGCGGGCGGCGTTGTCGACCAGGTTGGCGAGGCAGCGGCGGAAGGCCACGGGACGCAGCGTCGAGGTGATCCCGGCCGGGACCGCCACCTCGGTGACCGCGCCCGCACGTTGCGCGCGCTGCGCCATCTGCTCGAGCAGCGGCTCGAGCTGGACGGCCTCGGCCGTCTCGCCCTCCTCGCCCCGGGCGAAGGCGAGATAGGTGTCGACCAGCTCGATCAGGTCGTCGACATCGGCCTCGAGGCCGCGCGCCATGGGATCGTCGGAGCCCAGCATCTCGAGCTCGAGGCGCATTCGGGTGAGCGGGGTGCGCAGGTCGTGGCTGATCGCCGCCAGCATCTCGGTGCGCTGCCCCATGTGGCGCAGGATGCGCTCGCGCATGCGGTTGAAGGCGGCGGCGGCACGGCGCACCTCCGACGGCCCGCGCGGCCGGAAGTCGCCCACGTCCTCGCCGCGGCCGAAGCTCTCGACCGCCCTGGCGAGGTCGCGGATCGGGCGCACCTGCAGGCCGACATAGTAGATGGCGACGACGATCAGCACGAGCGAGGCGCCGACCATCCACCACATCAGCAGCCGGGTGGTGGTGGCGGTGACCCGGTGGGCCGGGGCCAGCACCCGCAGGAGCCCGACGTCGAGCTGGACATAGGCGACGACGAAGCGCGGCATCTCCGAGCGCAGGTCGATGGCGAACGGCCGGTCCAGCCGCTCCTCGAAGCCCTGCAGCACCTTGCCGTCGATGTGGCTCAGCCGGCGGCTGCCGATGCCGGCCTGCTGGACCGCGGTGGCGAGGTCGCCGCCGGGCTCGAGCGACAGCCTGAGGTCGTGGAACTCGCGGAACCGGGCCAGGACAAGGCGGCGGTCCTCGGCGGTCTCGGCCTCCTCGAGCAGCTCGACGGCGAGCGCCACCTCGCCGGCCACGCCGGTGGCGAGCCAGCGGGTCACCACGTCCCAGTGCCGGTTGTAGAAGATGACCGTGAGGACGATCTGCAGGATGATCAGCGGCAGCACGACGATGAGGATCGACCGCCAGAACAGCGATCCCGGCACGACGGTGCGGTTGAGAAAGCGGCCGATCCGCCAGGAATCCTCGTGTCTGGTCGCCATCGCCGGTCAGCGTCCCGGCCTGAGCGCGTAGCCCTCGCCGCGCACCGTCAGGAGATGGCGCGGCTGGCGCGGGTCGTCGCCCAGCTTGCGCCTGAGGCGGAGCATCTGCACGTCGACGGCCCGATCGTTGCCCTTGATGTTGGACAGCTCGCCGAGCTCCGCCCGGCTGATCGGCGCGCCGGCCCGCTCGGCGAGGCTGCGCAAGAGGGCGAGCTCGCCCGAGGTGAGATGCACGATCTCGCCGTCAGCGCGGGTGAGCTCGAGGCTGCCGAGGTCGAACGTGAACTCGCCGAAATGCAGCACCTCCGGCTTCGCCGGCTGCGGCGAAGCCGAGGCCCTGGCGCGGCGCAGGATGGTCGCGATGCGCAGCAGCAGCTCGCGCGGCTCGAACGGCTTGACCAGATAGTCGTCGGCGCCGGCCTCGAGCCCGGCGATGCGGTCGCGGCCCTCGCCCTTGGCAGTGAGCAGCAGGATCGGCAGGTCGCTGGTCCGCCTGAGCTCGGCGGTCAGCTCCACCCCGCTCTGGCCGGGCAGCATCACGTCGAGGACCAGGAGGTCGAAATCCAGCCCAGCGAGCTTCTGCCGCGCTGCCTCGGCATCGCCGGCGATGCTGACCAGATGCCCGCTCCGGGTCAGGAAGCGCTGCAGCAGCGCGAGCAGCCGCTCGTCGTCGTCGACCACGAGCAGGTGGGCCTGCTCGCTCATCGCGGCCCGCCGTCGACGCGGGGGACGGCGGCGTCGGCAGGACCGCCCGGGTGGTGCTCGCCGGCCACCGGCAGGGCCGCCTGCCGCCCGCGCGCCGCGTGCTGCGCGGCCACCGCGAGGACGTTCTGAAAGCCGGCCACGTCGGCCGGGCCGGCGCGGCGGAAGATGCGGCGGAGCTGGCGCTTCTGCAGCGCCTGCAGCTCGTCGAGCTGCCGACCGCCCAGCGCCGTCGGCAGGACGAGCTGGCGGCGGCGGTCGCTGGGCGACGGCCGCCGCTCGACCAGGCCACGGTCGACGAGCGAGCCCAGCCGGCGCGACATGCGCTGCTTGGTCCAGCCCAGATAAGCCACGAGATCGGCGGCGCTGACCGGCAGGCTGCGCGCCGCCGCCTGGACGATGCGCCCGAGCAGCACGGCATCGGCCGGCTCGAGGTCGCCCCGCTCGAGCACGGGTGCGATCACCGCCTCCAGCTCGAGCTGCAGCAGGCCGAGCAGGTCCAGGCTCCGCTCGAGCTCGGCGTCACGCAGGAAAAGTGGATTCTGCGCGCGCTGTGCATGGATCATGGCAGCCCTTCACCGTCACGGTCGGGGTCACCGCGAAGCGGCGCCGTGCATCGTCCTCGCTCCGAGGCGCACCCCGTCGCGTCGATCGCCCGGCGCATGCCGGCCATGCGGCGGTGGCGGTCCTCCGAGCACGGACCTCGCATTGACACTTATGGGACCCGGTGATAGCGATCGCAATCCCTGAGAACCCGAAATCTTCCCAGAAAAATGTCACGTTTTCAAGCGGAACGCCCGGTGGACGCCCTGGACCATGGCTGAGATCATCCCCTTCGACGCGCGCGACGGCCACATCTGGATGAACGGCGAGATGCTCGCCTGGCGCGACGCCAGGGTGCACGTGCTGACGCACGGCCTGCACTACGCCTCGGCCGTGTTCGAGGGTGAGCGGGCCTATGGCGGCAAGGTGTTCAAGCTGACCGAGCACAGCCAGCGGCTGATCGACAGCGGCAAGTTCCTGGGCTTCGACGTGCCCTACACGGCGGCCGAGCTCGACGCCGCGACCATGGCGGTGGTCGAGCGGAACGGCGCGGCCGACTGCTACGTCCGGCCGATCGCCTGGCGCGGCTCCGAGCAGATGGGCGTCTCCGCGCAGAAGGCGCGGATCAACGTCGCCATCGCGAGCTGGGAGTGGGGTGCGTACTACAGCGACCTCACCCTGACCCGCGCGCTCTACCAGCGGCCTGCCCCCAACACCGCCCCGGTCAAGAGCAAGGCCGCCGGGCTCTACATGATCTGCACCATCTGCAAGCACGCGGCCGAGGCCAAGGGCTTCGGCGACGCGCTGATGCTCGACTACCGCGGCTATCTCGCCGAGACCACCGGGGCCAACCTCTTCCTCGTCATCGACGGGGCCATCCACACGCCGACCCCCGACTGCTTTCTCGACGGCATCACCCGGCGCACGGTGATCGATCTGGCGAAAAAGCGGGGCTACGAGGTGATCGAGCGGCACATCCTGCCGGAGGAGCTCGACCAGGCGCAGGAGGTCTTCGTCACCGGCACCGCCGCCGAGGTCACCCCGGTGCGCGCGATCGACGACCGCCACTACCAGGTGGGCCCGGTCACCGGCCAGCTGGTCGACGACTTCCGGGCGGCGACGCGCAACGGCGCGGGCTGAGGCGGTTCACGTCGGCTTCGGCCTGGTCGCGGCGGCACCAGCCGGCGCGCATGAGGTCGCGACCGGGCGGGTGGGCTTCTTCGGTCTAGAGCATTTTCACGCTGACCGGAATCTTTTCCCGATTCTCATCTGCAACAGG
>CAYWSB010000234.1:0-6695 GCA_964460465.1 uncultured Geminicoccaceae bacterium | reverse complement strand
GCAGCCGCTGGCCCTGGCGGCGCCAGAACGTCGCGGTGGTGTAGCGCAGCATCAAGAGGGCCGGCGTCAGGACCAGGGTCAGGAGGGTCGCGAAGGCGAGTCCGCCGGCCACCGCGGTCGCAAGCTGCGCCCACCAGTCGGTGGACGGCCCGCCCATCGTGATCTCGCGGGTGAACAGGTTGATGTTGACCTTGAGCACCATCGGCATGAGGCCGAGGATCGTCGTCACCGTCGTCAGCAGCACCGGCCTGAGGCGTTGCGCACCGGTCCGCAGGATCGCCTCGCGGATCTCGAGGCCGCGGCCGCGCAGGTCGTTGAAGGTGTCGATGAGCACGATGTTGTTGTTCACGACGATGCCGGCCAGGGCGATCACGCCGACCCCGGACATGACGATGCCGAAGGGCTGGTTGGTGACGAGCAGGCCGAGGAGCACGCCCACGGTCGAGAAGACGACGGCGGAGAGGATCAGCGTCGCCTGGTAGAAGCTGTTGAACTGGGTGACCAGGATGATGGCGATGAGGAAGAGGGCCACGCCGAACGCCTGGCTGAGGAAGGTCTGGGCCTCGCGCTGCTCCTCGTCCTCCCCCTTGAAGACGACGCCGACCGCCGGATCGAAGTCCTGCCCGGCCAGCCAGGCGCGGATCTCCTGCACCTTGTCGTCGACGAGAACACCCGGGACGACGTCGGCCGAGACCGTGTAGACCCGGCGCCCGTCGACCCGGGTGAGGTCGCCGGTGCGCGGCTCGGGGGTGAGTGCGACGAAGCTGGAGACCGGCACGGCACCTTGCGGCGTGTTGACGATCAGCCGGTCGAGCTGGTGCAGGGTGCGGTGCTCGACGGGGAAGCGGGCGCGGATGTCGACCTCGTCGTCGGCCTCGTCCGGGCGGTAGGTGCCGAGCAGGACCCCGTTGCTGACGAGTTGGACGTGCGCACCCACGGTGGCGATGTCGGTGCCGAGCCTGGAGGCCTGCTCGCGATCGACGCGCATCTTCCACTCGATGCCGGGGATCGGGCGGCTGTCGGTGACCTCGCGCAGGCCGGCCATGGAATCGACCCGGTCGCGCACCGCCTGCACCACGGGCGCCAGCCGGTCGGGCAGGGTCGAGCCGATCTCGATCTGGATCGGCTTGCCGACGGGCGGTCCCGCCTCCTCCTCGCGCTGCTCGACGTGGATGCCGGCGAGGCCGGCGGTGCGCGCCTCGATGTCGGCGAAGATCTCCACCGCCGGGCGGCGCTCCTGCCAGGGCTCGAGCTCGAGCTGGAGGATCCCGATGACGTCCTCGTCGATGCCGTCGCCGCGGAAGGCGAGGCCGGAGCGGGCGTAGACCTGGCGGATGCCGTCGAGCCCGACGACCTGGGCCTCGACCTCGCGGACCAGGGCGTCCCGCTCCCAGATCGAGTGGTCGCCCCTGGCATGGACGTGGAGCTGCGCCCGCTCGGGCTCGACCTCCGGGAAGAACTCGATGCCGCGGCCGAACGTGCCGTAGGCCCAGTAGGCGCCGACCGCGATCAGCAGGGCCGCGAGCGCGGTGAGCGCCGGCCGGCGCAGCACCCGGTCGAGCAGCCGGACATAGGCGCCGGTGAGCCCGCCGAGCTCGCGCAGGTCGCCGCCCTCGCTGGCGTTGAGCTGGCGCATCGTCGCCGGGTTGGAGGCGGTGGCCTTGCCGAGCAGCGAGCCCAGCACGGGCACGAAGACCAGCGCCATGGCGAGCGAGGCGGTGAGCGTCGCGAGCAGCGTGATCGGCAGGTACTGCATGAAGTCGCCGACGATGCCGGGCCAGAACAGCAGCGGCAGGAAGGCGGCCAGCGTGGTGGCGGTGGCCGCCGTGATCGGCAGGGCCATGCGCCGGGCCGCGAGGTGGTAGGCCGCGCGCTTGTCCATGCCCTCGGCCATCTTGCGGTCGGCGAGCTCGGTGACGACGATGGCGCCGTCGACCAGCATGCCGACGGCGAGGATCAGGCCGAACAGCACGATCATGTTGACCGTGAGGCCGAAGATGCCGAGCACCAGGATGCCGGCGAGGAACGAGCCCGGAACCGCGAAGCCGACCAGGAGCGCCGAGCGCAGGCCGAGTGCCGCGACGACGACGATCATCACCAGGAGGATCGCCGCCAGCACGTTGTTCTGCAGGTCGGTGAGCATGTTGGCGACGTTGTCGGACTTGTCCTGGGCGTAGCCGACCTCGACATTGGCCGGCCATTCGGCCCGCGCCGCCTCGACCACGGCGCGGACGTCGGCGATGGTGTCGATGATGTTGGCCCCGATCCGCTTGCTCACCTCGAGCGCCAGGGCCGGGCGGCCGTCGACCCGGGCGAAGCCTTCCGGGTCCTTGAAGGTGCTGCTGACCGTGGCGATGTCGCCGACCCGGACCACGGCCTCGCCGTCGGTCTTGACCGGCAGGCGCATCAGGTCCGCGAAGGTCTCGAAGACGCCCGGCACCTCGATGTCGAAACGGCCGCCGCCGGCATCGAGCGACCCTGCCGCCACGATCTGGTTGTTGCGGTCGACCGCGCGCACCACCTCCTCAAGCTCGAGCCCGTAGCTCTCGACCTTCAAGGGATCGATGATCACCTCGAGCAGCTCGTCGCGCCGGCCCGCGATCTCGACCTCGAGGACGTTCCGGACCGCCTCGATCCGGTCCTGCAGGTCGCGGGCGATGCGCAGGAGGGCGCGCTCCGGCAGGTCGCCCGAGAGGGTGACGACGAGCACCGGGAAGAGGGCGAGGTTGACCTCCTCGACCGTCGGCTCGTCGGCGCCGGCCGGCAGGTCGGCCTTGGCCCGGTCGACCTTGTCGCGGACGTCGAGCACGGCCTGGTCGATGTCGACGCTGGTGTCGAACTCGATGGTGATGGTGGCCCGGCCCGAGGTCGCGACCGAGCGGATCTCCTTGACCCCCTCCAGGCCCTGCAGCTGGCTCTCCACCGGCCGGGCGAGCAGCCGCTCGGCGTCGAAGGCCGAGATGCCCTCGTAGGGGATCGAGACGTAGACGACCGGGATCTGGACGTCGGGCTCGGCCTCCTTGGGGATCGACACGTAGGTGGCGAGCCCGGCCACGAGCAGCAGCGCCAGGACCAGGAGGACCGTGCGGGTCCGGGCGAAGGCTGCGTCGATCAGGGTGCGCATGGCGGCGCCCTCAGGACCCGCTCTCGAGCCCGGCCGCGACCCGGCCCTCGTCGGTGGCCGCGACGGGCTGGCCGGGGGCAACGAAGCCCTGGCCGACGATGATCAGCTCGAGGCGCTCGGGCAGGCCGGCCACCCACAGCGCATCGGCTTCGGCGCGGACGATCTCGACCGGGTGGAAGGCCACCGTCCCGTCCTCGGCCACCGCCTTCACGCCGAGGACACCCGCGTCGTCGAGCACCATGAGACCCGGCGAGACGCGATGTGCCGGGACGGGATCGAGCACGAGGGCCAGGGCGGTGCTCAGCCCGGCGGGGATGCCGTGGTCGGGATTGGCGACCTCGACCTCGACGCGAAAGGTCCGCGTCCGCTCGTTGGCCTCGCGGGCGACGAAGCGGACCCTGCCGTCGAGCCGCGTGCCGTCGGCCAGCCGCACTTCGGCCGGGCTGCCGACGGCGACATGACCGATCGCGGCTTCGGGCACGTCGCTGACCACGAGGATTGGGTCGAGATCGACGATCCGGGCGACGGCGTCGCCGATGTCGAGGAAGCTGCCGAGCTCGATCGGGCGCTCCTCGAGAACGCCGTCGAAGGGGGCCACGACGTCGGTATGGCCGAGCTCTATCTCGGCCCGGCGCAGATGGTAGCGTGCAAATTCGAGCGCCGCCTTGGCCGCCGCGACCTGGGTTTCGGCCTGAAAGCCGCGCTCGCCCAGGCGGCGGGCACCGTCGTACTCGATGGTCCGCTGCTCGAGCGCCGCCCTTGCCTCGGCGACCGCCGCCTCGCGATCGCGCCGGTCGAGCCGTGCCACCGGGTCACCGGCGGCGACGAAGCCGCCCCGCTCGGCCAGAATCTCGACCACCCGACCGGAGGTCTCGGCGGCGAGCCGGACCGTGCGGTTGGCCTCGGTCCGCGCGTTGAGCACCACCTCGCGCGCCATCGGCTCGGCGGTCGAGACCCGGGTGCGCACGGAGGTGATCCGCTCGGCACTGCTCGTCGCCGCCGCGCCCGGGTCCTCGGCCGCGGTCCCGGCACCGTCGCCGCGGCCGGCATCGAGCCAGCGGTCGAGGCCGAGATGCGGCGAGGCCAGCCAGCCGGCCACGGCGACGGCGATCAGGACGGCCAGCAGCGTCGAGCGGCGCATCGCTACTCGCCCGCCAGCTGGGTCGTCGCCGGTGCCCGGTCGTTGGCGGGCTCGAGCGCGTCGGGCGCGTCGGCGTCGGCGGGCTCGCCACGCAGGGCCCGCGCCAGCTGCGGCCGCTGCCGCTTGCAGTAGGCCAGCGCCGCCGTCAGCACGGTGCGGCCATAGCCCAGCGCGAAGTGCTGGCCGGGGGTCAGCTCGCCCGGCGCCTCGGGGCTGTCGAACAGGGCCAGCTCGTCGACCAGCGTCGCCTCGAAGCGCTCGATCATCTCGCCGAGCACCGCGTCCACCCGCTCGGGCGGCAGCAGGTGGGCGAAGTACATCAGCGCCAGGAACTCCGAGCGCACCTTGTGGCGCGGCGGCGTGGCGACCAGCTCGGCGGCCAGCGCTGCCCGCCCGGCCGCGGTGAGCCGGTAGATCTTCTTGTCGGGGCGCTTCTTCTGCTCGACGCTCTCGACCGTGACCAGCCCATCGCGCTGCAGCTCGGCCAGCGCCGGGTAGATCGAGCCGAAGCCGGCGACGAAGAAGTGGCGGAACACCTCCTCGCAGCAGCGCTTGATCTCGTAGCCCGATCGGTCCTGCTCGCTGAGCACACCGAGGCAGAGCGTTTTGACGTCCATGTGATCCCGCCACTGGTAGAGCAGGTCGAGATATATTGATTCGATATAGGTAGGCAACCCCGCCCCGCCTTGCGGGCGGTGGCTCAGGTGCGGCCGGTCGCCGCCCCGATCTCGGCGATGGTCCAATCGATGACGCGCCGCTGCACCCGGCCGAAGGCCAGGTCGAAGGCGAGGATCACCTGATCGAGCGGTGTGCCCGCGGCGCGCACCTTCTCGCTGGCGCCGAAGGTGGCGAGCGACTCCCGCCGCGGCATGCGCAAGAGGCGGACCTGCAGGTGGACGTTGACCAGGGGCGGCTGGTCCAGGCCCTGGTCGTACTCGGCCTGGAACTCGCGAATGAACGCCCGCATCACGAAGTCCGGGCGCAGGCCGGTCGATTCCGGGCTCAGCACGTCGAGGACGCCGCTGGCGTCGAAGGATTCCAGGAGCAGCCCCTGGACCATCACCGGCAGCACCTCGACCCATTGCGCATCGGCGAAGAAGTCGAGCCCCATCGGGTCCGGACGCAGGGCGATGCGCGCGGTGTTGAGGCCACTGGCCGCGCTCGGCGGCTCGAGCATGAACCGAAAGCCCAGATATGGGAGGTCGTCGGCGAAGGTCGTCTTGGGCGTCAGCCGGTGCAGGGTCGCCGGCGTCCGGCGGGTCAGCGTGAACGGCGTGCAGGCGGCCGCCGGCAGCAGGATGGCGAGCGCCACGGCCTGCCGCAGCGCCCAGCGCCGGGCGAGGCGTTCCGGTCGTGGCTCGACCGGCCAGCTCATTGCGGCGTGAACCCGCGGGCGCTGCCGCCGATCAGGAAGCCGGCCGGGTCGCGCTCGAAGTCGGTGGCGATCCGGCTCATCGCGGCCACCAGCATGCGAATCTCGCGGATCATCTCGCCCATCTCGTAGAGCCCACCGTCGCTGAAATCCTGGAGCGGCTCCTCGCTCGCCGCAAGCACCCGATCCGCCCGCCAGGCGAGGTTCCGCGCCGCGCGGGCCGCCGCCTCGATCTCGCCCAGCGCCGCGTCGCCCTTGCCGCTGATGCCGGCGACCTCGCGCTCGAGCGTCGCGGCCAGCCGGTCGACCGTGGCAGCGAGCTGGGCCATGCCGGCGAAGGCCGTCCTGGCATCGTCGCCGAGATCGGCGCTGGTGGCGATCAGCCGATCGATGTCGGGGGTGCGGTCGGCGATGGTGGTCGAGAGCGCCTCGAGATTGGCCAGCGTGCTCGTCAGCTGGGCGATGTTCTCGTCCGAGAGCGCCGCCCCGATACGCTCGAGGATGATGACGGCGCGGGCGAGGATCTCGGGGGTGGAAGCGAAGACCTGCTCGATCGCCGAGACGCGCCCTGTGATCTGCGGCCGGCGGCCACGCTCGGCGGTGGGCAGTTCGGCGGCCGCGTCGCCGCCGCGGAGCTCGACGACGAGCAGGCCGGTCACCCCCTGCGGCACCAGCACGGCGTCCGTCTCGACGGTCACCGGGGTGGCCTGGTCGACCTCGATCCCGACCAGCACCCGGTCGGCGTTCTCCGGATCGATGCGGATGTCGGTCACCCGGCCGACGGGCACGCCCCGGAACACGACCTGGCTGCCCTGCTGCAGGCCGAAGACCGAGCCCGGGAAGACGATCTCGTACTCGGTGAACGTCCGGTCGATGTCGCGCTGGGCGAGCCAGACGCCGAAGATCGCGGCCCCGATGCTCAGTGCCAGCACGAAGATGCCGACGACGACATGGCTGGCGCGGGTCTCCATCAGCGGTCCCCCCGGCTGGTCGCGGTGGTGGCGGCCTTGCCCCGGCGCCGCGGCGATGGCGCAGCCGGCCGGCCTGCGGGCGGCGCC
>CAYWSB010000233.1:0-6706 GCA_964460465.1 uncultured Geminicoccaceae bacterium | reverse complement strand
CAAAACTACATCGACAATGCAGGATATGTACGGTCAGCGTGAAAATGCTCTAGCGGCGTCGCGGCCGGCCCTGCGCCGGCTCAGGCGGCGGCGCTCGCCGGGGCGCCGGCCAGGGCGGCGCGGATCGAGGGCTCGTCGAGGCCGCGAAGGCCGATGACGACGAGGGCGCCGTGGCGCGCCTCGTCCGGGGCCCAGGGGCGGTCGAAATGGCTCTCCACTCGCGCGCCAACCGCCTGGACCGCCAGCCGCATCGGCTTGCCCTCGACCGCGAGGAAACCCTTGACCCTGAGCACGGCGTGCGCCCGGGCCACGACCTCGATCCTGGCCTCGATCTCGGCCGGGCGGGCGATGGCCGGCAGCGCCACGACGAAGCTCTGGAAGTCGTCGTGGTCGTGCTCGCCGCCGTCGTCGTGGTGCGAGCGGCGGCTCGCCAGATCGTCCTCGGCGGCGGCGTCGAGACCGAGCAGGACCAGGGGATCGACTGCCCCGTGCGCGGCCTCGACGATGTGCACGCCGGGTCGCAGGTCGTGCTCTACCAGGGCCCGGGCGCGGGCCTTGGCGGCCGCGTCCACCCGGTCGCACTTGTTCAGCACGACCATGTCGGCGCAGGCCACCTGCTCCTCGAACAGCTCCTCGAGCGGGCTTTCGTGGTCGAGGCTCGGATCGGCGGCGCGGGCCGCCGCGACCGCTGCCGGATCGCTCGCGAAGAGGCCGGCGGCCGTGGCCTCGGCGTCGATCACGGCGACCACCCCGTCGACCGTCACCGCGTTCCTGACCGCTGGCCAGGTGAACGCCTTGACCAGCGGCTTGGGGAGGGCCAGGCCCGAGGTCTCGATCACGATGTGGTCGACCGGCTCCGGCCGCTCCAGGATCCTGGCCATGGTCGGCAGGAAGTCGTCGGCCACGGTGCAGCAGATGCAGCCATTGGCGAGCTCGACCACGTCCTCGTCGCGGCAGCCGGCGATGCCGCAGGCGCGGATCAGCTCGCGATCCACACCCACGTCGCCGAACTCGTTGATGATCAGGGCGATCCGCCGGCCGTGGGCATGGGTGAGCAGGTGGCGGATCAGGCTGGTCTTGCCGGCACCGAGAAAGCCGGTGACGATGGTGGCCGGAATCTTGCGCCGGCGGGCGGTGGCCATTGGGCTTTTCCTAGTGCAGCTGTGAGCGCGACGCGACCACGGGCTCGAGGCGCTCGCGCGGATAGGCCGTGGTGGTGCGCAGCAGCGCCAGGAGGTCCTGGGCGGTGCTGTCGCCGGCGGCCGGCGGGCGGGTCCGTCGGAGCAGCAGCGCCGCGGCATGCGCCGCGTCGATCTCGACCGGCAGGTTCAGGAGCCAGGCCAGGTAGAGCTCGCGCGGCGTCCAGCCGCCCGGCCCGGCGGGACCGGCGCCGGCCAGGGCGTCGCGGATCAGCCGCTTGGGATCGCAGGCCTCGAGATCGAGGACGAGGGCGGCACGTCGTTCGGGTGTGAGCATGCGGTCGACCTTTCGCCGGAGGCACCCCGCCCCGGTTGGTGGGTGAAGCGACGGTGGCAGGTCTCCTGGCTCACGGCTCGACGCCTCGATCGGCCTTCCCGGGCGGACATCGCCCAGTGGCAAGAGATGATCGACGGCTCGCCGTCCACAGTTGCGGGGGCAGCCCCGGCATTGCCGTCGCGCTTCAGCGCGACGCCGCACCGGGTTCCCTTTTCACCCCGCGGGTCCAGGGCTATGGACCGACGGGGAACCACCGGGACGCACTATGGCAGCGTGCCGGCGGCACCGCAATCGCCGCCGTCCTGAATCGGGGAGCACGTCTTGTCCATCGCACTCGAGCTTCAGCAGGGAGCGGTCCGCCGGGCCATCCTCCTGATGCTCGCCGCGGTCACGCTGCTGCCGGTGATGGACGCGATCGCCAAGGACCTGGGCGAGCGCTATCCGGTCATCCAGGTGACCTGGGGCCGCTACGTCTTCACGCTGGCCTGCATCCTGCCGCAGCTGCTGCGGCGCTACCGGGCCGAGCTGCTCGACATCCCGCAGCCGGGGCTGCAACTGCTGCGCGGGCTGGCCCAGCTCGCCGCCACCTTCCTGTTCTTCCTGACGCTCACCTTCCTGCCCCTGGCCGACACCGTGGCCCTGGCCTTCCTCTATCCGCTGATCGTCACCGCGCTCGCCCCGTTCGTGCTCGGCGAGCGCGTCGGCTGGCGGCGCCAGGCGGCGGTGGTGGCGGGGTTCCTCGGCGCCATGGTCATCATCCGCCCGGGCTTCGAGGTGTTCCAGCCGGCCTCGATCCTGGGGCTCGGCATCGGCCTCGTCTTCGCGCTCTACATCCTCCTGACGCGCAAGCTCAGAGGCCAGACGCCGCCGCTCGTCACGCTCGGCTGGGTCGCCGCGATCGGGGTGGCCGTGACCAGCCTGCTGGTGCCCTTCGTGTTCGTGCCGATGACCTGGGCCGACTGGCTGGGCATGGTGCTGATCGGGATCCTGGGGGCCGCCGCGCACCAGTGCATCATCCGCGCCTTCGAGATGGCCCCGGTCTCGGTGCTCTCGCCGCTCGGCTATGCCGAGATCCTGACGGCGGTGCTGATCGGCTATCTCTGGTTCGGCGACTTCCCGGACGGCTTCACCTGGGCCGGCATCCTGATCATCGCCGGGGCGGGGCTCTACGTGGGCTGGCGCGAGCGGCGGGCAGGTTGACGAGCGCCACGCCCACCATCGCCACCGCCATGCCGAGCAGCGCCAAGGGCGGCAGCCGCTCGTCGAACAGCAGCCAGGCCATGAGCGCCGTGGTCGGCGGCACCAGGAAGAACAGCGAGGAAACCCGGGACGCCGCCCCCCTGGCGATCAGCCAGAGCAGCAGCGAGACGGCGCCGAAGGAGAGCACGAGGATCGACCAGAGCAGCGCCACGACCAGCGCCGGCTGCCAGTCGATGACGCCGGTCTCGAATGCCAGCGCGGCGAGCCCGGTCAGGAGGGCGGCGGCGGCGAACTGGAAGACGTTGCCGACCCGCATGTCGAGCCCCCTCGCGACCCGCTTCTGGTAGAGGGTGCCGGCCGTGATGCCGATGAGGGCGGCGATCGCGAAGGCGATGCCCGCCGCGGTGCCCATCCCGGCCGCGAGCTTCTCCGCCACCACGAGCCAGACGCCGAGGATGCCCAGTGCCAGGCCCAGCCAGTGCCGCCAGCCGACCGCCTCGCCGAGCAGCGGGGCGGCGACCGCGGCGACCAGCAGCGGCTGCAGCCCGACGACGAGCGCCGCGGCGCCGGCCTCGACCCCCTGGTCGATGGCGGCGAACACCCCGCCCAGGTAGACCCCGTGCAGCAGGAGGCCCGTGACGATCTGCTGCAGCATGACGGCAGGGGAGGGCCAGCGCAGGCCGAGCCAGAGCACGATGCCGAGGAAACCCACGGCGACGACCCCGAAGCGCAGGGCGAGAAAGGTCATCGGCTCGATATGCGGCAGGCCGAGCTTGGCGCTGATGAAGCCGGTGCTCCAGAGGAACACGAAGAGGGCCGGCGCACCCAGCGCCACGATCGCGCTGCGGCTCATCGGGCAAAGGCCACGAGCAGGAGCAGGACGACCGGCAGGGTGCCCATCGCGACCAGGGTCTGCAGCGCCACGGCATTGGCCATGAAGGCGGCATGTCCGCCCATGGCCCGGGTCTGCACGTAGGCGGTGGGCGAGAGCGGCAAGGCGGCGAACAGCACGACGACGGCGAGCGCCAGCCCGTCGAGGCCGAGCAGCAGCGCCACCAGCAGGGTGACGAGCGGCTGGCCCGCCAGCTTGAAGGCGGCGGTGCCGACGAGCCAGCCGACATCCGAGCCCAGTCCCTGCCAGCGCAATCCGGCGCCGGTGGCGAGCAGCGCCAGCGGCAGCGAGGCGAGACCCAGAATGCGCAACACCTCGTCGATCCACGGCGGGATGGCGATGCCGGCGAAGCCCAGGGCGAGCCCGCCGAAGCAGGCGAGGACGAGCGGGTTGGTCGCGAGCGCCCGGGCGAGGGCCAGGGGTGCCGGCCGGATCTCGGCATGCAGGCCGAGCAGGACGGCGCTCGCGATGTTGACCCCCGGCGTGTACGCGGCGACGGCGATCGCCAGCGGCACCAGCGCCGGCTCGCCCCAGATGCCAAGGGCCGCGGCGAAGGCGATGTAGACGTTCTGCCGGGTCGCCGCCTGGGCCACGGCGGGAAGGAGGCGGCGACCCAGGCCGAGCCGCCGGCCGAGGAGGGCGACCAGCGCCATGACGAGGAAGATCGGCCCGAGCACCGCGGCGGCGATGGCGAGGATGGCGCCGTCGGCGTCGATGGCGGCGGTGCTGCGGACCAGCAGGGCCGGGAACAGGACGGCATAGACCAGCCGCTCGGCCATCGGCCAGAAGCCCGGTCCCGGGAAGTCCCGCCGGCCGAGGGCGAAGCCCAGGAGCAGCAAGAGGAAAATGGGGGCGATCGCACCGAGGGCGGCGGCCATGACCGTTTTTCGCGAAGGAGCGCCCGTGCATAGCGCCGTGTTAACGATCTGGCAAAGCTCGGGCGGCTACACTCCGACCCCGACCTCCACGAGACCGGCCGGAGCCCGATGCCGCCACCGCCGCCGCTACCCGCCCCGACCCTCGCACCCGGTCAGGCCACCCGCCCGCTGAGCCTGCTGCTCGTCGACGACGCGCGCAGCGAGCGGGTGCTGCTGCGCCAGGCGATCTACGACGTCCGCCGCAACCTCCGCCTGTTCGAGGCGGCCACCGCGTCCGAGGCCCGGGACGTCTTCCGCAGCTACACGCTCGACCTCGTCTTCCTCGACATCGAGCTGCCGGGGTCGAGCGGGCTCGAGCTGCTGCCCTATCTGCGCGCCGCCGACCCCCTGATCCCGGTCGTCATGGTCACCCACCACAGCACCCAGGACGTGGTCGTCCAGTCGCTGCGCGAGGGCGCCTTCGGCTTCATCGTCAAGCCCTACAACCTCAACAAGCTCAAGGAGATCTTCGCCAAGCTCGAGCGGCACCAGACGACGGTGGGGCTGCTGCACTAGGCCGCAGCGCGCTCCCTGCCGGCGTGCCGGCCGACGCATCTGGTCGCGCCGGCGATCGAATGCTATGCCACCGGTGAACGACGAACGCGGCGGTCGCGGCCGGGGAGGGGTTCTTGAAGGGCGAAGGGATCCTCGTCGTCGACGTCGGCGGCAACAATATCAAGCTCAAGCACGGCGCCCACGACGAGCGGCGCAAGAGCCGATCCGGGCCGGACCTCACGCCAGACGTCATGGTGGCGGCGGTGCGCGAGCTGGTCCACGACTGGACCTACGACCGGGTGACGATCGGCTGCCCCGGAGCGGTGCGCAACGGCCGGATGGTGCTCGAGCCGGTCAATCTCGGCGACGGCTGGGTCGCCTTCGACTTCCAGGCGGCCTTCGACCGCCCGGTCCGGCTGGTGAACGACGCGGTGATGCAGGCCGTCGGCTCCTATGCCGGCGGCAAGATGCTGTTCCTGGGCCTCGGCACCGGGCTGGGGGCGGCCCTGGTCGGCGACCACGTGGCCGTGCCGCTCGAGGTGGCGCACTTGCCCTACCGGAAGAAGTTCACCTTCGAGGACTGCGTCGGCAAGCGCGGTCTCGACCGGATGGGCCAGAAGCGCTGGGAGAAGGCGGTGCACGACACCGTGGCTCGGCTCAGGGCGGCGCTGGTCGCCGACTACGTCGTGCTCGGCGGCGGCAACACCAAGCTCCTGAAGAAGCTGCCCGAGCACAGCCGTGCCGGCGACAACCAGAACGCCTTCGCCGGCGGGGTGCGGCTCTGGCAGGAGCAGTTCCGCGTCCTCTGAGCCCACCACGCTGGACGCGGCGACGCGCCCGGGAAGGGACGCGGCCGGTGCCGCGTCGCCCAGAGGTCGGCTGACCACCGCACCGCTCGGCGGGCTGATCCGCGGCATCGCCGTCCCGGCCGGCGTCGGCCTCTTGTTCCAGACCCTCTTCAACATCGTCGACAGCTTCTGGGCGGGCTTTGTCTCGACCGCGGCGCTCACCGCGCTCGGTGCCTCCTTCCCCGTGTTCTTCCTGATCATCGTGCTGTCGGTGGGCATCGGTGCGGCGGCGCAGGCGCTGATCGCCATCCGGCTCGGCGGCGACGACGAGGAGGGGGCGAGGCGCCTGCTCGGCCAGGCGCTCTGCCTGACGCTGGTCGCCGGCGCGGTGATCGCCCTCTACGGCCTCTTCGCCGCCACCGCGCTCCTGCAGTTTCTCGGCACCTCGGGCGACAGCCTCGCGGCGGGCCGCGCCTATCTCGTGCCGATCCTGCTCTTCGGTGTGGTCTTCCTCCTGAACCAGGGGCTCAACGGCTGGCTCACGGCGCAAGGCGACAGCAAGAGCTTCAGGAACGCCCTGGCCGCCGGCTCGATCCTCAACGTGGGGTTGGACCCGCTCTTCATGTTCGGCATCCCGGCCTTGGGCATCCCCGGCCTGGGCGTCGCCGGCATCGCGGCGGCGACCGTCCTGATCCAGTTCATGCAGCTCGCCTATCTCCTGCACCGGGCACGGCAAAGCCCGCTCGGCCTCCATCTCGCCGGCCGCGACCTCCTGCCGGATCCGCCGATCCTCAAGGACCTCCTGCGCCAGGCCGTGCCGGTCACCATCAGCATCGGCGCCACCGGCTTCGGGCTCTTCTGCATCACCTTCTTCATGGGCCGGCACGGCGAGGCGGCGATCGCCGCCTACGGCATCGGCCTCAGGATCGAGCAGCTCG
>CAYWSB010000232.1:0-6813 GCA_964460465.1 uncultured Geminicoccaceae bacterium | reverse complement strand
AGCTCGCGGTAGAAGCCCTCCTCGACCGCCACGGCCGAGATGCCGTTGGAGACGCCGAAGCCGAGATTGACGACGGCACCCGGGAACAGCTCCATCGCCCCGCGCCGGGCGATGACCTTCCGGATGTCGAAGGGGATCGCCGGGATGCTCTTGTCGGGCAGCCTGAGATCGCCGGCATAGGCGGCACTCTGCGCCGTCTGATAGGTTTGGCGCTGGCCCGGCTCGACGATGACGTAGTCGACCACCACGCCCGGCACCTTGACCTGCTTGCCGTGCAGCGTGCCCGCCTGGGCCAGCTGCTTGACCTGGGCGATGACGATGCCGCCGTGCAGGTGGGCGGCAGCCGCGATCGAGAAGTTCTCGCCGAAGAACGCCTCGTCCTCCATCGTGACGTTGCCGCGCTCGTCCGCCGTGGTCCCGCGGATGACCGCGACCTGGACCGGAAAGCTGCGATAGAGGAGGTAGTCCTCGCCGCGGATGGTCACGAGATCGACCAGGTCCTCGGTCGAGCGGGGGCTCTGCCGGCCGCCACCGTGGCGGGGGTCGATGAAGGTATGCAGGCCGGTCTTGGTCAAGAGTCCGGGCCGGCCGGCCGCCATGTCGCGGCAGAGCTGCGAGAGCACGCCCTGCGGCAGGGTGTAGGCCTCGATCTCGTCGGCGATCGCCATGGCGGCGAAGCGCGGGCAGTTGTTCAGGCCGCCGCTGACCACGCGCCGGGCGAGGCCGGGCTCGGCCAGGATGTTGAAGCCGGTCTCCTGCCAGTCGCCGATCGAGACGATGCTGACGAGCGAGAGACCCTGCGGGCTCCGCGTCTCCTTGTAGCGCCTGGCCAGCGCCTCGATGAACGCCTCCGGCACCGCATGCCCGCCGCCCGAGCCGCCGATCAGCACGCAATCGCCGGCCTTGACCAGCCCGGCCGCCGCATCGGCGGTGATGACCTCGACCATCGTTCCTCCCGTGTGGCCCGGACGGCTGCCCTCGGGCGTCAGTCCATGACCTGCTGGCCGCCGTCGACACCCAGCACCTGGGCCGTGACGAAGCCGTTGCACATCAAGTAGATCGCCGCCTGCGCCGCCTCCTCGGCGGTGCCGATGCGCTTGACCGGCAGCCGCGCCGCCATCGCCCGGTAGCGCTCCTGCTTGTCGTGGGCGTGGAGGATGTCGTTCAAGGGCGTGTCGGTGAGACCGGGGGCGATGGTGTTCACCCGCACGCCCTGGGCACCGAACTCGAGCGCCAGCGAGCGGGTAAGCGCGTTGATGGCGCCGTTGATCGAGGCCCCCATCAGGTAGCCCTTGACCGGCCGGACCGCGGCGACGCCGCTGTAGAGCACGATGCTGCCGCCCTCGCGGAGGTGTGGCCGGGCGTCGAAGCAGGCCCAGAACGGCCCCCAGAACTTGCTCTCGAAGGCCTCGCGCGCACTTGCCTCGTCGAGATCGGCGTAGAGGATCGGCTTGACCGTCGAGCCCGGCAGGACGAGGTGGTCGAACGGTGCCTGTGCCGCCATGAACGCCCGGACGGCGGCGCGGTCCTCGATGCGAAGGGCCTTGAACGGCACCGGTCGTTTGCCCAGCCGCTCGAGCTCCGCCGCTGCGGCCTCGAGCCCGCCCAGGCCGCGGGCGGCGATCGCGACCTCGGCGCCGAGCTCGACCGCGGCCCGGGCGGTGGCCAGCCCCATGCCGTAGGAGCCGCCGACGATCAGCAGCTTCTTGCCGGTGAGATCGAACACCATGGCGGACCTAGCCGACCTTCGGCCGGTCGTTGGGCACCCACTTCAGGATGTGATGGGCGACGGCCACGACCTCGCCCTTCTGGTTCCTGACCTCGATGTCCGAGGTCGAGCGGCGACGCGCCTCGTCGATCGCGGTGATCTTGTAGTCGACCGTGATGGTGTCGCCGAAGAAGACCGGCAGCAGGAAGCGGATGCGGTCGTAGCCGAGCGACACCGGGGTCTCGTCCGCCGTCGGGCCGCCGCACTTGTCGATCATCAGGGTCGAGGCCGTCGACATGAAGCCGACCAGGAGGGCCCCGTGGACGATCCGCCGGCCGTAGCTGGTGCCGGCCATGAAGGCTTCGTTGACATGGTTGCCCGAGAAGTCGCCGGTGATGCCGGCGAAGACGTAGACGTCGCTCTCGCCGATGGTCTTCGCGACCGAGACGGCATCACCGATCGCGACATGGAACTTGCTCAAGTCCGCATCCTTTGTGTGTGGCCTAACGGGGGGCGTGGACGACACCGTCCGCCAGCAGCTCGTCGATCTCCGCCGCGGCGTAGCCCGCCTCCTCCAGCACGGCGCGCGAATCCGCACCGGGCTGCAAGGCGAAGTGGCGCCGATCGGGCAGCTTGCCGTCATAGCGGTTGGGGTGGTTGACGAGGCGGACGGTGGCGTCGTTCACGGGCTGCTCGAAAAAGGTCTCGTTGTGCCGGAGCTGCGGATTGTCCGGCAGATCCTCGAAGCTGTCGACCTTGGCGAACCACATGGCCTCGGCCTCGAAGGCGGCGCTGAGCTCGGCGAAGCTCCGCTCGCGCACGGCGGCGGCGACCAGGTCCGCGATGGCGTCGCGATGCTCGTAGGGGTCCTTGCCGACGAACGGCTGGAACACGTCGGTCGCGAGCGCCCGGCCCAGCTTCTCGAGCGGGTTGAGCGAGATGGCGAGGTCGCCGTCCTTGATCTTGTAGATGCCGTAGGGTGCCTCGTGGAACCAGGTGGCGAGGTTGTCGGCGCGCGCGAAGGCCGCGTCGCCGCGATTGGCGGCATAGTAGGTGACGAGCGATTCGATCTGCAGGTCGATGCCGGCACCGAGCAGGCTCGCCTCGACCCGGGTCCCCTCGCCCGTCCGCAGCCATTTGACGTAGGCGCCGAGGATGCCCATGGCGAAGAGGGCGGCGCCGTGCTGGTCCGCCGCCGCACAGCCGATGGCGATCGGCCGGTGGCGGCCACCACCGTTGGCGGAGACGAGGCCCGACATCGCCTGGATCATCAGGTCCTGGCCGGGCCGCTCCGCATAGGGGCCGGTGGCGCCGAAGCCCGAGGCCGAGGCGTAGATGACGTCCGGCTTCCGCGCCTTCACGGCGGCGTAGCCGAGGCCGAGCCGGTCGAGGGCACCGGGGCGGAAGTTCTCGGCGACAGCGTGGCTCCGGTCGATCAGCTTCAGCACGATCTCGGCCGCGCCCGGCTTCTTCAGATCGATCGCGATGCTCCGGGCATTGCGGTTGGCCGAGAGGTAGAAGGCGCTGACGCCGCCGACCTTGACCCGGCCGGCGCCGGCCCAATGCCGCTCGTAGGCTCCCTGCGGCGGCTCGATCTTGATGATCTCGGCCCCCATGTCGCCGAGATACTGCATCGCCGCGGGCCCCTGCAGGAAGTGGCAGAAGCTCACGATTCTCATGCCGTCCAAGAGCACGCCCGCTGACCTCCCGGATGCGGCGCCGGCCGACGCCGCGTGTTGACGGGTGCCGTTGGCGGCCCCTACTTACATATCAGTAAGCCACGCGGCCGAGGTGGCGTCAAGCGGTGCCATGACGGCGCGGAGCCTGGGAGAAGAGCCGTGGCCGAGATGGTCGACATCGTCGTCGTCGGTGGCGGCGGCGCCGGATTGATGGCGACGCTGGCCGCCGCCCGGCTGGGCCGCCGCGTGCTGCTGCTCGAGAAGAATGTCGAGCTCGGCGGCACCACGAGCCTGTCGGTGGGCTCGATCTGCACCACCTCGACGCCGCATCAGCGCGCAAAGGGCATCCTCGACACGCCCGAGGCGCATTTCGAGGACATGGCGCTGTTCGCCGGCCCCCTGGCCCGGCGCGACAATCCGGAGCTGCGCCGGCTCCTCGTCGAGGAGGTGCCGGAGACCTTCCGCGAGCTCTGCGACGCGGGCATCGCCTTCATGGGCCCGATGCCGGAGCCGCCGCATCGCCAGCCCCGGCTGCACGCCATCGTGCCGCATTCCAAGGGCTACATGCACCACCTCGGCCGCGCCTGCCGCAGGCACGGTGCCGAGATTCGCTGCGGCATGCGGGTCGACCGGCTGATCCAGGAGAACGGCCGCGTCACCGGCGTCGAGGTGGCGGCGGACAGCGGGCCAACGCGCCCGATCGCGGCACGCCAGGCGGTGATTCTCACAGCGGGCGACTTCAGCGCCGCGAGCCGCGCCTACAAGGCCCGCTTCCTCGACCCGGCGCTGCTCGACGTCCAGGGGGCCAACCCGACCAGCACCGGCGACGGCCAGCGGCTGGGCGAGGCGGTCGGCGGCGAGGTGGTGAACGGCGATCTCGTCTGGGGCCCGGAGATCCGCTTCGTGGCGCCCGCCCGCCCGGCCCTCGCCAGCCGCCTGCCGGCCTGGCGCCCGGTGGCCCGGGCCATCCTCCAGGCCATGCGCTTCGTCCCGGACCCGATCCTCCGCCCGTTCCTCATGTCGTTCGTGACCACCTTCCTCGCCCCCTCGCACAACCTCTTCAGGCAGGGTGCGATCCTGGTGAACCGGGCCGGCGAGCGGTTCTGCGACGAGCTGGACCGGCCGCAGGACAGGATCACGCACGAGGTGGACGGCGTCTCGTACATCATCCTGGACGGTGCCATCGCCGAGGCGTTCGCGGCCTGGCCCAACTTCGTCTCGACCGCACCCGGCGTCGGCTACGCCTACCTCCCGGATTATGTCCGCTCGCGCCCGGACATCACGTTCAAGGCCGATGGCATCGCAGCCCTGGCGGCCAAGATCGGGGTAGAGCCCGACAGTCTCGCCCGCACCATCGCGGCGCACAATGCCGCGGCCGGCGACCGGCCGAAGCTCGCGAAGCCGCCCTACTACGCGCTGGGGCCGGCCAAGTCGTGGATCATGTTCGGCGAGGGCGGGCTCCGGGTGGACCGGCGGCTGCGCGTGCTCGACCGCGAGCGGCGGCCGATCCCCGGGCTCTACGCCGCCGGCTCCTGTGGCCAGGGCGGCGTCATCCTGGAAGGCCACGGCCACCACCTCGCCTGGGCCTTCACCTCGGGCCGGCTCGCCGGGCGGCATGCGGCGCTCGGCGAGATGCAGGCCGAGAGCGATTGACGCCACGCCGGCCGCATGCTTGACTTACTCGTATGTCAGGATCGGGCGGCGACGCCCGGCACAGGATCGGGAGGAATGCCATGGCGGTGGCCAAGGACGCGCTGGGCGACGCGAAGATTCTCGGGCCCGAGGACGGCGACAGCCACTGGCAGCCGGTCCCGGCCAACGGCTACGTCCGCAATCTCTTCAGCAACACCACGGTCAGGAGCGTCAACCGCTTCTCGCTCGGCACCCAGACGGTGGCGCCCGGCTGCTTCATCCGCGAGCACACCCACGACCGCAACGAGGAGATCATCGTCGTCATCGAGGGCAAGGGCTTCGTCCGCCTCGACGGCGAGCTGCATCCCCTCGAGCGCGGCTCGGCGGTGTTCCTGGGCTTCAACCGCAAGCACCAGTTCATCAACCCGGGGCCCGAGCCCCTGACGTTCGTCTACTACTTCATGCCGGGCGGGCTCGACGATTTCTTCCGCGAGATCGGCCGGCCGCGCCAGCCGGGCGAGCCGACGCCGGAGCCGTTTCCGCGGCCGGCGAACGTGGCCGAGATCGAGAAGCGGACCGTCTTCGGCTGGACGGATCTCGACTACGACAAGAAGAGCTGACGCCGGGGCGTCACCACCACGACTGCAGGGAGGCTACCGGCGATGCGCTTCAGCCGCATGGTCACCGTCGTCGGCGCGCATGCCGAGGGCGAGCTCAACGAGGTGATCACCGGCGGCGTCGTCGACGTCCCCGGGCGCACCATGTTCGACAAGATGCGTCACCTGGAGACCGCGGCGGACGAGCTGCGCCAGTTCCTGCTCAACGAGCCGCGCGGCAAGGTGCAGCAATGCGTCAACCTGGTCCTGCCGTCATCCGATCCCAGGGCGGCCATGGGCTTCGTCATCATGGAATCGGACTTCTACGTGCCGATGTCCGGGACCAACACGATCTGCACCGTCACCGTGCTGCTCGAGACCGGGATGATCCCGATGCAGGAGCCGGTGACCACCTTCTACCTCGAGGCGCCGGCCGGGCTCGTGCACATCACCGCCACCTGCGAGGGCGGCAAGTGCAAGCGGGTCGCGTTCAGGAACGTGCCGTCCTTCGTCTTCGGCCTCGACCTGCCGCTCGAGGTCGAGGGGCTCGGCACACTCACGGTCGACGTCGCCTATGGCGGGATGATCTACTGCGTCGTCGACGCGCCGGCGCTCGGCTTCGAGGTGACCTCGTCCGAGGGCCGGGAGCTGGTCGCGGTCGGCGAGCGGATCAAGGCCGCGGCGGCGGTGCAGATCCCGGCCGTGCATCCCGAGAACCCGGAGATCCACACCATCAACCAGACGCTCTTCGCCATGCCGCTCGAAAGCGACGCCAGCGGCAAGCGGGCGCGAAACGCGGTGATCGTCTCGCCCGGACGGATCGATCGCTCGCCCTGCGGCACCGGCACCAGCGCTCGGCTGGCGGTGATGCACGCCAGGGGCCAGATCGGCGTCGGCGAGACCTTCACCCACGAGTCGGTGATCGGCACCACCTTCACCGGCAGGGTGCTCGAGACGGCAACAGTGGGCGACAAGCCGGCGATCGTGCCGGAGATCGCGGGCCAGGGCTGGATCACCGCCTTCCATCAATACGTGCTGGACCCGACCGATCCCTTCCCGACCGGCTACCGGGTCGGCGATCTGTGGCACAACGCCTGAGCGCGCGCGCCGGCCCGTGACCTCGGCCCCAATGCCGGGCGGGCACGCTTCGCCGGTCGGACGTATCGCAGCCACAACCGGTTGGTGGGTAGCTATCGTG
>CAYWSB010000231.1:0-6828 GCA_964460465.1 uncultured Geminicoccaceae bacterium | reverse complement strand
GCTTCAACATGTGGGTGAAGGCGGTCGAGAAGGCCGGCACCACCGACCCCGACGCGGTGATCGACGCGATGATCGGGGTCGCCGTGCCGAACCTCACCGGCGGCCTCTCGGCGATGATGCCCAACCACCACATCACCAAGCCCGTGCTGATCGGCGAGATCCAGGACGACGGCCAGTTCGACGTGGTGTGGGAGACCTCGGGCCTCGTCGTCGGCGACGAGTGGTCCGACTACCTCGAGGGCTCGAAGGACCTGATCGCCGACTGGCGGGCGCCGATGTCGTGCGGCAACTACAACGTGGTGACCGGCAGCTGCGGCGGCGCCAGCAGCAACTGAGCTCCCACCATGGACCGGCGGCCGTCCCTCCCCCGGGACAGCCGCCGGCCATCCTGTCCAAGCGAACACGACGGCGGCGCCCATGATCCGGCATTGTCTGGCGATCCTCGCCCTGGCCCTCCTGCTGGTGGCCGGGCCGCCCGCGGCGGCGCAGGACCGGGACGCCCTGGTCACGGCCCTCGCCGAGGGCGGCTTCGCCGAGAAGGAGCGCGCCATCCAGGCCGCTGCCGCCAGCGGCGACGAGGCCTTCGTGCCGGTCCTCCGGGCGATGGCCGACGGCCGCCTGTTCACCCGCAAGAGCGACGGCCGGATCGTGGTGGGCGAGCCGGCGGGCCGCCAGTTCCGCCTGCTCGACGCCGCCACCCTCGAGCAGCTCGAGACCGTGGCCGCGGGCGCCCTCGACCGGGTGCGCGTCAACAACCGCGTGCGCCGGGCGCTGGCCGTCGCCATCGGCTCGATGACCCTGCTGTCGCCCGATCCGGCGCAGCGCATCAGCGCCGCCCAGTCGGTGTTCCGGAGCGGCGACCCCGAGGCGCTCGAGACGCTCGAGGCCGCCCTCGCCCAGGAGACGGACAGCCGCGCCCGCGCCCGGCTCGAGCAGGCGCGCGCCGCGGTCATCCTCAACATCGACGCCGACGTCGCGGCCAAGCGCGCCGCCATCGCCACCATCGCCGCGCGCGGCGACCGCGAGGCGCTGACCCTGCTGACGAGCTACCGCGCCCGTGCCGGCGACGAGCTCGCCGAGGCCGTGGCCGACGGCATCGCGGCGATCGAGCGGCGGCTGAAGACCTGGGAGATGGCGCAGCACGTCACCTTCGGCCTGTCGCTGGGCTCCGTCCTGCTGCTCGCCGCCATCGGCCTCGCCATCACCTTCGGCGTGATGGGTGTGATCAACATGGCGCATGGCGAGATGGTGATGCTCGGCGCCTACACGACCTTCGTCGTCCAGCAGGCGATCAGGACGCACTACCCGGAGCTGTTCGACGCCTCGCTCTTCATCGCCATCCCGCTCGCCTTCGCGGTCACGGGTGCCATCGGCATCGCCATCGAGCGCGGCATCATCCGCTGGCTCTACGGCCGGCCGCTCGAGACGCTGCTCGCCACCTGGGGCCTGTCCCTGGTCCTGCAGCAGACCGTCCGCAGCATCTTCGGCCCGACCAACCGCGAGGTGGGCAACCCGTCCTGGATGTCGGGCTCGATCGAGATCGGGGCGCTCTCGCTGACCTTGAATCGGCTCTGGATCTTCTTCTTCGCGCTCGCCGTGTTCGCGCTCCTGCTCTTCGTCCTCAAGCGCACCAGCTTCGGGCTGGAGATGCGGGCCGTCACCCAGAACCGGCAGATGGCGGGAGCCATGGGCATCCGCACCGGCCGCGTCGACGCGCTGACCTTCGGCCTCGGCTCCGGCGTCGCCGGGCTCGCCGGGGTCGCCCTCTCGCAGATCGACAATGTCAGCCCCAATCTCGGCCAGGGCTACATCATCGACAGCTTCATGGTCGTCGTCTTCGGCGGCGTGGGCAATCTCTGGGGCACGCTGACGGGGGCGATGACGCTCGGCATCGTCAACAAGTTCCTCGAGCCCTATGCCGGTGCCGTGCTCGGCAAGATCGTCGTGCTCGTCCTCGTCATCCTCTTCATCCAGAAGCGCCCGCGCGGCCTGTTCGCGCAGCGCGGCCGCGCCGTCGAGGCCTGACCCCGCCATGCTGCTCACCCGTCACCTCGGCCTCGGCGGCTGGTGGTTCCTCGTCTTCCTCGCGGTGATCGCCGTCGTCGTGCCCTACGGCAACCTCTACCTCAGGCCGGGCGACCCGCTCTATTTCTCGGGCTTCATGGTCTCGCTGCTCGGCAAGTTCCTGACCTATGCCCTGCTCGCCATCGCCATCGACCTGATCTGGGGCTACTGCGGCATCCTCAGCCTCGGCCACGGCGCCTTCTTCGCGCTCGGCGGCTACGCCATGGGCATGCACCTGATGCGCCAGATCGGCGACCGCGGCGTCTACGCCAACCCCGAGCTCCCCGACTTCATGGTCTTCCTCAACTGGTCGGAGCTGCCCTGGTACTGGTGGGGCTTCCAGTCCTTCCCGTTCGCCATGCTGATGGTGCTCCTGGTGCCGGGCACGCTCGCCTTCGTCTTCGGCTGGCTCGCCTTCCGCTCGCGCGTGACGGGCGTCTATCTCTCGATCATCACCCAGGCCATGACCTACGCGCTGATGCTCGCCTTCTTCCGGAACGACATGGGCTTCGGCGGCAACAACGGGCTCACCGACTTCAAGGACATCCTGGGCTTTCCGATCCAGTCGCCGCAGACCCGGGCCGGCCTCTTCGTCGCCTCGGCCGTGGCCCTGATGCTCGGCTTCATGATCGCCAAGGCGGTCACCGGCTCGAAGCTCGGGCAGGTCCTGGTCGCCATTCGCGACGCCGAGAGCCGGACCCGGTTCCTCGGCTACCGGGTGGAGCACTACAAGCTCTTCGTCTTCGTGCTGTCCGCCATGATGGCCGGCGTCGCCGGTGCCCTCTACGTGCCGCAGGTCGGCATCATCAATCCTGGCGAGTTCTCGCCCGCCAACTCGATCGAGATGGTCATCTGGGTCGCCGTGGGCGGCAGGGGGACCCTGGTCGGTGCGGTGATCGGCGCCTTCGCCGTCAACTACGGCAAGACCTGGTTCACCACCGCCCTGCCCGAGCTCTGGCTGTTCGCGCTCGGCGCCCTGTTCATCGCCGTCACGCTCTTCTTCCCCAAGGGCATCGTCGGCGCCTGGAACAGCTACGTGAACTGGATGCGCGCGCAGAAGCCCGATCCGCTCGCCTACAAGTCCAAGGACCCGCTGACCCTCGACCCCACATCGGAACGGCAGGGAGCACCCGCCGAATGAGCCAGACCCAGGCCACGGGCTCGATTCTCTACCTCGACGGCGTCAGCGTCAGCTTCGACGGCTTTCGCGCCCTGAACGGCCTGAGCTTCGTCATCGAGCCCGGCGAGCTCCGCGCGATCATCGGCCCGAATGGTGCGGGCAAGACCACGATGATGGACGTCATCACCGGCAAGACCAAGCCCGACACGGGCGAGATCTTCTTCGAGGGCACGATCGACCTCCGCCGCTACGACGAGGCCGCGATCGCCGGGCTGGGCATCGGCCGCAAGTTCCAGAAGCCCACGGTGTTCGAGAACCACAGCGTCGCGGGCAATCTCGCCATGGCGCTGGCCGGCCGGCGCTCGCCCTTCGCCACGCTCTTCCACCGCCCGAGCGAGGCCGAGCGCCGCCGCCTGACCGAGCTCCTGGAGATCATCGGCCTCACCCGGCAGGCCGGGGGCCCGGCCGGCGACCTCAGCCACGGCCAGAAGCAGTGGCTGGAGATCGGCATGCTGCTGGCCCAAGACCCGAAGCTGCTGCTGGTCGACGAGCCGGCCGCCGGCATGACCGATGCCGAGACCGAGGCCACGGCGGTGCTGCTCAAGCAGATCGCCAAGGACCACTCCGTCGTCGTCGTCGAGCACGACATGACGTTCGTTCGCGACCTCGGCTGCAAGGTCACCGTCCTGCACGAAGGCTCGGTCCTCGCCGAGGGCTCGCTCGACCAGGTCTCCGCCGACGAGCGGGTCATCGAAGTCTATCTCGGGCGATAGGAATGATGGAAAGCGAAACGAACAGAGGAAATGTGGGGAGGATGATCCTCCCCACGCCCCACCCAAATATTGAGGGGGCGTGGGGGAAATCATTTCCCCCACATCCTTGATCGCGAAGTCGTAGACGATCATGCTCGACGTCAAGAAGATCGACCTCCACTACGGCGCCGCGCAGGCGCTCCGCTCGGTCTCGCTGCAGGTGAAGATCGGGACCATCACCTGCCTGATGGGCCGGAACGGCGTCGGCAAGACCAGCACGCTCCGCGCCATCGTCGGCCAGCAGGCGATCAGTGCCGGCGAGATCCACTGGCAGGGCGAGCGCATCGACCGGCTCCGCCCCTACGACCGCACGCGCAAAAGCATCGCCTACGTCCCGCAGGGCCGCGAGATCTTCCCGCTCCTGACCGTCGAGGAGAACCTCAGGACCGGCTTCGCCCCCCTGCCGCGCGCCATGCGCCGCATCCCGGACGAGATCTTCACCCTTTTCCCGGTGCTCAAGTCCATGCTCGGCCGCCGCGGCGGCGACCTCTCCGGCGGCCAGCAGCAGCAGCTCGCCATCGCCCGGGCGCTCGTCACCCGGCCGCAGCTCCTCATCCTCGACGAGCCGACCGAGGGTATTCAGCCCTCGATCATCAAGGACATCGAGCGGGTCATCGCGCATCTCCGCGACCAGGGCACCATGGCGATCCTGCTGGTCGAGCAGTATTTCGACTTCGCCCAGAAGCTGGCCGACCGCTTCACCGTCCTCGACCGCGGCGAGGTCATCCTGGACGGCGCACCGCGGGACTTCGACGAGGCCGAGGTCCGGCGGCATTTGACTATCTGAGCCGGCGCCACGACGTCGCGGCTGCGGGGGCGTCGATCGATCGCCGCATTTACCGCATGGAAAGGTCTTGCGACTAGAAGGATCGGATTGACGTCCGGGCGACAGCGGCCCGGCCCACGATCCTTCGAGGAGTCGCGTGGTGTTGATCGACGCCAGAGACCTTGCCGACCAGTCGCCGATCAGGGCCGATGTCTGCATCGTCGGCTCGGGTCCAGCCGGGCTCGCCGTCGCAGCGGAGCTGGCCCGCTCGGGCATCACGACGGTCGTGCTGGAGCAGGGGGACAAGGCGGAGATCGGCGGCAACGCCACGCGCTGGCTCATCGAGCTCGGCCACCACTGCAGGAATGGCGTTCGCCTGGCCCCGCTGCCGCCCGAGACGTTCGCGCCGCGCCCCGCCGTCGGCGGGGACGGCTGGCCGATCGGCGAGGCCGAGCTCGCCCCCTACTACGGACGCGCGCAGCAGCTCTTCGGGCTCTCGCCCTTCGGCTTCGCCGCGGACGAGTGGGAGGAGGCCGGCGCGCGGCGGCTGCCCCTGCCCGAGGACCGGGTCGTCACCGCCGTCTACCAGTTCGCCGATGGCCATGTCGTCCACGACCGGCTCCGCCGCGCCGTGGCCGAGGCCGCGGGCTGTCGGCTCGTCTACCATGCCACCGCCCGCGAGATCGTGACGGCCGAGGGCGGGACGCGGGCGCGCGCCGTGCTGGCGGTCACGCCCGCCGGCGAGGCGCTGGAGGTCCGTGCCGACACGATCGTGGTCGCGGCCGGCGGCCTGGAGAGCGCGCACCTTCTCCTCCTCTCCGACCGGGACCGCTCGGCCGCCATCGGCAACGAGCACGACCGGCTCGGCCGCTGCCTCATGGATCACCCGCTGCTCGACGGCGGCGACTTCGTCCCGCACTCGCCCCGCCTGATCGACGCCATGGCGCTCTACGACCTCCGGCTCGTGCACGACCTGCCGGTGATGGGCCATCTCCGCCTCGCCCCCGGGACCGTGCGCGAGCGCGACCTGTTGCAGCTCGGGGCGATGTTCTTCCCGCGCGAGCTCGACCACCGGCGGCGCTACCGGCTGTCGCCGCGGCAGGAGCAGGCGTTGCGCGCCACGTTCGAGTTCAGGAGCCATCTGCGCTCGGCCGGCCTGCGCAACCTGGCCCGGCTGCCGCGGATGGCGCTCGGCGCCGACGCGCTGGTCGGCGCGGCGTTGCGGGACGCGCGCGGCCGCTTCCCGCGCCTCGGCCGCGGCGGCTGGTCGGCCCGCCGGCAGCCGAGCCGGGTCTTCGGCGCCTTCCAGGTGGTGCACCAGGTGGAGCAGCCGCCGCGCCCCGACAACCGGGTGACGCTCGGCCGCGAGACCGACGATCGCGGCCGGCGCGTGCTGGAGAAGCACTGGCGCTGGCATCCCGACGACGTCGCCCGGACGCTGGCGGCGCAGGACCTCTACGCCGCCGAGATCGCCGCCGCCGGCCTCGGCGAGTACCGGATCGCCCGCCCGGACGGCCAGCCGCTCGTGCTCACGCTCTCGACCGCCCATCTCATGGGCACCACGCGCATGCACGCGGATCGCCGCAGGGGCGTGGTCGATCCGGCGTGCCGGGTGCACGCGGTCGACAATGTCTTCGTCGCCAGCAGCGGCACCTTCACGACCGGCAGCTTCATCAACCCGACGCTGACGATCGTCGCCCTCGCCCTGCGCATCGCCGACACGATCGGGCGCAGCGCCGCCGTCCGGCCGAGCACCACCACCGGACCGGCGCACCGTGCCGACGCCCCGACCGGCCTCGCCCTGACCTGATCCGGGACCGCGACGACAGCGGCCGCCCCGGGCCGCCCGCGCGACAGTCGACCGCGCCGGCACGCGGGATTCGCGATAGGCTAGAGCAGATGCACGCTGACCGGAATCTTTTCCCGATACCCATCTGCAACAGGATGTGATTCACACTTCTCGGTTGTACTGGATCGGAGAAGAGTGATGGCGTGGCGTTCGGGGCAGAGTTAGCCCGGATTTCTCACCAAGGGTAGGTGCATCGGGGTCCTGACCGTGGGAAAGT
>CAYWSB010000230.1:0-6865 GCA_964460465.1 uncultured Geminicoccaceae bacterium | reverse complement strand
ACTGGCACCGCTCGCGCCACTGGCACCGCTCGCACCACTGGCACCGCTCGCACCACTGGCACCGCTCGCACCACCCGCACCGCTCGCACCACTGGCACCGCTTGCCCCACTGAAGACGGCATACGTGACCTCGACCTGGCTGAACGGCACAATGGTCATGGCTCAAGACCTCCGTTGCTGGTGCACCAGAACGTCAGGCGGGCACGCCGGCACCGGCCAGCGCCGCTGCCCACTCTTTGCCGGTCGTGAACGAAGCGGCCGGCGACCGTTCGAGATAGCGTGCGATCGTGAGCTCGGGCTCGAGCCGCATGAGCTCTTGAACCATGGCCCGTGCCTCAGCTCGGCGGCCGAGATACCATTGGCCAATGGCGAGCACCCGGAGAGTCGAGGTGTGGGTGCGGTTGGCGCTGAGCGATCGCTCGCCCAGTGCGACGGCCCGATCGAAGCGATGCGCTGCCAGTTGTGCTGTCGCTGCGAGCGCATCGAAGTAGTAGCGATGCGGGTCGAGCGGCGAGAGGCGAAGGGCACGCGACGTCTCGGTGACCGCCTGCTCGCCCGCGCCGGCAAAGGCAAAGAGCGTGCCGCGCAGCAGCCAGCAGAGCGCGTCATTCGGATTGATCTCGAGCGCGTGGTCGTAGCGCTCCCGTGCCAAGTCGAGACGCTTGCTCATATGCACGTGCACGAGCCCGTCCATCGCCAGCGCCAGGGGGCAGGCGGGATCGGTGTCGAGCGCCCGGCGGGTCAGCTCGAGCGCCCGGGCGGCGTCGCGCGCCTTGTCCTCCGACCAGCCCTGCTGCACCCGCAGCACATGCCACTTGGCGAGCCAAGCCTGCGGCACGCATTGCCGGGGCGCGCGCTCGATCAGCGTCTCCAGCATCGCCCGCGCCTGGTCGAAATCCACGGGAGACAGCCGGTGCATCAACGCCACCGCACCGAGCAGCAGCGTGTAGGCCTTGAGCGTCGGCAAGGGCCGGCACTGCGCCCACTCGACCTCCCGCGCGATCACCGCCCGCCCGACCTCGGCGACCAGCCGGGCCGCGATCTCGCGATCCTTCTGGAGGATCGCACTCACCGGCTCGGCCAGCCGTCCCGTCCAAACGATGTGTTGCGAGCCGACCTCCGCGAGCTCGGCATCCAGCGCCACCCGGCCGGCTGCCACCCGGTAGCGGCCGGAGAGCACGTAGTCGGCACCCAGATGCTGGCGGACGGCCGCGAGATCGAGCGCCCGGTGGCGAAACTGGAAGCTGGAGAGACCCGAGATGACGTTGAGATCGGCCGCCCGCGAGAGCTGGCAGATCACCTCGCCCGCCAGGACCTCACCAATCACCCGATGGTCGGGCACGAGGTCGCTCGTGGCGAACGGCAGCACCGCCAGCGTGGGATAAAGCGAGGCCGGGGCCAGGGCCGCCGACAGGCCGGTCCTGGGGCCGGGCGGGCCCACGCGAAACGCGCGAACCGGCGCGCTCTGATGCTTGAGGTAGCACAGCCCCAGATCTTCGACCTCGGCATCGAGCGACGGCACAAGCCGGTCGCGGACCGCCGCCGAGACGACGATCTCGCCAGGGCCCGCGAGCGCCGCGAGCCGCGCCGCGAGGTTGACGCCGCAGCCGTGCAGATCGCCGTGGTCGACGATGACGACGGCGTGCTCGATCCCCATGCGCAGCTGCATCTGCCGGTCGTGCAGGAGCCCGGTATTGCGCTGCCGGGCGAGGCCGCGGATGGCGAAGGCCGTGGCCACCGCCGCCGGCACGTCGGCACACTGGATCAGCAGTCCGTCGCCCAGCTCCTTGACCAGCCGCCCGCCATGCCTCGGCAAGATCTCGCCTCGAATGGCGTCGACCAGGCCGAACCAGCGGCCGACCGTGTCGCTCTCGTCGCGCTCGGCCAGCCGCCCGAACTCGACCACGTCGACGACGAGGATCGTCTGCTCCGCGCGCTGCAACGACACCGCACCGTCCGGCGGGAGCGACCGCGCCCCGGGCTCGAGCAGGGCATCCGTGATGACGCCGCTCATCCGTTCGACCACCCACCCTCGGCCGCATGGCCAAGCGTGCGACCGCCCTGCGACCGAAGCGGCGGCAGCACGTCGTGCGGATGCGCTGGCAGCGCATCCGGTTGTCCGGGTTACCTGGTGGCTGGAGCCCGGCGAGCGATCGCGGCTCCTCTGATTGACCATGCAGTATAGCAGACAAGGGACCGATCCGTCGACCAGGTTCCGCGCCAAGCCGGACGCCCGAAGCGCCGCCCCCGTCGCCACGGCGGACGGTTGCGGCTAGGCTCGCCCCCGTTCAGCAAGCGAAGGGCAGCCCCCATGACCACCATCCTCTGCTTCGGCGACAGCAACACCCATGGCACCAAGCCCATCCCGGCCCAGGACGTGATCGACCGGCACGGCCCCGACGTCCGCTGGCCGGGCGTCATGGCGAAGGAGCTCGGCCCCGGCTTTCGCGTCGTCGAGGAGGGCCTGCCCGGGCGCACCACCGTCCACGACGACCCGATCGAGGGGGCGCACATGAACGGGCTCACCGCCTTGCCGATGCTCGTGGGCTCGCACTCGCCGCTCGACATCGTCGTGCTCATGCTCGGCACCAACGACCTCAAGAACCGCTTCGCGGTCAGCGCCAGCGACATCGCCGCCTCGATCGAGCGCCTCGTCGCCAATCTTCGCTTCCTCTGCGCCGCCCCCGGCCGCCGCCAGCCCGAGGTCCTGCTCGTCTCCCCGCCGCCCATCCAGGAGGTCGACTGGCTGGCCGAGAAGTTCGTCGGCGGGGCCGCCAGGTCGCAGGGCCTGGGGGCCGCCATCCGCCGCTCGGCCGGGCGCCTCGGCGCGGCCTTCCTCGACGCCGCCGAGCACATCGCCGTCAGCCCGATCGACGGCCTGCACTACGACGCGGCGGCCCATGCCACGCTCGGCCGGGCCATCGCGGCCGCCGTGCGCCAGCTCACCGCCGCCCCGCGAGCCTGAGCCGGCGCGACACGGGCGGCGATTGCGCGTAGCGTCCGGAACGGGTCGCCGCCCGGCGGTGCCGGCGGCCCGCATGCCGGCACCCGCACCGCCCGGAGGATTGGATGCGCATTCGGCTCGGCTGCGAGATCGCCCACGACTTCCCGGCGCCGACGCCGATGATCGTGATGCTGAACGTCCACCATTCACGCTTCGCCGATCTCGAGCACCCCGACCATCTCCTGACCACCCCGGCGGTGCCGATCGCGAGCTACCGCGACACCTACGGCAACTGGTGCTCGCGGCTGGTCGCCCCGGCCGGCCGCTTCACCCTCGGCACCGACACGGTGATCCGCGATAGCGGCGCCCCGGACCCGTTCACCCCGGACGCCGTCCAGCACCAGGTGCAGGACCTGCCGGCCGAGACCATCCTCTTCCTCCTGCCCAGCCGCTACTGCGAGACCGACAGCCTCGCCGACGAGGCCTGGCGCCTGTTCGGCCAGACCCAGCCCGGCTGGCCGCGCGTCCAGGCGGTCTGCGACTTCGTCCACAACCACATCACCTTCGGCTACGCGCATTCGCGGCCGACCCGGACCGCGCTGGAGGCCTATCGCGAGGGCCGAGGCGTGTGCCGCGACTTCGCCCACCTCGCCGTCGCCTTCTGCCGCTGCCTCAACATCCCCGCCCGCTACTGCACCGGCTACATCAGCGACATCGGCCTGCCGCCGCCCTACGAGCCCATGGACTTCGCCGCCTGGATGGAGGTCTGGCTGGGCGGCGCCTGGCACGTCTTCGACCCGCGCAACAACGCGCCGCGGATCGGCCGCGTCCTCATCGCCACCGGCCGCGACGCCGCCGACGTGCCGCTCACCCACACCTTCGGCCCCGGCATTCTCCAGGGCTTTCGCGTCTGGACCGACGAGCTCCCGGCCTGAGGCCTCGGCAGCGTCGCCGGCTATCCCCCAACCGAAAGGGGCGGGAACCTGTCGATTCCCGCCCCCTCGGATCGTCGAGCGAAGGGCGCCGGTGGCGTCAGTTCCTGGTCCAGCCCTCGTCGCCGCGGCGCCACTCGGGCAGCCCGTCGAGCTCCTTGCGGGTCACGTCGAGCACGTCACCCTCATGGGGCTCGCCGCTCATGCCGACCGAGCCACGCGGCAGCGTCGGGTCGAAATCCTGCGCGACACCCGTAGCCGGTGCCCGCGGATCGTCGTCCTCGGCCACACCGCTGTCCGGCGCCGCAGCGTCGTCCTCGGTGACGCCCCGGCTCTGCGCCTCGGTCTGATCCTGCCGCAGGAGCGGATCGTCGGTCGGGGCCGGGGTGGTCGTCGGGTCCGGCGCGGTGCCGCCCACGAGCGCGGCAGACAGGCCGAGCACGCCGGCCGAAACCGTGGCGACAGTCCTGGTCTGAATGGGGCTCGTCCAGTCTCGATGATGGTTGGTCGATGGCGTCGAGCTGGCGCCCTGCGGCCGCGACCCACGCCAGCAGTTCCTTGCCTCAGCGGTCGATCGTGCGGGACCAGTCGTCGACCTGCCGCTCGGCTTCGTCCCTCGCGATGCCGTAGCGCTCCTGCACCTTGCCGATCAGCTCGTCACGCTTGCCGGCGGCGACGTCGAGGTCGTCGTCGGTGAGCTTGCCCCACTGCTGCCTGGCGCGACCCTTGATCAGCTCCCGGTTCCCTTCGACGCAGTCCCAGTTCATTGACAGCTCCCTCTCGGGCATCGGGTGAACAGCCGATCGCTGTCCGGCTGCTCACACAACGTCGCAGCTCCATCGATCGTGTCCGTCGCGGTGCGCCGCGCGATGCCGGCACCTCCCGGAACCGCCGCGGTTCCCGATCGTTGAGCCGCGGGGTATCGTCCGGCCGGAAGTTCAAGGAGACAGCATGTTCCACGACGTGAAGGCGCGCCTCGAGCGTGCCGCCGAGATTCTGTCTGTCCACCCGGACGTCATGGCCGTGCTGCGCTGGCCGAAGGAGACCCTCTCGGCCAGCCTGCCGGTGCGCATGGACGACGGCAGCGTCCGCAGCTTCAAGGCGTTCCGTTGCCGCTACAGCGAGGTCCGCGGCCCGACCAAGGGCGGCATCCGCTTCCACCCCTCGGTGAGCATCGACGAGGTCATGGCCCTGGCGTTCTGGATGACCATGAAGACCGCGGTGGTCGACCTGCCCTATGGCGGAGCCAAGGGCGGCGTCGCGGTCGACGCCAAGCGCCTGAGCCCGAGGGAGCTCGAGGGCGTGGCGCGGGCCTATGTCCGTGCCTTCGCCGAGATGATCGACGAGGATCGCGACATCCCGGCACCCGACATGTACACCGGCGGCATCGTCATCGCCTGGATGACCGACGAGATCGCCACCCTCAAGCGCCGGCCGATGCCCGCCGCCATCACCGGCAAGCCGCTTCAGCTCGGCGGCTCCTGCGGTCGCGACACCGCGACCGGCGACGGCGCCTTCATCTGCCTCGAGGCGCTGCGCGACCGGCTGAGCCTGGGCGAGGGGGCCCGTGTCGCGATCCAGGGCTACGGCAACGCCGCCCGCGTCTTTGCCGAGCGGGCCGCCGGCGCCGGCCTGCAGGTGATCGCCGTCGCCGACAGCAGCGGCGCCGCCCACGACCCGGCCGGCCTCGACGTCGAGCAGCTCGGCCGGCACAAGGACGAGACCGGCAGCGTCGCCGGCTTCGCGGGGGACCTCGACCCCGACGAGCTGCTCACGACCGAGTGCGATCTCCTGGTCCCCGCCGCCCTCGACGGCGTCGTCGACGCGGCCGTGGCCGAGCGCCTGCAATGCCGGGCGATCCTCGAGATCGCCAACGGCCCGGTCACCCCCGACGCCGACCCGGTGCTGGTGGAGCGCGGCATCGAGGCCGTCCCCGACATCCTCGCCAATGCCGGCGGGGTCGCGGTCTCCTACCTCGAATGGGTGCAGAACAAGACCGGCGACTATTGGCCGGCCGAGGAGATCGAGCGGCGCCTCACCCAGCGCATGCGGGCTGCGACCGAGGCGGTCCTGGCTGAGGCCGAGAAGCACGACGCGAGCTTGCGCGAGGCCGCCTACATTCTCGCCCTGCGGCGGCTCTGCCAGGCCATCTCCGCCACCGGCACCCAGGCGTTCTACAACGGCGAGAGCTGAGGCCGACAGGTCCGGGGACGATCGATCGGACGGCCGCGACATCGATTGCCGGCGCGGTCGGTGACGCCGCGCCGACACCCGACCCGGCGCCGCGCCGGCTTCGGGGTTTTCACGCTACCGACGATCCGGCAAGCTCCCGCCGTTCATCATCAACGGAGGAAACCATGCGTCTCGCCACCGTCGCCGCCCTCGGCCTCGCCGCCGCCATCGCCAGCCCGCTCGCCGCCAGCGAGGTGATCAGCACCGACAAGGCACCGGCCGCCATCGGCCCCTACAGCCAGGCCATCCTCGCCGGCGACACGCTCTACCTGGCAGGGCAGATCGCCATCGACCCGGCCACCGGCGAGCTCACGCCCGGCACGATCGAGGAGGAGACCACGCTGGTCCTGAACAACCTCGCGGCCGTGCTCGAGGCCGCCGGCATGTCGCTCGCCAACGTCGTCTCGACCACTGTCTTCATGGCGGACCTGAACGAGTTCGGCGCCATGAACGCCGTCTACGCCACCTTCTTCCCCGAGAACCCGCCGGCCCGCGCCACCGTCCAGGCCGGGCGCCTGCCGCGCGACGTCAAGATCGAGATCGCCGCCATCGCCGTCCGCTGAACCCAGCTTCAGGCTGCGGTCAGCCGCCGCCGCGCGAGGCCCCGCTCCCCCTGCCGTGCCACAAGCGTGGCCGCCAGGGTGGGCGATCGGGGTCCTGACCGGCGGCCTTGAGGAACGCCCGGTCGTCCGGGGTGAGCGTGTCGTAGAAGGGCTCGCCGTAGATGGTGAGATCGGCCTTCATCCGGGTACGCAGC
>CAYWSB010000229.1:0-6913 GCA_964460465.1 uncultured Geminicoccaceae bacterium | reverse complement strand
CGTTCTGGGTCTCGATCCTGGTGCGCACCTACGCCTGGATCGTGGTGCTGGGCAACAACGGCGTGGTCAACCGCTCGCTGCTCCAGCTCGGCCTTGTCACCGAGCCGCTCGAGCTGCTCTACAACGAGCTGGGCGTGGTCATCGGCACGACCAACGTGCTGCTGCCCTTCCTGGTCCTGCCGCTCTTCGCCACCATGCTGGGCATCGACCGGCGGCTCCTGCAGGCGGCGGCCGGGCTGGGTGCCTCGCCGGGCACGGTCTTCTGGAAGGTGTTCTTCCCGCTAACCCTGCCCGGCCTCCTCGCCGGCTGCATCCTGGTCTTCATCCTGACCCTCGGCTTCTTCATCACCCCGGCGATCCTCGGCGGCGGGCGGGTGTCGATGATCGCCAACATGATCGACATCCTGATCAACCGGATGCCGCGATGGGAGCTGGCGGCCGCCCTCTCGACCGTGCTGCTGCTCGCGACCTTCGTCTGCTACGCCTGCTACCTCTGGCTCGCCCGGCGCCCGACCGCATGATCGCGGGACCCCGCCGGGTGCGCCTGCTGGTGGCCGGCTTCGGCTGCCTCGTCCTGCTCTTCCTCTGCCTGCCGATCGTCATCGTGGTGCCGATGTCGTTCTCGAGCGCCAGCTCGCTCGAGTTCCCGCCGCCGGGCTTCTCGCTGCGCTGGTACGAGGCCTTCTTCGGCGACCGGCGCTGGCTGCAGGCGGCGGCGACCTCGCTCGCGCTCGCGGCGCTCGCCTCGACCCTGGCCCTGCTCCTGGGCTCGATCGCGGCTTATGGCCTCGTCCGCGGCCGGTTCCGCGGCCGGCCCCTGGTCGAGCTCAACTTCATGGCGCCGCTGATCCTGCCGCAGATCATCACCGGCGTCGCCCTCTACATCTTCTTCGCCCGGATCGGCCTGCTGGGCAGCTTCGCCGGCCTCGTCATCGGCCACACCGTCCTCGCCGTGCCCTACATCATCCTGGTGATGACCGTCGCGATCCGCGCCTTCGACCCGGACATCGAGCGGGCGGCGATGTCGCTCGGCGCGCCCTGGCCGCTGATGGCCCGCCGGATCCTCCTGCCGAACCTGCTGCCGTCGGCCGTCGCCGCCTGGATCTTCGCCTTCATCATCTCGTTCGACGAGGTGATCGTCACGATCTTTCTGGCGGGCGCGCACGAGACCATCCCCAAGCGGATGTTCAACGAGCTGGTGCTGCAGGTGAACCCGACCATCACCGCGATCGCCACGCTGCTGATCGGCATCAGCGTCTTGACGGTCTGGGCCGTGGCGCTGCTGATGCGCCGGGCCGGCCTGCTCGGCAGGGTGCTCCGCTGAGCGCCCGGCCCGGGCCGGCACCGGCCGGGCATCACCAACCCGCTCGACCCGACCACCACGTCCCGCTGCCGCACACCGGCGAGCGGCGGGTGAAGGCGGTGGCGCCCGGTTCCGCCGCGATACGCCGCCGAGCCCAGGGCGGGGGCGCGGCCGGCGTCGCCGCGCGTCGGCTCGGCCGACCGCGCCGGGCCGCTCGCCGGCCGGCGGACGATGCCGGGATTGGGGCTGCGCCCGGCGCAGCTGCCAGGCGAGGTCCATTGCGGCCCGGCTGCCGGACGGCAGGTCGATGCTCCGCAGGCGATCCATCACGAGCGGCGGCTGCGAGCCAGCCGACCCCGCGCCGGCGTCGTGCGCGACAGCGGTCAGCCGGCGGGCCCGTCGATGCGATGCTCGAGGTCGGGCGCCGCGCGCAAGGTGCCGCGACCGGCGCCGCGTCGAGCGTGGGCCGGCCCGGCCGCGGACGCGCCCGCACCGCGCGGTCCCGATCCAGGCGCCCGAGGCAGCCGCCCGAGCCGGGCGCCGGAACCAGACGATCCTCGCCGCCGCGCCGGACGCGTCGGTGCCGGGCGATCTGACGATGCCACCGGCCGGCAGCGGGTGCCTGCCGGCGGGGCCGGCGCAAACTCCCAGAGCCGTGCCGCGATCCGCGAAGCGGCTACTCGACCGTGACCGACTTCGCCAGATTGCGCGGCTGGTCGACGTCGGTGCCCTTGAGGATCGCGGTGTGGTAGGCGAGGAGCTGGATCGGCACGGTGTAGAGCAGGGGGGCGACGAACGGGTCGACGTCGGGCATCAGGAAGCTGTGCTCGGCATGCTGGCCGAGCGCCGCGATCCCGGCGGCATCGCTGACCAGGACGATCCGCCCGCCCCGTGCCGCCACCTCCTGGAGGTTGCTCGCGGTCTTCTCGAAGAGCGCGTCGGAGGGCGCCACCACCACCACCGGCACGGTGTCGTCGATCAGCGCGATCGGCCCGTGCTTGAGCTCGCCCGCGGCGTAGCCCTCGGCGTGGATGTAGCTGATCTCCTTGAGCTTCAAAGCACCCTCCAGGGCGATCGGGTACATCGGGCCGCGACCGATATAGAGCACGTCGCGCGCCTCCATGATGCCGGCGGCGATGCGCCGGACCAGGCCGTCATGCTCGAGGACCTGGAGCATCAGGGCCGGCACCTCGTCGAGCGCCTTGACCAGCCGCGCCTCCTCGGCGGCGTCGAGCCGGCCACGCGCCTTGGCACAGCCGAGCGCCAGGCAGGCGAGGGTCGCGAGCTGGGTGGTGAAGGCCTTGGTCGAGGCGACGCCGATCTCGGGCCCGGCCAGGGTGCGCAGGGTCCCGTCGGCCTCCCGCGCGAGCGAGCTCTCGGGCACGTTGACGACCGCCAGCGTCGGCCGGCCGAGACCCTTGACGTAGCGCAGCGCCGCCAGCGTGTCGGCGGTCTCGCCCGACTGCGAGACGAACAGGCCGGCCGTCCCGGCGGCCATCGGCGGCTCTCGGTAGCGGAACTCCGACGCGATGTCGCACTCGACCGGCAGCCCGGCCAGCCGCTCGAACCAGTACTTGGCGATCATCCCGGCATAGTAGGCGGTGCCGCAGGCGACCGTGGTGAGGCGGTCGAGCCCGGCGGGATCGAACGGCAGGTCGGCGAGCGCGATGCGATGGTCGGCCCGGCCGTCGGCGGTGACGGCGCCCATGTCGGCGAAGGAGCGCAGCGTGTCGCCGAGCACCGCCGGCTGCTCGAAGATCTCCTTCTCCATGAAGTGGCGGTGGTTGCCCTTGCCGATCAGCGCCCCGGACAGGGCGGTCTGCTTGATCGGGCGGTCGACGGCCGCACCCGTGGCATCCTCGATCCGCACGTCGCCGATGCGGATGAAGGCGACGTCGTTCTCCTCGAGATACTGGATCCGGTTGGTCAGCGGAGCCAGGGCCAGGGCGTCGGAGCCGACATACATGGCGCCATCGCCGTAGCCGATGGCGAGCGGGCTGCCGCGCCGCGCGGCGATCAGCAGATCCGGCGCCTGCTGGAACAGGAGGACGAGGCCGAAGGCGCCGTCCAGCCGGGCGATCGCGCGGCGCGCCGCCTCCTCGACCGCGAGCCCCGCCGCCAGGTTGCGGGCCACCAGATGCGGCACGACCTCGGTGTCGGTCTGGGTCTGGAAGTCGTGGCCCGCTGCCTCGAGCTCGCGCCTGAGGCTCGCGAAGTTCTCGATGATGCCGTTGTGGACGACGGCGACGCCGCCCGCCAGATGCGGGTGGGCGTTGGTCTCGGTGGGCGCGCCGTGCGTCGCCCAGCGGGTGTGGCCGATGCCGATCCGGCCGCCCAGAGGATGTGCCGCCATCAGCTCGGCGAGGCGGCCGAGCTTGCCCTCGGCCCGGCGGCGGTCGATGCGCCCGTCGTCGATGGCGGCGATGCCGGCGCTGTCGTAGCCGCGATACTCGAGGCGCTGCAGCGCCTCGAGCAGCAGATGGGCGACCGGCTCCTGCGCGATGGCGCCGACGATACCGCACATGCCTCAGCTCCTCATGCTCGAGATGGATGGCGCGATCGTCCAAGGCTTGCCGCCGGTGCCGGCCGCCGTCAATCGCTGTTCGCCGCTCGGCGCGCGGTCGGCTGCGGGCGTGTCGGCGTACCCGCCCGCCGGCAGGCTGGCCTCGGCCCATGCACCGCCGCCGCCGGCGGCATCGCCCGCGGCGGTCTGCCGGGCCACCACCGCCTCGAGCTGGCTCGCCGACATGGGCTGGCCGGCGAAGAAGCCCTGGACGACGTCGCAGCCCTCGGCCCGCAGCAGGCGGAGCTGGTCCTCGGTCTCGACCCCCTCGGCGCACACCTCGAGGCCGAGCTCGTGCGCCAGGGCCACCACCGAGCGGACGATGGAGGCGGCATGCCGCGAGCGGGTGATCCGGCGGATGAAGGACTGGTCGATCTTCAGCTTGTCGAAGGGGAACACCTGCAGGTAGCCGAGCCCCGCATAGCCCGTGCCGAAATCGTCGAGGGCGATCCGCAGGCCGAGTCGCTTGAGCCGCAGCAGCACGTCGAGCGTGGCGTCGGTGTCCTCGATCAGCACGCCCTCGGTGATCTCGAGCTCGAGGCGCGCCGGATCGATCCCGGTCTGCTCGAGCACCATCGCCATCTGCTCCACGCCATCGGCGGCCGCGAGATCGATCGGCGACAGGTTGACCGCCAGCCGCAGCGGGGCGAGGCGACGGCCGTCGAGACAGGCCTGGCGCAGCACCCAGCGGCTGAGCTCGACGACGATGCCGGTGCGCTCGGCGAGCGGGATGAAGCGCGCCGGCGAGACGAAGCCGTGCTCGCGATGGTGCCAGCGCAGCAGCGCCTCCGCGCCGACATAGCGGCCGGTCCTGAGGTCGAGCTGCGGCTGGTACGCCAGCGCCAGGCGGTTGTGGTCGACGGCGTCGCGCAGCTCCTCCTCGAGCCGGCGACTGGTCAGCGCCTCGAGATCCATGCCCGCCATGAAGAGCTGGGTCGACCGTCCGTCCCGCCTCGCCCGGCTGACGGCCAACTGGGCGCGCCGGAGGCATGTCTCGGGCTCGCGGTCGTCCCGGGCGATCTCGTAGACGCCGATGTGGCAGCTCGTCTTCACGGCGTCGGTCGTCACCGAGAACCGCTCGTCGAGCGTGCGCTCGAGCCGGGCGCTGAGCTCGACGAGCGGATCGAAGGGCAGTGGCGCGGGCCGCAGCAGCATGAACTCGTCGGCGGAGAGCCGGGCGAGCACGTCGCCGTCGCGCGCACAGACGCGCAGCCGCTCGGCCACCTGCTGGATGATCATGTCGCCGGCCGCCGCGCCGAACGCCTCGTTGATGCCGCGAAAGCGATCGATGTCGACCACCAGCAGCACCGGCTGCCGCTCGGCCGGCTTGTGGCTGCCGAGCACCGCGGCGATCGCCCGGAGCGCCCCCGGGCGGTTGAGCAGCCCGGTCAGGGTGTCGTGGCGATCGACGAAGGCCAGCCGCTCGCGTGTCTCGACGACGTCGCTGATGTCGATGCCAGCGCCGCGAAACCCCTCGAGCCGGCCGTCGGCATCGAAGAACGGCCGGCCGATCAGGCGGATGTGGCGCGGCTGGCCGTCGGGCGGGCGGGCGGTGATCTCGACGTCGCGGAAGGTCCTGCCGGCGGCGAAGGCGAGGCTGAGCGTGCGCCGCGCGGCCTCGCCCAGCTGCAGGTCGCCGAGGCTGCACCAGGTGCGGCCCAGGACGCTGTCGCGGGACCGGCCGCTGTAGCGGGCGAAGCCGTCCGAGAGGGCCTGGATGCGGCCGGCGGCATCGGTCTGCCAGATGAAGTCGGCACCGGCATGCGCCACATCCAGGAACAACGCGTCGACCTCTTCCGTGCGGCCGAGCTCGCGTCGCAGTCGGCGGGCCATGACGAGGGCGGCGGCGAGCCCGCCCGCGGTGGCGAGGCCGAGGGCGGCGAGGCCCGATGCCGGCAGCGGGCCGTTCACCCCGAGGGCGAGCGGCAGCATCGCATCCAGGCCGAGCAGCCAGAGGGCACCGACGCCGGCGCCGCCGAGCACGAGGCCTAGCGGCAGCAGCACCACGCGCCCGAGCCGCCTGCCGATCGTCCGTCCGCGCGGCTCGCCCAGTGACACCAATCCGCTCCGCTGCCCGTGTCGATCGCCCGCGGAGTGTGCCCTCGATCGGTTAAGATTCCCTGAACGACGGCTCGTCTCAGTCGGGCAGCCCGAAGATCACCGGGTCGCGCCAGCGGAACAGCTCGGGGTCGAGACGGCCGCCGGTCGCCACCTCCTCGAGCAGGACGTGCGTCACCAGGCCCTGCGGGTCGACCACCGACCAGCGGCGCAGGGCCAGCGGCCGCTCGCCGAAGACCAGCGTCACCGAGCCCTGGTCGGCGGCGTTCCGCCTGACCAGCGTGATCGCCACCTCGTCGCCGGCGCGCTGCACGTCGACCACCTCGACGTCGTCCTCGAGGCTGATCTCCCGATCGAGCAGGATGCCGAGCGGCGTCTGGCGGATCGGGATCACGTTCACCTGGCGGATCGACGCATCGTAGAAGATCAGCCGCCAGTCGCCGGGGGCGATCAGCCGGATGCGCGACGGCGGGTCGTAGTCGAAGCGCAGCCGCCCCGGCCGCTGGATATAGACCTTGCCGGTGGCGAGCCCGCCATTGGGGGCGATCTGCGAGAACCGGGCCTCGAGGGTGTCGATGCGGTTGAGGTAGCGCTCCACGTCGGCGACGACGCTGGCCTGGGCTTGGCCCCGGCCTGGTCGGCCGAGGCCGGCGCCGACCGCCATCGCCGCCATGCCGGCCAGCAGCGGGCGCCGCCCGATCTGCCTCGCCGCGCGGTCCCGTCCTCTCGATCGCGTCGCGCTCATGCCGTTCATTGGCCTCGGTGGTTGTCCGCTCAGTCGTCGTCGGTGCGCTCGGTGCCGTCGAGGCCGCCGCGGCCCATGAGGACCTGCCGTCGCCCGACATGATCGGCCTGGGTGATCAGCCCGTCCTGCTCCATCCGCTCGATCAGCTTGGCGGCACTGTTGTAGCCGATGCTCAGCTTGCGCTGGAGATAGCTGGTCGAGGCCTTGCCGTCGCGGGCGACGATCTGCACCGCCTGCTCGTAGA
>CAYWSB010000228.1:0-6942 GCA_964460465.1 uncultured Geminicoccaceae bacterium | reverse complement strand
CTCCATCATCGTCTCCCGCAAGTGACTGCAAGAGCTTAGCAAAATCAACTATCCGCAGCTAACGCTAATTAAGCCAAAAACTAACTAAGTCGCTGAAGACTTTTGTTTCATTGTCGGGAACGTATATTCTGATCTTCATGTTCGGCTCATGGCGTGGGCTTCACCGCAGCGGGAGTTGGAGGCGGAGGCTACAAAAGGGCCAAAACAGACGCGTCCCTCCACCTCTCGCCGCGATCGGCCGCCGGCAAACCAACGACACTTTAGGTCCAGCTGCCCATCGATGCTGTACCCGGCTGCAACCACTGTCAACACCCGCCTCCGCTCAGCGCCCCGCCGCCCGTTTCCATCAACAGAAAAGTCCGGTGGGTGCAGGGAGGATCATCCTCCCTGCGTCTCTCTCTCTTTCCTCCGCCATACCACCGCACCCGCCCCGGCTGTACGCCCCGCCCAAATCTGCGCTACATCCTGCCTAGCAGCGCAACACACAGGAGCCAGCCCGAGCATGGCGCGGATCGCCTACGTCAACGGCCGTTACCTGCCGATCAACCACCCCGCCGTCATGATCGAGGATCGTGGCTACCAGTTCGCCGACGGGGTGTACGAGGTGATGAAGTGCCGGGACGGCGAGCCGCGTGCCCTCGAGCGCCATCTCGACCGCCTCGAGCGCTCGCTCGAGAGCCTGCGCATCGCCATGCCGGCCTCGCGTCCCGCCCTGCGACGGATCATTCGCGAGACCCTCCGCCGCAATCCGATGCGGCGCTCGATCGTCTACCTCCAGGTGAGCCGCGGCACCGCCCCCAGGAACCACCTCTTCCCCAGGCCCGGCACCCGCCCGTCGCTCGTCGTCACGGTCAGGAAGGCGCCGTTCCCCAAGCCCGCCGAGATCGAGGACGGGGTGGCCGTCGTCACCCGCCCCGACAATCGCTGGGAGCGCTGCGACATCAAGTCGGTGAGCCTCTTGCCCAACGTCCTGGCCAAGCAGGAAGCGGCCGAGGCCGGGGCGCGCGAGGCCTGGCTCCACGACGAGGACGGCTACGTCACCGAGGGCTCGTCGGCCAACGCCTACATCGTCGATGCCGAGGGTCGCATCGTCACCCGGCCGCGCGGCCCGGAGATCCTGGGCGGCATCACCCGCGAGCTGCTGCTCGAGGTCGCCGCCGCCGAGGGCATCGAGGTGATCGAGCGGCCGTTCACCGTCGAGGAGGCGAAGCACGCCCGCGAGGCCTTCCTCACCAGCACGTCCAGCCTGATCCTGCCGGTCACCCGAATCGACGACACGACCATCGCCAACGGCAAGCCGGGCTCGATCAGCCGCCGCCTGCTCGCCCGCTATCTCGCCACCGAAGGGCTCGAAGGTGTCGTTTGATTGTCGTTCAGCGAGAAAATCGACGCCGTCAACCCTTCTGGGGCTAGCAATCGTCGAGCAGCCGGCTTAACGCTTCTGCGGGCGTTAGTGCGGGTGTGAGCTTGATCGACTGCCCTGCCGACCGACATTAGGATGTGGCAGGAGACGACGCTCGACGATAATAAGGTAGGGAATCCCACTCGATGGCGGCCGAGAAGCAACAGAACCTCCAGGACGTGTTCCTCAACCACGTCCGCAAGAACAAGATCCCCGTCACCGTGTTCCTCATCAACGGGGTCAAGCTGCAGGGCGTGATCAGCTCGTTCGACAATTTCTGCCTGCTGCTCCGCCGCGACGGCCACGTCCAGCTGGTCTACAAGCACGCGGTGTCCACCGTGATGCCCTCGGCCGCCGTGCGGCTCTACGACCCGGCCGCCGACGAGGCAGCCCGCGAGGGCTACGGCAGCGGCAACCGCGACGTGCCGACCCGCGAGGCGCCCGGTCGCGACTAGCGCCGCGACCGGCCCGGCAACAGAGAGGTTACGACCACCATCGGCGAGCATCCGATCCAGACGCGCGGCGAGCGCACCCGTGCCCTCGTCGTCCACCCCTACCAGCGCTCGAGCGGCGCCCGCTCGCCCGAGATGCGCCTCGAGGAGGCCGTCGGGCTCGCCGCCGCCATCGATCTCGACGTCGTGGCCGCCGAGACCGCACCCCTGCGCGACCCCAGGCCCGCCACCCTGTTCGCCGGCGGCAAGATCGAGGAGCTGAAGACGACCGCCCAGGCCATGGAGATCGGCCTCGTCGTCGTCGACGGCACCCTGTCGCCGATCCAGCAGCGCAACCTCGAAAAGAAGCTGGACTGCAAGGTCATCGACCGCACCGGGCTCATTCTCGAGATCTTCGGCGAGCGCGCCCGCACCCGCGAGGGCGTGCTCCAGGTCGAGCTCGCCGCCCTCTCCTACCAACGCTCGCGGCTTGTCCGCTCCTGGACCCACCTCGAGCGGCAGCGCGGCGGTGCCGGCTTCATGGGCGGCCCGGGCGAACGCCAGATCGAGCTCGACCGCCGGCGGATCGACGACCGCATTACCGCGCTCAAGAAAGAGCTCGGGCAGGTCAGCCGGACCCGCGGCCTCCACCGCACCGCCCGCACCCGCACCCCCTACCCGGTCATCGCATTGGTCGGCTACACCAACGCCGGCAAGTCCACCCTCTTCAACCGCCTCACCGGCGCCGAGGTCATGGCCGAGGACCTCCTCTTCGCCACCCTCGACCCCACCATGCGCGTGGTCAAGCTGCCCTCCGGCCGCCGCGTCATCCTCTCCGACACCGTGGGCTTCATCACCGACCTGCCGACGACGCTGGTCGCCGCCTTCCGCGCCACCCTGGAGGAGGTGCTCGAGGCCGACCTCCTGGTCCATGTCCGCGCCATCGACCACCCCGAGACCGAGGCGCAGAAGGCCGACGTGGAGGCCGTCCTCACCGAGCTCGGCGTCGACGAGCCCGCCCGCGACCGCCGCCTGATCGAGGCCTGGAACAAGATCGACGCCCTGCCCCCCGAGAGCCGCGCCGAAACCCTCGTCCGCGCCACGGAGAGCCCCAACACCATCCCCGTCTCCGCCAAGTCGGGCGAAGGCCTCGACAGCCTCCTGGCCCTGGTCGAGGAACGCCTCAGCGCCGGCGACAAGACCGTCCACCTCGACCTCGGCCACGACCAGGGGGCGCTCATCAACTGGCTCCACCAGCAGGGCCGCGTCCTCACCCGCAAGGACGACGAATCCGGCGTCCATCTCGACGTGGCCCTGCCACCGGCCGCCATGGGACAGCTCGGCGAGAAGCTGGGCCGGACATAGAGGAAAAAGGGCGGGGAAGATGATCTTCCCCGCGCCCCATCGGGCCTTTTGGCGTCAGCAGTACTTCTCGGGACCGACCCACTGTTGCGGCGAGTAGCGGTCGCCATGCGCCCAGCCGACCGGCAGGACCGTCTCGATCCTGGCCACATCCTCGGCGGACAAGGCAATCTCGGCCCCCAGCGCCAGCTCGCGCAGATGAGCGGGCGACCGGGTGCCGGGGATCGGCAGCACCTGCTCGCCCCGGCGCAGCAACCAGGCGATGGCGAGCGACGCCGCGGGCCTGCCCAGCTCCCGGGCAAGATCGCGGAAGCGATCGGTCAGCCGCAGGTTCGCCGCCAGATGGGGCTCGACGAAGCGCGGGTTGACCTTGAGGAACGCCGATTCCGCCACGCTCGCCGCGGTGGGCGGCCGGTCGGTCAGCAGCCCCCGCGCCACCGGCGAGAACGCCACCAGCGCCGTCCCGAGCTCGGCGCAGGCCTGCACCAGCCCCAATTCCGGCGCCCGCGTCGCCAGCGAATATTCCGACTGCACGGCCGCCACCGGATGCACCGCCGCCGCCCGCCTGAGCGAGCTGGGTGCTATCTCCGAATAGCCGAAGGCCTTGATCTTGCCGGCCCGGACGAAGCCCGCCAGCGTCTCCGTCACCGCCTCGATCTCGACCCTGGGATCCCGCCTGTGCACGTAGAAGAGATCGACCGTCTCGACCCCGAGCCGCCCGAGGCTCGCCTCCAGCTCCGCCGCCAGATGCGCCGCCGAGTTGTCGAAGCTTCTGGCCCCGGTCTCCGGATCACGCCGAATGCCCGCCTTGGTCGCGATGGTGAACGGCGGAGGGCCGCCACGACCCGCCAGAAAACTGCCGATCACCCGCTCCGACAGGCCCATCCCGTAGACGTTCGACGTATCGAGATGGTCGATCCCGAAATCCAGCGCCGCCGCCAGCACCGCATGCGACTCCGCCTCGCTCACCGGCCCATAGAAATCCGTGAACGACATCGCCCCCACCCCGATCGCCGACACGACCGGCCCCCCGACCCCCAACCGACGCCTGCGCATGCCCCATCCCCGAGCCACCTCACCCCCACGACCATCGCCCCCGCCACGCCCAATGGCAACCCGGGGCGAGAAAGAATGTGGGGAGGCACCGCCTCCCCACGCCCCACCGTTATTTTTGGTGATGGTGAGCTTATAGGGGGGCGGATTTGCGAAGCTTGGCGAGGTAGGCATCAGCGGCGGCCAGAATCCCTGTCACCAGGATGATCGTGACGGCGGGCGCCCAGATGGACCCGGCGCCGATTCGCCCTTCGATGAAGCCATCCGGAACCCAGATGCCGAACTGAAAGGATGCCCCCAAGAGCAGCATCGCCAGCCCTGCCGGCACCGTGACCCAGACGAGCCGCCGATAGATCAGCTCCGGATCGGAGCGCCGCACCACCAGGTAGACGACGACCGCGATCGCAACGGCCCAGCCGACCTTTCGATCCCATTCGGTCCAGGCCATCGGCAGAAGCAGCAGGGCGGCGATCGCCGTCAGGGCGGCCGCCGCCGCGGCCGTGCCGGGCCAGGTCTCCAGCCAGGCCAGGACGCGCGCCGCCGCACTCGCATTTCCCGCGTCCTCGGCAGCGACTGGGCGCTCGCCGGACAACAGCGCCGCGACAAGATGCTCGCTCGACCCGTCAGCGCCCTCGTGCCGGTAGATCGACCGGCCCTCGCGCGCCAGACGGCTCAGCACCTCGACCTCCACCTCCTCCGCCGGCCGATCCGGCAGTGGCACCAGCGCCCGCACGCCGATCTCGCCGAACTGCCCGTGCAACTTCGCGAACTCGTCCTCGAGCCGCTCGATCGCCCGGCGCGCCTCGGCGTGTTCGCCGCTCGCGTCGAGGCCGATGTCGATCCGCCGATCCGCCGGCGTCGCCCGCACCAGCGCATGGCAGCCGGCGAGCGTCAGCACCACCCCGTCGCGCCAGCGCGCCGAGCCCGCGCCGATCAGCGCCCTCGCCTGCACCATCAAGCGCGGCAGCAGGTCGGCCGGCAGATTGTCGTAGCGATAGCGGCGGCACGGCCGGAAGGCCCCCGCCGCCAGCGCCTCGGGCACACTCGGCGGCAGCGCCGCCGGCAGGAGATAGCGCTCCTCCCGACCCTCCAGCCGCAGGCAGAGCCCGAGCCGCTCGTCCTGCATCAGCGCCACGATCTGCTCGTGGAAGCGCTGCGGATGGACAGTGGGGTCCAGAAGCGTCCCGAGATCGGCCGCCGCGAACTCGCCGTTCCGGTCGCGCACCACGCCCGAGCCCAGGATCGCGTAGATCGCCTGCGTCAGCCAGTTTGGGTCGAGCAGTGTCGTCTCGCGCTGCACCGCTCGCGCGCCCGGCTCGAGCCCGTGCGCAACAACCGTGCCGAGATTGTGCAGGGTCACCAAGAGCGCATTCTGATCGCTCTCCTCGGCCAGCCCGTGCGCCTCGCAAAGGCGGCGGAAGTCGCGATCGAGCACGAAATGCTGCTTGCGTGCCAGCTCGGCGAGGGCGTCCTTGACCTGCCACCAGGGCTCCGGATAGCCGCGCTTCACGTCGGGCATCAGCTTTTCATCGCCGATGGTGCCGACGATCAGCGCCTTCAACTCGGCGATCTTGTCGTCGTTGCCCGGATCACAGGAGGTCCGATGAAAGCCGACGATGGGCCCGAACTGCTCCTTCAGTCCCGCCTCGTCGAGCCTCAGCCCCGGCCCGCCCTCACCCGCCTTGTTGACGACGACGATGACCGGTGCCGCTGCCGCATGGCTCCTGACCCGCCGTAGCCACGCCTCGGCATCGCCCGGCTGATCGGTGCGATCGTCCAACACCAGGAGATAAAGGCTGCGCGCCGTCAGGAAGTAGCGATGCGTACCGTAATAGATCTCCTGCCCGCCAAAATCCCAGATGTTCAGTGTGAACGGGTTGCCCTCGGCCCGCCACCGCTCGGTCGCGATCCGCTCATAGGCGCGCACCCCCTCCGTCGCCGGCTCCGACGGGTCGCGCGGCTCGCCGGTCGTCAAGTACCTGATGAGCGACGTCTTGCCGACATTGCCCTTGCCCACCACCAGCACCTTGGCCTCGTTCAGCGGCCGCAGTTCGCCTTTTGCGGCGGCCTCGCGAAACCGCCGCCACGCTGCGATCAGCGCCTGCGCATTGGTCTGCCGCAGCACCTCCGCCGGCAGCAGCCCTTCGAGCCCGGGATTCTCCCCGAGATTTAGCGTTCGCCGCCGTTCGGCCGTCGCCGGATCTGCCCATGCATCGAGGATTGCCCGCGCCCCCTCGGCGCCGACCTTGTTATGGCTGAGATCGAGAGACGTAAGGCCCCTCAGCGCCGCCAGTGACGCGGCCCCCGCGCTTGTTAAGCAATTGCCGTTGAGGAATAGAGTGTCAAGACTTGACATACCTCCAAGCGCAGCCGCTCCTCTGTCGCCGATCTTATTATGAGACACTTGGAGAAAACGAAGATTTTTTAGATTAACGAATGTTGCAACGCCAATATCACTAATCATGTTCTCGCTAATGAGTAACTCCGAAAGGCCGAAAATTCGGGCTATCTCAGAAGCTCCTTCATCTCCAATATTATTGAGACATAAATTTAGGTACTTCAATTGCACAAGTTGCGACAAATATTTTGCACCCAAGTCACTGATCCCGTTTTGGTCCAGTTCCAACCGGTTCAAATGCGTTAGAGCATTTTCACGCTGACCGTACATATCCTGCATTGTCGATGTAGTTTTGA
>CAYWSB010000227.1:0-6994 GCA_964460465.1 uncultured Geminicoccaceae bacterium | reverse complement strand
CAAGGTAGAACAGATTCCCCTTATCCGCGGCCCTCTTTCAGGGGGCTGAGTCACTCGAGGCCATTGTGCTCAGCGAGCCCACCAATCCTGCTATTGTACAGCAGGTGCTGACGCGTGGCTACGCAGCCGATCTCACCGATGTGGAAATCGAGAAAATTGGGCAAGACCCATTCCTGATCGCAGCAGCGCTCAATGGCCCTGACCGCATAGTCGTCACCCGCGAAAGTTCGAGACCGAGCGCAAAGCGCGCAAACCGGCAGATTCCCGATGTGTGCGCCATGTTCGGCGTCGTTGCCATTACCGATTACGAGCTCTGGAGACGGCTCAATTTCTCAATCAAGTAGTTATTTGCGTTGAGAATTTCCGTGCCGTCGGCGGCGAGGTCGATGTTGATCTCGTCGGAGACGCGGACGGTCTCGACGGCCTCGGTCCTCTCGCGCAGGCGGATGTAGGCGATGTTGTGCTTCGGGTCGTAGGTGAGGCGCACGGGCTCTCTCCGCTCCATGCGTCCTTGACCAGGATGGTGATCACCAGCCAGCCGTCGTCTTCCCAGAAAGCATGGGCTTCGATCTGCTTCGTTTGGTAGGTTTTTTCCGCGCCGGGTGGCGCCGAACGGGAAGTTGCGGCGAAAGCCGGTCCGGCCGAACATGGCGGGGAACTGCTCGCCCCCTTGTCGGCGCGCACGACCTCCGCCTCGTCGGCGCCGCGCTCGGCGAGGGGCGATCGTGTGTGCGGGTGCAGACGGGTCGGGATCGGGGAACTCCTGCTGCCGATGCGCACGCCATAGCCGAGTTTCGCCGCCTGGACCACCGCCCGCCAGAGATTGTGCCACGCAACCGCCCCACCTCCACCACCCCAAAGTTCCGGTGGGGCCGGTGGGGAGGCGTGCCTCCCCGCCATTCCTTCCTGTTCGCATTCGCGTGACCGACGCTTGTGGTGGGCTGGGCGGCGGGGCATGTGCGGCTGGGGTTTGTTGGCCCGGAGGGATCGTGATGCTGGTGAATGCGGATTTTGGGGCTCGGGTGGTGGTTCGGGCTGGGGAGCTGGAGTGGGTGGCTTCGCCGATGGCGGGGGTGGAGCGGCGGATGCTGGATCGGGTCGGGGGGGAGGTGGCTCGGGCGACGAGTTTGGTTCGGTATGCGCCGGGGAGTCGGTTCTCGGGGCATGTGCATGGTGGGGGTGAGGAGTTTCTGGTGCTCGAGGGGGTGTTTCAGGACGAGCATGGGGATTATCCGGTTGGGACTTATGTGCGCAATCCGCCGACCTCGAGCCATGTGCCGGGGTCGGCGGCGGGGTGTGTGATCCTGGTGAAGCTGCATCAGTTCGATCTGGCGGATCGGCGGCAGGTTCGGGTGGATGCGGCGGGGGTGGTGCCTGTGCCGCTTCCGGGGCGGGCGGGGGTGGCGGTGGTGCCGCTTTTTGCCGATGCGCGGGAGGATGTGCGGATCGAGGTCTGGGCGCCGGGGGCCGAGGTCGAGCTGGCGGTGCCGGGCGGGGTGGAGGTGCTCGTGCTCGAGGGCGGGTTCATCGAGGGTGGCGAGCATCTTGGGCGGCATGGCTGGCTGCGGCTGCCGGTGGGGTCGACCTTGCGGGCCGTGGCGGGGGACGAGGGGGCCAGGGTCTGGGTGAAGACCGGGCATCTGGCGCATGTGGGCGAGATCGGTTGACGCCCGTCAACCATGCCGGGTAGCCCGCAGCGGCGCCGGTCTCGACCGGGTACTGCGAGGCGGGGGACACGTGGCTCACTTCGCGCGGACGCCGGTGCCCTCGCTGGATCGTCGGCACTGCGACGTGAGCAACATGTCCCCCTCGACATGCCGCCGACGCATGCGGCCTTGCGCCAACAAAAGAGGGGTGGGGCGCGGGGAGGATCATCCTCCCCGCCCTTCTTCCTGCTACTTCGTCGCCGTCTTCCGCTCCAGCCTGCGGAACAGCAGCGAGAGGGGCCAGCAGATGGCGAAGTAGAGGGCGCCGATGGTGAGCCAGATCTCGAAGGTTCGCTGGGTGGTGACGACGGTCTGGCTGGCCATGAAGGTGAGCTCCTGGATGGCGATCAGGGAGACGATGGAGCTGTCCTTGACGAGGCTGATGAACTGGTTGGCCAGCGGCGGGGCGGTGTTCCTGATGGCCTGCGGGAGGATGATGTAGCGCATGCGGTCGAGCCGCGAGAGGCCGAGGCTTTCGGCGGCTTCCCATTGGCCCCTGGGGATGGACTGGATGCCGCCCCGGATGATCTCGGCGACATAGGCGCCCTCGAACATGGCGAGCACGATGACGCCGGAGAGGAACGCCTCGATCAGGCGGCGGTCGCCGAAGAGGGTCTCGAACCACCAGCGCTCGCCCACCGGCAGGTTGCGGGCGTAGTCGCCGATGCCGAGGAGGGGCATGAGCTGGGATGAGAGGAAGAAGTAGAAGACGAAGATGAAGACGAGCGGCGGGACGTTCCGGATCAGCTCGACATAGGCGCGGCCGACGAGGCGGGGCAGGAGCGGCCTCGCGATGCGGCAAAGGGCGATGACGAGGCCGACGAGGGCTGCTGCGATCGAGGCGTAGAAGGTGAGCCTGAGGGTGACCATGAGGCCCTGGCTCAGGAGGTGGGGGATCAGGGCCCCGGTTTCGGCATCGGTGCGGAAGAAGAGGCTGGGGACGATGGCCCAGTTCCAGTTGTAGACCAGGGCGGTGTTGGCCCGCCAGGCGAGCCAGCCGAAGAGCAGCACGAGGCCGGCCAGGATCAGGAGATCCAGCCAGCCGAAGCGCAGCTTCTTGTCGTCACCGGGCCACATGGCGGGTCAGGAAGAATGCGGGGAGGATGATCCTCCCCGCGCCCCACCCAAAGTTTGGAGGGGGCGCGGGGGAAATCATTTCCCCCGCATTTCTTGTCTTCAGTTGGGCAGGAGCTCGGCCCAGTCCTGCGTCCTGAACCAGTAGTCGTGGCGCTCCTCGAGGAAGCCATTGCGCCAGTTGATGGCGATCCAGTTGTTGAAGAAGTTGAGCGCGTCGGGGTCGCCCTTCCTGACGGCGAAGGCTTCGGCGGTGACGTTGTAGAGGTCGTCGATCGGGATGTAGAGCTGGTCGGGGTACTCGGCGACGTAGCGCGAGGGCGACGGCTCGGAGGCGACGGTGGCGTCGGCGTTGCCGTTCAAGACCTCCTGGAGCGAGGCGCCGTCCTCGTCGAACTGGACGATGCGGGCGTCCGGGAAGGTGGCCTGGACGAAGGGGACGGGGGTGGCGCCGCGGCGGAGCGCGAAGGTGAAGTCCGCGCGGTTCATGTCGTCGAGGCTGTCGATCGTGCCCTCGTGCTTCCTGGCGACCGCGATCCTGAGCCCGGAGAAGGCGTAGGGGTCGGTGAAGTTGACCGTCAGGTTGCGCTGCGGGGTGACGCTCATGCCGGAGATGATGACGTCGAAGCGCCCGGCGATCAGCGCCGGGATGATGCCGTCCCAGGCGGTGGGGACGAACTCGACCTCCACACCCATATCCTCGGCGAGCTTGGTGGCGACGTCGATCTCGAAGCCGACGAGCTCGCCGTTCCGGTCGAGCATCGCCCAGGGGACGAAGGTCGAGAGGCCGACGATGAGGCTGCCGCGCGCCTTGATCGCCTCGATGGCGCTGTCGGCGGCGACACCCTGGCGGGCGTCCTGGGCTTGCGCCGCCCCGGAAGCGGTGGCGATGCCGCCGATGCAGATCGCGGCGGCGAGCGACTTCATGCGTCTCAGGATGGCTTTCACGGGTTGTCTCCGTTGGTTTTGAGGCGGTTGAACGGCGTGGTCAGCCCCTCGCCGCGAGGCGGGCTTCGAGCCAGGCGGCGAGGAGCGAGAGGGTTACCGTGATCGCGAGGTACATGGCGGCCACGGTGAGCCAGATCTCGAAGGCCATATACGTGTCGGAGATGATGTTCCGACCTTCGGTGGTCAGCTCGAACACGGCGATGACGCTGACGATCGAGCTGTGCTTCACCAGCGACACGGCGAGGCCGGTGAGCGGCGGCAGGACGACGCGCAGCGCCTGGGGCAGGATGATGTCGCGGTAGGCCTGGGCCTTGGTGAAGCCGAGGCTGGCGGCCGCCTCCCACTGGCCCCGGGGCACGGCCATGATGCCGCCCCGGAAGATCTCGGCGGCGAAGGCGGCCTCGAAGAGGGTGAGGCAGAGGATGGCGGTCCAGTAGCGATCCAGGCCGACGATCGGGGCCAGGACGAAGTAGACGATGTAGAGCTGGACCAGGAGCGGGGTGTTTCGGATCAGCTCGGTATAGACGGTGGCCGCGGCCCGGCCGACGGGCGAGCGGGCGAGCCTGAGCACGGCCATGGCGACGCCGAGGGTGATGGTCAGGACGAAGGCGATGGCGGAGAGGCGGACGGTTTCGACGAAGCCCAGCGCCAGCGGGCCCCAGATGAGGCCGTCCTCGTGGACGCGCAGGATGTATTGCGGGACGCGGTACCACTGCCAGTTGTAGCCCATCCGGTCGGCGCCGGCGACGGTGAGCCAGACGAGGCCGATGGCCAAGGCCGCGAACTGAAGGATGGCGAGGACGGAGTCGCGGTAGCCGCGGTAGCGGCGCGTCTCGGCCGCGGGCCGGGCATTGGCCGGCGGCGCCTGCACCTCGCGGGCAAGGTCGGAATCCAGCCGAACTGTGCTGATCGCCCATCCTCCGGATCAATCCGGGTCGATGCCGCACGGCAGCCCGCCCCGAGATCGTTCCCCCGGGGCGTTAGTTGCGGCAGTGCAGCAGGGATGTCAAACCCTGCGGGTGCTGCTCCGCGTGCGATCGGCGGAAGCGCCAGGAAGCCGCGACCCGGCTCCGCTGTTCCCGCGAGCCCGGTCTGGGCAGGGGCTGCCCATTGGGAAGCCATTCAATAACGGGCTTGCGGAAACGGTCGAAGAAGCGTCAAAGTTTCGGATCAGGCCGCCCATTGCAACGAGGCGGGCCGCCCCCTGGCAGGAGGGACCGCCATGGTCACCGTGATCAATTTCCTGAACACGATCTTCTGGGGCTATGTGCTGATCTACGGCCTTCTGGCCGTCGGCCTGTTCTTCACCCTCCGGCTAGGCTTCATCCAGTTCCGGCATTTCGGCGAGATGTTCCGGGTGATCCGGGGCTCGCGCGAGACCGATGCCGCGGGCATCACGCCGTTCCAGGCCCTGACCGTGAGCCTCGCGTCCCGCGTCGGCACCGGCAACATCGCGGGCGTGGCGGTGGCGCTCTACCTCGGCGGGCCGGGCGCCATCTTTTGGATGTGGATGGTGGCGCTCGTCGGCATGGCCACGGCCTATTCCGAAAGCACGCTGGCGCAGCTCTTCAAGGTGAAGAACGAGGAGGGCCAGTATCGCGGCGGCCCGGCCTACTACATCGCCCGGGGGCTGGGCGCCCCCTGGGCCGCAGTGATCTTCTCGATCGCGCTCATCCTGTCCTTCGGCCTCGTCTTCAACGCCGTCCAGGCGAACTCGATCGCCGGGGCGGTCGAGGGCGCGTTCGGGCTGCCCAAGCTGGTGACCGGCCTCGTGATCGCCGCCCTGGCCGGGGTGGTGATCTTCGGCGGCATCCGGCAGATCGCCAGGGTTGCCGAGTTCGTCGTGCCGTTCATGGCGGGCATCTACCTGCTGCTCGCCGTGGTGGTCCTCGTGCTGCACATCGGCGAGGTCCCGGCGATGCTCGGGCACATCATCATGAGCGCCTTCGGCCTCGAGGAGGCGGCAGGCGGCGTCACGGGCGGGCTCGCGGCCGCCATGCTCAACGGCGTGAAGCGCGGCCTCTTCTCGAACGAGGCGGGCATGGGCTCGGCCCCCAACATCGCCGCCTGCGCCGTGCCGCAGCCGCACCATCCCTCGAGCCAGGGCTTCGTCCAGGCCTTGGGCGTGTTCATCGACACGATCCTGGTCTGCACGGCGACGGCGCTCCTGATCCTGCTCTCCGGCACGCTCGATCCGGAATCGGGGGTGACCGGCACGCAGCTCACCCAGGCGGCGCTCGAGACCCATATCGGCTTCTTCGGCGGCACCTTCGTCGCGATCGCCATCTTCTTCTTCGCCTTCACCTCGATCATCGGCAACTACTCCTACGCCGAGAACGCGCTGACCTATCTGGGCCTGGCCAGCAAGACCGGGCTCACGGTGCTGCGCTCGCTCGTGCTCCTGATGGTCGTCTGGGGGGCGGTGCAGACGGTGGCCACCGTGTTCGACGCGGCGGACGCCTCGATGGGCCTGATGGCGACGATCAACCTCATCGCCATCGTCCTGCTCTCGGGCACCGTGGTGAAGCTTACCAAGGACTATTTCGACCAGCGCAAGGCCGGGCAGGAGCCGATGTTCCACAGCGACGACTACCCGGAGCTGACGGGCGAGATCGACAGCGAGATCTGGCGGCGTTGAGGGGGCGGTCTCAAGAGCGGGAAGAGACTCGGGAAAGATGATCAGACTGTGTGAGAACGCGGCTGCCGGGTCGGCTGAGAAGATCTTCCGCGCGCCAGCCGCGCGGCGGCGTGGGCGGGGTCGGCTGCTGGGCTTTCAGGCGAGGGCTTGGAGCAGTTTTGCGCTGCCGTGGATGGTGGTGAGGCGTTTGAGGTTGAAGGCCAGGGCGAGGAGCTTGATTTCGGTTGTCGCCTTGGCCTTGCCTCTGAGCAGGAATCTGCCACCCCTGCTGACCAGGAAATGGGCATCCAGCGTTTGAGGGTGGCGAAGGCTGGCTCGACGGTTCGGGCGCGCTGGTTCATGAGGCCGGGTTCGGCCTTCAGGCGCTCGCTCACCCGTTCGAGGGCGGCCTCGTCGACGAGTCGGCTGACGCGCCGTGCTTCGGCCTTGGTGCACTGCGGTTTTGCGAGGCAGGCCCGGCAGTCGGCCTTGCTGGCCTCGTAGACGATGGCCCCGTCGTGGGGCGTCGACTGCGGCTTCAACTGCTAGCCGGCCGGGCAGATCAGTCGGTCGTGGTCGGTGTCGTAGCGGAAGGCCGTGCGGTCGAAGAAGGCGCCGTGCGGGTTGACCGTGCGGGTGACAGGAAAGA
>CAYWSB010000226.1:0-7009 GCA_964460465.1 uncultured Geminicoccaceae bacterium | reverse complement strand
CGATGTCGGCCTCCATGGTCGGCATCCAGTTGCCGAGGAAGACGTCGATGTCGCCATTCGCCAGGCTCGCATAGGTCACCGGCACCGCCAGCAGATCGGCGCGGGTCCGGTAGCCCAGGCCCTCGAGCACCGTCGCGGCCAGGGCCGTGGTGGCGGTGATGTCGGTCCAGCCGACATCGGAGAAGCGGACCAGGCCGCAAGCCTCCGGCTCGGCGGCGACGGCGGGCTGGGCGGCCAGGGCGAGGGTGGCCAGCAAGGGCAGGGCTGCGATGCGCATCGATGGTGCCTCCTCTCGGCGGTCGTTCCGGCCAAGCCAGCACAGCCGCCGCCCGGCCGCAAGTCTCGGCCTTGGGTGCGGTCGGGGCGCATGCTATGCACGGCTCGACCGCACGCCCCTCTAGGAGCCGCCACCATGTCGCTTCGCATGCTCGCCGTCCTGACCTCGGCCGCCCTGGCCGTGCCGCTCGCCGGCGGGCTGGCGCAGGAGGGCTGGCAGACCGACCTCGCCAACGAGATCCTGCTCATGGAGGACTGCGAGGTGAGCTTCCTCACCCAGGTGATCGAGCGGACGGTCGACGGCCGCCAGGTGGTGATGGCCAAGGCGCACTGCGTCGACGGGCGCACCTTCGACGCGCTGCGCGAGGATACGTTCGCCGCGTTCGACTTCACGATCTGCCAGCCCGAGGAGGCTCCCGCGTCCTGTTGAGCCGTCAGCCGCCCGCCGGGAGGCGCTGCCCCGGCGCGCGGTGCTCGAGCCAGTGCGCCAGCGCCATCACCTTGTGCGCCGTCGTCAGGATGGTGGTCACGTGGTGGTGGCGCGGCAGGATCTTCAGCCGGGCCCCGGGCAGATGCCGGACGTGCCAGCGGGCGTGGTCGAGCGGCACCACGCCGTCATTGCCGCCATGGACGATCCGCACCGGGCAGGCGAGCGCCGTATGGTCGAAGTCCCAGGCGGTCGTCAGCAAAGCGAGATCCGTCTGCACCCCGGCATCGCCCGCCCGAATACCCTCGATCCACGATTCCGACAGCCGCTTGGCGAGCAGCTGCGTCGCCGCCGCCGACGGCATCACGTCGCCCTCGGTCGCCACCGACATCTGCATCCAGGCCTTGGTCACGACCGGGTTGGCGAGCAGGTCGCGCAGGCCCGGCACGATCCGCTTGCGCAGCACGTCGTTCTCGGCGAAGTCGACGAGCCAGCGCATCGGCACGCCCGCCGAGCGCACCATCTTGGCGTGCGCGACGCCGCCGACGAGAAAGAGCTCGACCACCCGCGGGCCGAGCCGGACCGCGGTCGCCAGCGCATAGGGCGAGCCCGCCGAGCCGCCGAAGACGATGCAGCGCTCGATCCCGAGCCGATCGAGCACCGCCTCGACGTCCCGGGCGAACCGGCTGAACGACGGCCGCGGCAGTGGATCGCTGCGGCCGTAGCCTGGCCGGTCGAGGGCGATCACGTGGTGGCGCGGCTCGCCACCGATGAAGGCCTCGAGCCGGCTGCCGAGAATCCCGTGCAGGTACACGATCGGCTGGCGCGCCGCGGGACCGCCGCGGGCGATCCCCACCACCCGGCCGTCGGGCAGCGTGACCAGGCTCTCCTCGATCGCGGCCGTGCCGCGGAACGGGAACACCCGGTCGGGCGGTGGCCGCTTCCCGAACAGCCGTTTCGCCAGCTTCACGGTCAGCACAGCGCGTCGCTCCTTCCGGGTCGGCGCCCACCTGCTTGGCCGGCGCACCCATGCCCGCTAAGAAGGCATTCAGGCGCCGGATGACAAGGGGTGGCGAGGGCTCGGCCATGGAAAACCCGCAGGCATTGCTGCTCGGCAAGGGTGACGTCCCGCAATGGCTGCGGCTCGGCCTCGCCAACCGGCACGGGCTGGTCACCGGTGCTACCGGCACCGGCAAGACGATCACGCTGCAGGTCATGGCCGAGGCCTTCAGCCGCGCCGGCGTCCCGGTGTTCTGCGCCGACGTCAAGGGCGACCTCTCCGGCATCGCCATGTCCGGGCGGCCCAACCCGAAGCTCGAGGCCAGGGCGGCCGAGCTCGGCGACACCGACTACGCCTACGCGGCCTGCCCCGCCGTCTTCTGGGACCTCTTCGGCGAGCAGGGCCACCCCGTGCGCGCCACGATCAGCGAGATGGGCCCGGTGCTGCTGGCGCGGCTGATGGAGCTCAACGAGGTCCAGGAAGGGGTGCTCGCCATCGCCTTCCGCGTCGCCGACGACGAGGGGCTGCTGCTGCTCGACCTCAAGGACCTCCGCGCGATGCTGGGCTTCCTCGCCGACCAGGCCGAGGCCGTGCAGAAGGCCTACGGCAATGTCAGCAAGGCCTCCGTCGGTGCGATCCAGCGCCGGCTCCTGGTGCTCGAGCAGGAGGGTGCCGAGCACTTCTTCGGCGAGCCCGCCCTCGACCTCCTGGACCTTTTGAAGACCGATGAGCAGGGCAGGGGCCACGTCAACGTGCTGATGGCCGACCGGCTGATGCGCTCGCCCCGGCTCTACGCCACCTTCCTTCTCTGGCTGCTCTCCGAGCTCTTCGAGCGGCTGCCCGAGGTGGGCGACCCCGAGAAGCCCAGGCTCGTCTTCTTCTTCGACGAGGCGCACCTCCTCTTCGATTCGGCCCCCAGGGCCCTGGTCGAGAAGGTCGAGCAGGTGGTCCGCCTGATCCGCTCCAAGGGGGTCGGCGTCTACTTCGTCACCCAGAACCCGATCGACGTGCCGCCCACCGTGCTCGGCCAGCTCGGCAACCGGGTGCAGCACGCGCTCCGCGCCTTCACGCCACGCGACCAGAAGGCGGTCAAGGTGGCGGCCGAGACCTTCCGCCCGAACCCCGCCTTCAGGACCGAGGACGTCATCACCGAGCTCGGCGTCGGCGAGGCGCTGGTCTCGACCCTCGAGACCGGCGGCGTTCCCTCGATCGTCGAGCGCACCAGGATCCTGCCGCCGCGCTCGCGGATGGGGCCGCTCGAGCCGGCCGAGCGGCGCGATCTTCTCGACCGGAGCCCGCTTTTCGGCCGCTACGAGGACATGGTCGATCGCGAATCGGCCTTCGAGATGCTCGAGGCGCGCGCCGCCGAGGAGGCTCGCGAGGCGGCGGCGGCCCAGCTCGAGGCGGCCATGTCGCGGCACCAGACGCTCGAGGACAATCTCGGCTCGTCACGCCGCATCGGCAGCCGCGGCCAGCCCGCGGCGCCGGCCCCGGGCGGCGGCGGGATCCTGGGCTCGATCCTGACCGGCGGCGGCGGCCGGCGGCAGGGGGCCGCCGAGGCGATGGCGACCTCGATGGCCCGCACCGTCGGCACCCAGCTCGGCCGCACGCTCGTGCGGGGCGTGCTCGGCGGGCTTCTCAAGGGTCGGTGAGCACCTTCGCCGGCACCTTCCGGTGAAAATGCATAACGTTGAAGCTTAAAGATACTTTTGTGTTAGCTATCTACCGGAGGTGGCAGCGCAAACAGGTCTCCAGGACCAGGTGGAAAAGCTTTACTGAAGTGGCGCGCGAAATCAGACCAGCTGTCAGAAACGCGCAGAAGCGTAGTCACAGAGACTATCTGCTTTTCCAGATGCGGGTGGCCGACATCTGTTGTTAGGAGACGGTGGTGAAGATGCTTTCGCCGCCTTTTGGCGGGATCATAGGGGTTGCGTCGTTCAAGCTCTTGAACGACGCCAGGGGGAAGCGGGTCGTAGATCAAGGCCTTCGTTAGCTTGCCGATGTAAGCAGTACGTGCGTTGCTCCCCGGTCTATAAGGCCAACCCCGCACACGGTGGAGTTCTTCATAAAACGAGTCAGGAAATCGCTTTGCCCATGGCAATAGATGGGGCGAAATGTACGCTGCCAAAATCTTCTGAAGCTCGTCTCTGGCCCGAATCTTTTGGTAGCCCGTCGCTTCATCAATCAATCCAATTATGCCGACGTCAGCTAGCGCGCGCATGAGGACTTCGGCCTTCTGCGCCTTATCCTCTTGTTGCTTCTGGAGTTTGCCTGCCGCTCGTGCGCGAAGCCAGACCTCACACACGGCTCGTAGTACCGTCGCATCGTAGCCTACGCCAATCCGGCGTCCATCACGGTAGTAGATTGGCTTCAGGGGCCCTTCCTTTAGCTCGTCGGTGACAAACTCATCGAGTTGTCTGGGTGCGATGAAAATTGGCAGCGAGGCCCCGTCCGTTGCCGCTGCTTTTTTTGCTCTTTTGGATGCGCCGCTTCGGGAGCCAAGGATCGCGTTTGTAATTCCCGTCTCGGTCAGTACGCGTCGGTTGTCGCTCAACACAGCGCAAGCGATCTCAGCGGATCCGAGCTTCAAGACGCCTGGAAAAGCGACATCGGGTAGCGCCCCCGCCTGCTCCCACTTCGCCTTGGCAGCCTGAGTTGCGATGCGCTTGCGATCATCCGGCGAAAGAGATGCCGCTCTTGCTCGCCCGCCTCGGCTCTGGGGTGTAGATGTCGCATCCATGGCACGGGGCCCCGTATTGTGGCAGTGTTTCGGACATATGCTTGCTCAGAATGCTGAGCGCAAGCAAAAAACTCCATCAAGCGGCAAACTGCTTGCTCTGCTGAAATCAATGCGGCGCCCTTCACATTCCGGTGCCCGGTCGATGTGCCCTGGTGGCAAGATGCGGCGGCATGGCTAGGGTCGTCTCGAACAACTGATGTGAGGGCAGATGATCAAGGGCAAATCCGTCGTCGTGACCGGCTCGACCAGCGGCATCGGGCTCGGCATTGCGCGCAAGTTCGCGGCATCCGGCGCCAATGTCATGCTCAACGGCTTCGGCGACGCGCACGAGATCGAGACCCTGCGCTACGGCCTCGCCGAGGAGTTCGGCGTGAGCGTCCTCTATTCCGCCGCCGACGTCACCAGCCCCGACGCCATCGCCGCGATGGTCCAGACGGCGAACGAGACGCATGGCGGCGTCGACATCCTGGTCAACAATGCCGGCATCCAGCACACCGCCAAGGTCCACGAGTTCCCCACCGACAAGTGGGACCTGGTGCTCGCCACCAACCTCTCGGCTGCCTTCCACGCCACCCGCCTCGTCCTGCCGCAGATGCTCGAGCGCAACTGGGGCCGCATCATCAACACCGCCTCGGCGCACGGCCTCGTCGCCTCGGTGGAGAAGGCCGCCTACGTGGCGGCCAAGCACGGTGTCGTCGGCCTGACCAAGGTGGTGGCGCTGGAGACCGCCCAGACCGGCGTCACCTGCAACGCCATCTGCCCGGGCTGGGTGCTGACCCCCCTGGTCGAGCAGCAGATCAAGCGGCGGGCCGAGGCCAACGGCACCAGCTTCGAGACGGAGAAGCACAAGCTGCTCGACGAGAAGCAGCCGTCCGGCGAGTTCGTCACGGTCGAGCAGCTGGGCGACCTCGCCCTCTTCCTCGCGTCGGAGGCGGCGGCCCAGATCCGCGGCCAGGCGATCGCCATGGACGGCGGCTGGACCGCGCAATAGTGGCCGACGACGCGGCGGCGTGCCCGCCCGCCGGCACCAGGCGGCTCAATCTCGGGCTGCAGGGCGGCGGCTCGCACGGGGCGTTCACCTGGGGCGTGCTCGACCGGCTGCTGGAGGTGGACGAGCTCGAGATCGTCGCCACCTCCGGCACCAGTGCCGGGGCGATGAACGCCGCGGTCATGGCCTACGGCCTCGCCATCGGCGGCAAGGCCGGGGCAAGGGACCGCCTCGCCGCGTTCTGGGGCCGGGTCGGCGAGGCGGCCCGCTGCTCGCCGCTGCAGCCATCCCTCGTCGACCGCTGGCTCGGCATCGGCAACATGGACCTGTCGCCGGGCTGGCTCGCCTTCGACAACCTCTCGCGGTTGCTCTCGCCCTACGAGCTCAACCCCGGCAACATCAACCCGCTGCGCGACATCCTGGCCGAGATCGTCGACTTCACCGCCCTGGCCGCGGCCTGCGGCAGCCGCTGCGTGACCCTCTACCTCACCGCCACCAATGTCGAGACCGGCCGCATCAAGGTGTTCGAGGGCCGGGAGATCGGCATCGACGCCGTCATGGCCTCCGCCTGCCTGCCGCTGCTCTTCCAGGCGGTGGAGGTGGACGGGCAGCACTACTGGGACGGCGGCTATTCGGGCAACCCGCCGATCTTCCCGCTGATCTACGGCACCGACTGCGCCGACGTGCTGATCATCCAGATCAACCCGATCAACATCGCGGGCGTGCCGAAGACGGCGCGCGCCATCCTCGACCGCATCAACACGCTCTCCTTCAACTCGTCCTTGATGCGCGAGATGCGGGCCATCGACTTCGTCGGCCGGCTGATCGATGAGCACCGGCTCGACACCGCCCGCTACAAGCGGCTGAACATCCACACCATCGACGCCGAGGCCGAGCTAGGCCGGCTCGGCGCCTCGTCCAAGATCAACGCCGACCCGGCCTTCCTGAAGTGGTTGTTCGAGCTCGGCCGCGACCGCTGCGCCGCGTTTCTCGACGCCCACTGGGACCAGATCGGGGTGACGAGCTCGACCGACATCCGGGCCAAGTTCCTCTGACCCGGATGCCGGAAGCTCGCCGCGACTTGCCCGGGCTCAGCTCGGGCCGGTACCGATCAGCGACGGCTACGCCGGCCGTGGCATCGGAGCGGCCGCCGGTGCCGCCGCCGGTGCCGTTGCCGCCACGGGGGCGCTCAGGATCTCGATCGTGCCGGACAGCCGGCCGCCACGCTCCACCTCGATCTCGCCGTAGCGGATCCGGCCCTCGACCCGGCCGGTGCCGCGCACCAGGAGCCGGCCGCGCACGGTTAGCTCGCCCTCGTAGATGCCGCTGATCGTGGCCTCCTCGACCGCCGCCTTGCCGTTGGTGAAGCGGCCGGTCTCGGTGATCTCGATGGCCTTGGTGTCGTTCAGGGTCACCTGCACGCTGCCCTCGACCACCAGGAGGTCGCAGGCGGTGATGTCGCCGGACAGGCTCAAGCCCTGGCCGACGATCAGCCGCTTGCCCGGCGCGGTCTCGGCGGCCGCGCGCGCCGGTGCCGCTGCTGCTGGGGTCGGAGTCGGGGCGGGCGCCGCGGCGGCG
>CAYWSB010000225.1:0-7307 GCA_964460465.1 uncultured Geminicoccaceae bacterium | reverse complement strand
GGCTCGAAGCGGGTGAAGGAGAAGGCCTCGACGAACTCCTCGAGCGGCACGCCGTACTGCAGGCCGATCGAGACCGAGATCGCGAAGCTGTTCATCAGCGAGCGGAAGGCCGCACCTTCCTTGTGCATGTCGATGAAGATCTCGCCGAGCGCCCCGTCCTCGTACTCGCCGGTCCGCAGATAGAGCTTGTGGCCGCCGACGATGGCCTTCTGCGTGTAGCCCTTGCGCCTGGAGGGCAGCTTGCGGCGGCCCTGGACGAAGCGCTCGACGACGCGCTCGGTGACCTCGACGATGCGCTCGACCTGCGACTGCAGCTGCGGCTCGTCGTCCTCCGCCTCGACATCGTCGGCGAGCATGGAGGAGAGCGGCTGGCTGAGCTTCGAGCCGTCGCGGTAGAGGGCCAGGGCCTTCACGCCCAGCCGCCAGCCCTCGAGATAGGCCTCGCGGCAGTCCTCGACCGAGGCCGTGGCCGGCATGTTGATGGTCTTGGAGATCGCACCCGAGATGAAGGGTTGTGCCGCCGCCATCATCCGGATGTGGCTCGAGGCGGAGAGGTAGCGCTTGCCGATCCGGCCGCAGGGATTGGCGCAGTCGAAGACCGGCAGGTGCTCGGCCTTCAGCTCCGGCGCCCCCTCGATCGTCATGGTGCCGCAGCAATAGGCGTTGGCCTGCTCGACCTCGGCCCTGGTGAAGCCGAGCGCCTGCAGCATGTCGAAGCGCATGTCGCCGAGCTGCTCGTCGGAGAAGCCCAAAACGTCCCGGCAGAAGGCGTCGCCGAGGCTGTGCCGGTTGAAGGCGTAGCGGATGTCGAAGGTGGTCGGCAGCCCGGCCTCGAGCTTCCGCAGCGCCTCGTCGGTGAAGCCCTTGGCCTTGAGCCTCGCGTGGTCGATGCCGGGGGCCCCCTTGAGCGTGCCGTGGCCGACCGCGTAGCGGGTGATCGCCTCGATCTGCGTCCGGTCGTAGCCCAGGGTCTCGAGCGCCTGCGGCACCATGCGGTTGATGATCTTGAAGAAGCCGCCGCCGGCGAGCTTCTTGAACTTGACCAGCGCAAAGTCGGGCTCGATGCCCGTCGTGTCGCAGTCCATGACGAGGCCGATGGTGCCGGTGGGGGCGATCACCGAGACCTGGGCGTTCCTGACCCCGTGCGCCTCGGCCATGGCGACCGCATCGTCCCAGGCCCTGACGGCGGCGGCGAGCAGCGGCCTGTCCGGGCAGTGGTGGTGGTCGAGCGGCACCGGCAGGGTGGCCAGATCCTCGTAGCCCCTGGCCTCGCCGTGCGCGGCGCGGCGGTGGTTGCGGAGCACGCGGAGCGTGGCGTCGCGATTGGCGGGATAGCCCGGAAAGGCGCCGAGCTCGGCCGCGATCTCGGCCGACACCTTGTAGGCGATGCCGGTCATGAGCGCGGTGACGGCACCGCAATAGGCCCGGCCCTCGTCGCTGTCGTAGGGGATGCCCGAGGCCATCAGGAGCCCGCCGACATTGGCGTAGCCGAGGCCGAGCGTCCGGAACCGGTAGCTGAGCTCGGCGATCCTGGCCGCCGGGAACTGGGCCATCATGACCGAGATCTCGAGCACCAGGGTCCAGAGGCGGACGGCGTGGGCGAACTCGGCGACCTTGAAGCTGCCGTCCTGGTTCTTGAACTGCATGAGGTTCAGGGACGCCAGGTTGCAGGCGGTGTCGTCGAGGAACATGTACTCCGAGCACGGGTTGGACGCGTTGATGCGGCCGTCGGCTGGGCAGGTGTGCCAGTCGTTGATGGTGGTGTCGTACTGCACGCCCGGATCGGCGCTGGCCCAGGCGGCGAAGCAGATCTTGTCCCAGAGCGCCTTCGCCCGGACCGTCTTGGCAATGGCACCGGTGCGGCGGAAGGTCAGCGGCCACTCGCGGTCCTGCTGCACCGCCTGGAAGAAGGGATCGCTGATGCGGACCGAGTTGTTCGAGTTCTGCCCCGAGACGGTGAGGTAGGCGTTGCTGTCCCAGTCGGCGTCGTAGGTGGGAATCTCGACCCCCTGGTAGCCCTGCCGGGCGAGGAGGATCGCCTGCTGGATCGAGCCCTCGGGCAGCTGCGCCTTCCGGGCCGCCCGGACGGCCTGCTTGAGCGCCGGGTTGGTGGCCGGATCGAAGCGCAGCGACGCGGGCACGTCGGCCGCCCCGTGGCAGGTCTCGATGATGGCGTTGGCATGGCGGGCGAGGAGCTTCGAGCCGGCGACCAGGGCGGCCACCTTCTGCTCCTCGGTCACCTTCCAGTCGATGAACGACTCGATGTCCGGATGGTCGACGTCGACGATGACCATCTTGGCGGCGCGCCTCGTCGTGCCGCCGGACTTGATGGCCCCGGCCGCCCGATCGCCGATCTTGAGGAACGACATGAGCCCCGACGACTTGCCGCCGCCCGAGAGCCGCTCGCCCTCGCCCCTGAGGTTCGAGAAGTTGGTGCCGGTGCCGGAGCCGTACTTGAACAGCCGGGCTTCCCTGACCCAGAGGTCCATGATGCCGCCGTCGTTGACGAGGTCGTCCTGGATCGACTGGATGAAGCAGGCATGCGGCTGCGGCCGCTCGTAGGCCGAGGTCGAGGCCATCACCTGGCCGGTCGCCTCGTCGACGTAGAAGTGGCCCTGCGCCGGGCCGTCGATGCCGTAGGCCCAGAACAGGCCGGTGTTGAACCATTGCGGCGAGTTGGGGGCGGCCATCTGCCGGGCCAGCATGCAGCGCATCTCGTCGTAGAAGGCCCGGGCGTCCTCCTCGCCGGCGAAGTAGCGCCCCTTCCAGCCCCAGTAGGTCCAGGCCCCGGCGAGCCGGTCGAACACCTGCTGCGCGCCGGTCTCGCTGCCGTAGCGCTCGGCCTCGGGCAAGCGGGCCAGCGCCGCCTCGTCGGCCACCCGGCGGCAGAGCCAGGCGGGGACGCCCTTCTCCTTGACCGGCTTCAGCCGGGCGGGAACGCCGGCCTTCCTGAAATACTTCTGCGCCAGGACGTCGACCGCCACCTGCGACCAGCTGGCCGGCACCTCGATCGAGCCGACGGCGAACACCACCGACCCGTCCGGATTGCGGATTTCGCTCGACGCCGAGCGAAAGGCGATCGCCGCGTAGGGCGATTCCCCGGCTCGGGTAAAGGCGCGCTCGATCTTCATCGACACCGATCTCCTCGTCGCTGCAAGACTAGAATGTTCTCGTCTTGTTCGTCAAACCCGTTGGTCGTTTTGGCGTCGATTCGCGCGGCACCTGGGCCCGGGCTTCACGATCAGCGTCGGATGATCCCGCAATCACTCAACGATGAGTTTAGTGCCACCGCCCGCGAATCTCAACAAGAAGCCGCCGTCCGCGCGCGGCTGCGAAGCCACCTTACCTGCCGACCCGCGCCGCGGCGCCACGCCGGGTTGCCGCCGTCCCGGCGGCAACCGCCCGACTGGCGGCCGCACCCGACGACCTTCTTCTAGATATACGACGTTCGAGCAACGTCACAACAACATATTGTGTTTTCCACAGGAGCCGCGTGACGGCTCCCGGCAGTGTTGCCGTCCCGCCATGCAGCGACCGCCTCTACCCTTGCGGATAAAGGTGCCGGGAAGCTCAACCGACGTCAACCATCGCCTGATTGCCGGCATGCCTCAGCGACGCTCAGTCGGACGGGATCGCCGCAGCCCTGTGGACAAGCCCGACCGCCTGTGGACAACCGGCGGCGCGCCCGTTCGCCCGATGTTCCATTGAGGCTCGCTCAGCCGGCTCAGTCGATCTCAGTCGGCGCTGTTTTCCCGGTTATCCACAGCCGGGCGTTTTCCCCATTCGTCCACAGGTGCTGCGGGCCGCGACGGCGTTGCCCCTGGACGGCAGCCGGGCCTCGGGCCATAAGGGCGCGGGTCGGCCGGGCGCTGGCCGCGTCCGAAGGTCCTGCGCCTGGGCCCCGCGGCCGACACGTGCCGCCGCTGCCTGGGAGAGTGATCGTGTCGGTGTTGAAGTGGCTGACGAACAACCATCTGGGCACCCGCCTCCTGACCCGCATGCGCGGCGAGAAGGTGGGTGAGGACGAGCACGGCAACGTCTACTACCGCGAGCGCGGCCACCGGGGCGACTGGCGGCTGGAGCGGCGCTGGGTGATCTATGCCGGCGACGGCGAGATCGAGGCCAGCATGGTCGCCCCGGGCTGGAACGCGTGGCTGCACAAGAACCGCGAGCAGGCGCCCTCGGAGCTGCCGCTCGAGGAGAAATTCTGGGAGAAGCCGCACCTGCCGAACCTGTCCGGCACCGGCGCCGCCTATCTGCCGCCCGGGCACGAGCGGCGCGGCGGCAAGCGCGATCCGGCCACGGGCGACTACGAGGCCTGGCGGCCCTGAGCGGCGGCTGAGTGGGCTGATTCGGGTCTCAGTCGGCCTGACCGGCTGTGGACTGTTCCTCGGACAACCCCCAGATGCGCGGGGTGGCAAGCTCCAGGCTGTTGCCCGCGGGGTCGCGGAAGTAGAGCGAGCGCCCGCCCCCGGGCCAGTCCTGCCACTGCTCGATGGCGACACCCAGGCTTTCGAGCCGCCGGGCCCAGGCCACGAGCTCGCGCTCGGGCACGGCGAAGCAGGCGTGGCCCGGCCCCGTGGCGCCGTGCGCCGGCACCCCGCGCGCCTGTGCCGCCGCCGCCGGCTCGAACAGCAGCAGCATCTGCGCCTCCAGGCGGAAGAACGCGAAGACACCCGGCCGATGGCTGTCCTCGGCGAGGCCCAGCACGCCGCCGTAGAAGCGGCGCGCCGCCTCGAGGTCGTCGACGTAGAGGACGGTTTCCAAGACGGCACGCAGGCGCATCGCCCCTCTCCCCGGCATGGCCGGCACGACTCGGCCCGACGAGCCGCGCCGTCACGGCCTTTAACGAAATTTTCATCCCGACGCAGCACTATGCGGGGCCGGTGTCTCGGCCGGTGGCGGGGAAGTTGGCGGGGAAGTTGGCCATGACGGCGACCTTGCGGGCGAACGGACTGGACGGCGGTGCTGCGGCGCCGGCCGCGGCGGTGCTGCCGGCGGCGGGCCGGGGATGAGCAGCCGGCCGATCGGCCTCTCGGCGCCGCGCCGGCACCTCGCACCCGAGGAGAGCGATCCCGCCTTCGCGCAGCGGCGACGGCGCTTCATGGAGGGCCTGGAGCGGACGATCGGGGAGGCCAACCGGGAGGTCATCGGCCGCAGCCTCGGCGGGCTCGACCGCGAGGCGTTCCTGCGCCTGGCGGTGCGGGTGGCGGAGCTGCGCGCGCGCTGGGTCGCCCAGGGGCTCGCGATCGCGGCGGGCCATCCCGACCAGGCGGCGATCGAGCGCCTCGCCACCGCGCGCCAGGCCTACGAGGAGCTGCGGCGCGTGTTCGAGGCGACCGAGCGGGTGGTCGAGCGCGGCTATGTCGACCTGCCGGAGTGAGGCCGCGGCACGGCGCGGGGACGGGGCGTGACCGGCGGACGCGCCGAGCCGGGGGCGGCTGCCGGGTTCCTGCGCCAGCTCTTCGGCGGCCGCCTGGCGGAGCCGCCGGCGGTTGGCCCGCCGCTGGCGGCTGATCCGATCGCCGAGGCGACCCTGCTCGCCCTCCAGCGCAATGCCATCCGGCCGACCCCGGAGGCCTACACGATCTGGTATCGCCATCTCGCGGGGGAACGACCCGATCTCAGCCGCCGCCTGAAGGAGCTCGAGGCGCTGGGCGAGCCCTTCGACGCCGTGCTGATCGCCGAGCTGTTCGAGCGCTATTTCGGCATCGAGGGCGAGATCCTCGCGGTCGCCGAGGCGGGGCAGGCGATCGAGCGGCTGCTGGCGGCGCTCGCGGCGGACATGGCCATGGTCGGGGCCGACGCCGCCGCCCGCGGGGAGCGGCTCGACCGGCTGGGTGGGACGGTCGCATCGGCCGCGGGCGACGATCGCGGCGCCCCGGCCGCCGCGCCGCTGCCGGCGACGCTGCGCCGGGCCCTGGCGGCGCTGGTCGACGAGGTCCGGTCGATGCGGGGCGCCGCGCTCAGGCTGGAGCGGCGGGTGGTCGAAAGTGCCGGCGAGATCGCCCAGCTGCGCGCCATGGTCGAGACCACCGGGCTCGCGGCCGACAGCTGCCCGGTCACCGGCGTCGCCACCGCCAAGGCCCTGCAGCGGGCGCTGCGCCGGGTGGTGCGCCAGGTGGATGCTCCCGGCGGCGGCGAGGCCGGGGCGCGGGACCCGGGCTGCTGCTTCCTGGTCGTCGACCTGGACCGCTTCGCCGCCTTCAACCGGCGGCACGGCCGCCGCATCGGCGATCTCGTGCTCAAGACCACGGCGCGGCAGCTGGCGACGGCAATGAAGCGCGGCGACGCGATCGGCCGGCTCGACGGGGCGGTCTTCGGCATCGTGCTGGCCGGCACCGACCTCGCCGGCGGCGAGGCGCTGGCCGAGCGGCTGCGACAGATGGCGGCGAGCCGGCCGCTGGAGCTCGGCGCCGGCCCGGCGGAGCTGGCCCCGGTGGCCGCCATCGAGCCGGTGACGCTCAGCATCGGGGTGGCCGCCTACCACCGGGGCGAGCCGCTGCACCGGCTGGTCGGCCGGGCCGACCGCGCCCGGCAGCTGGCCAAGACGGACGGCGGCAATCGCGTCGTCTCGGAGCGTGCCACGGCGGTGGTCGGCCGGCCCAAGGCCTGAGCGCCGGTCCGGCAGGTCGTTCGCGCATTTCCCGAGATTGGCGGCGAGCCGCTGCGGGCGCGGCCGGGCGTCGACGCGTCGGCCCGGGTGGGGCAGCGGGGACGCCACGGCCCCGCAGGGGGCGGCCGGTCGTCGGCCGGGCCGCTGCCAGGCGCGGCCGCGATCGGCCGGCGATCGAGACCGGCCTGGTCGCCGGCGGTGTGGCACCGGTCGCTTCGCCCGGGCCGCCGCCGGTCCGTGGCGATGCGGCATGGCCGCGGCCGGCGCCGTGCGCCCGCCCGAGCGATGCGTCGGCTCGACCCTAGGCCGCGCCCAGCACGGTCAGCTGGAAGCGGAACGGCGAGCGGGGCCCGCCGGCCAGGACCTCCGTCGGCCGGCCCGGTTGCAGCAGGCGCGGCGGCAAGCCCAGCGGCTCGCCATCGACGAGCGTGCCGAGCCGGCTGCCGGGGTCGCTCAGGGCGATGCCGTCCGCGGTGGCGACGATGAGGAAATGCCGCCGCGACAGCCGATAGGGCCGCTGGTCCGCGAGCCGCAGGCAGTGGTCGCCGGCGTCGTCGGGCGTGCCGGCGGCGGCCCGGCCGACGACGAAGGGAAAGGCCTCGATCAGGGTGCCGCGCGTCGGGACGACGGACGCGAGCTCGGCCGAGCCCGGCGCCAGCAGGACGGCGGCGGCCGGCCGCGCCGCCGGCGG
>CAYWSB010000224.1:0-7451 GCA_964460465.1 uncultured Geminicoccaceae bacterium | reverse complement strand
CCCCCGCCGCCACCGGCGGGGGTGGCGGTGCGGCCGCCTGGCGCGGTGGCAGCGGCGCGGCCTCGGCGGGCGGCGGGGTCGGCGGTGCGTCGCTGGGCTCAGGGGCCGCGGCGATGCCGACGATCTCCACCGCGACCGGCTCGTCCACGGGCAGCAGCCGCGTGGTCTGCGGCAGGCCGAGCAGCAAGAGGCCGAAAAAGGCCAGGTGGAAGGCCAGCGAGGCGACGAGGGGGCGCTTCATCCGTGCCTCACTGCCCTGCCGCGTCGCCCGGAACCTGGGCGAACGACGCCGCCGCTGCCGCGGCGTCGGGGCCGACGGCCACGCCCGGCAACTCGGTCAGGAGGGCCACCCGGCTGAAGCCGGCGCGGTTGAGGCTGCCGATCACCGCCATCACCCGGCCGTAGTCGATCGCCCGGTCGCCGCGCACGAAGATCCGGGCCTCGGTGTTCTCGCCGGTGATGGCGACCAGCCGGGGCACGAGCTGGTCGAGGGCGATCTCGGTCTCCTGCAGATAGATCGTGCCGGCGGCGTCGATGGTGACCGCGAGCGGCTCGTCCTGGCCGGGCATCGGCGAGCTGTCGGCGCGCGGCAGGTCGACCGCGACGCCCATGGTCAGCATCGGTGCGGTCACCATGAAGACGATCAGCAGGACCAGCATGACGTCGACGAACGGCGTCACGTTGATCTCGCCGATCTGCCGCCGGCGCCGCCGGCCGCCGCCCTTCCGGGTGCTCGCCAGGGTGGCGCCTGCCATCAGGCGGCGGCCCGGCTGCTGTCGATCTCCCGGCTGACGACCACGCCGAACTCGTCGGCGAAGCTGCCGAGCCGGTCGGCGAGCCCGTCGACCGCGGTCGAGATCTTGTTGTAGGCGATCACCGCCGGGATGGCGGCGAAGAGGCCGAGCGCGGTGGCGAACAGCGCCTCGGCGATGCCGGGGGCGACGACGGCGAGCGTGGTGTTCTTGGTCATGGCGATCGACTGGAAGCTGTTCATGATGCCCCAGACCGTGCCGAAAAGGCCGACGAACGGGGCCGCCGAGCCGATCGTGGCGAGCGTCCCGACATGCCGCTCGAGGGTGCGCATCTCGCGCTCCATGGTGAGCTGCATGACCTGGCCGATGCGGCCGAGCAGCCGGTCGCTGGCGTCGGCCCCCAGGGCCTTGGGGCTCTCCCGCCACTCCTCCATGCCGGCGGCGAACATCAGCGCGATCGGGTGGTCGATGCGCGCGCCGAGACGGCGGTAGAGCTCCGTCAGGGGCGTGCCGGACCAGAAGGCCCGCTCGAAGGCGGCCGTCTGGCGCTTCAACCGGACGATGCGCACCACCTTGTCGAAGACGACGGCCCAGACCCAGAGCGACGCCAGGACCAGAAGGATCATCACGAGCTTGACGACGATGTCGGCTTCAAGCGCGAGAGCGAGGATGCTGGCGCCGTGCGAGGCATCGCCGAGCGTTGCTGCACTGATCTGATCAGGGTCCATTCGGGCAATCGCGTTATGGTTGTATGTCGCGGGGCTGGGCAGCGACGAGGGCGAGCGGGTGGACGCTGGGCCGATGAGCCAGGCGGCCAGGACCTGTGACCATGCCGAAACCCGGATAGATGCTCGCGCCGATTGTGCTATCCGTCAGCGGACCGGGGCTGTCAAGCGCCCGTCGATGGCAAAGAGTCCATGTTGCGAAAACCTGCAACGAGCGGAGACGGTAAGCGCCGTGGGCGCAAGTCCGGGCTGATGAAGGCGAGCTCGACCTCAATGGTGACAAGGGCTTCACCATCTCTGCTGATGTCCTGCAGCAGGGCGAGACGGGCCCCGCTGCAGCGCTCGACCCGGCTTTCGACGACGAGCGCGTCGTCCAGCCGGGCGGGCCGCCGAAACTCTACCAATGCGCGACGCACAGCGAACACCCCACCGTGCTCGCGCATGAGGCGATGATGGTCGGTGCCCAGCTGCCGGAGCAACTCGGTGCGGGCGCGCTCGGCGAAGCAGAGATAGCGCGCATGATAGACGATGCCGCCGGCATCGGTGTCCTCGTAGTAGACGCGGACCGGGAAGCGGTGGACCGCCGGCGAGTGGCTCACGGCCGCTCCCCGGGGCTCTCGTCGTCGTCGCCGGCGGCCGCGAAGAGCTCGGGCTGGGCCGCGACGGCACCGGCGGGCAGGTCGAGGCCGAGGTGCCGAAAGCTCGCCCGGGTGAGCATCCGGCCGCGTGGCGTGCGCTGCAGCAGGCCCTGCTGCAGCAGGTAGGGCTCGACGGTCTCTTCCAGCGTGTCGCGCTGCTCGGACAGGGCAGCGGCCAGGGTCTCGACGCCGACCGGGCCGCCGCCGTAGTTCAGCGCGATCGCCTGGAGATAGCGGCGGTCGAGCGAATCGAGGCCGAGCTTGTCGACCGCGAGCCGGGTCAGCGCCCGGTCGGCCGCCTCGGCGTCGACCCGGGCGGGCCCGGCCCCCGCCTCGACCGTGGCGAAGTCGCGCACCCGGCGCAGCAGCCTGGTCGCCACCCGGGGCGTGCCGCGCGAGCGGCGGGCGATCTCCGCCGCCCCGTCCGGCTCGAGCTCGAGCCGCAACAGCCGGGCGGCGCGCTCGATGATCATCAGGAGCTCGTCCTGGCTGTAGAATTCCATGCGCGAGAGGATGCCGAAGCGGTCGCGGAGCGGCGTCGTGAGGAGGCCGGTGCGGGTCGTGGCACCGACCAGGGTGAAGGGGGCGAGGTCGATCCGGACCGAGCGGGCAGCCGGCCCCTCGCCGATCATGAGATCGAGCTGGAAGTCCTCCATCGCCGGGTAGAGCACCTCCTCGACGGTCGGGCTCAGGCGGTGGATCTCGTCGATGAAGAGGACGTCGCGGGGCTGAAGGTTGGTGAGCAGGGCGGCGAGATCGCCGGCGCGCTGGATGATCGGGCCCGAGGTCATGCGAAAGCCGACGCCGAGCTCGGCCGCCATGATCTGGGCGAGCGTCGTCTTGCCGAGCCCCGGCGGCCCGGCGAAGAGGACGTGGTCCATGGCCTCGGCCCGGGCGCGGGCGGCGGCGACGAAGACCTCGAGATTGGCCTTCAGCTGGGCCTGCCCGATGAACTCGGCGAGCCGCCTGGGGCGCAGGCTCTGGTCGACGTCGGCGGCCTGGCCCTCGGGAGCGATCAGCCGCTCCGCCCCGCCGCTCACCGGCCGAGCGCCTTCAGGCTCTGGGTCAGCAGCTGCTCGACGGTCAGCCCGTCACCGAGCTCGCCCGCGACCCGGGCCACCACGGCGAAGGCCTCGCTGCGGCCGTAGCCGAGCTGCTCGAGGGCGGTCAGCGCGTCCTCCACGGGCCCCGCAGGTGCGGCGGGCGCCGCCGGCGCCCGACCCGGTGGAGGGGCGGTGACCGGCCCGAGCTTGGCCACCCGGTCCCTGAGCTCGGCAACGATGCGGGCGGCGAGCCTGGGGCCGACGCCGGCGGCGCGGGTCAGCGCCTTGGCGTCCTGGGCGGCGATGGCCCGGGCGATGGCGTCGGGCTCGAGCACGGAGAGGACGGCGAGCGCGAGCCTCGCGCCGACGCCCTGGATGCCCTGGAGGATGCGGAACCACTGCTCCTCGAGCGCCGTCTCGAAGCCGTAGAGGGTGATGCTGTCCTCCCTGACCTGGGTCACGATCCTGAGCTCCACCGGCTGGCCGCCGGGCGGCAGGCGGGCCAGCGTCCTGGTGGCACAATGGACGAGATAGCCGACCCCGCCCTGCTCGCCACCCGTGTCGACGACGACGTGATCGTCGCCGGCCTGGGCGATCCGGCCCCGGAGCCGGGCGATCATCCGACCGCACCCATGACGCTGCCGCCGGCGATCCGCGCCAAGGTCGAGCGGTTGTGCGCGTGCGCGACGGCGACCGCCAGCGCGTCGGCGGCATCGGCGGTGACCGGCCCGGCCCGCGGCAGCAGCACCTGCACCATGTGCGCCACCTGGGGCTTGAGCGCCGCACCGGTGCCGGTGAGCGCCCGCTTGACGTGCTTGGCGGCGTACTCGGTGACCGGCAGGCCAGCGGTCGCAGCGGCCAGCAGGACGACGCCGCGGGCGTGGCCGAGCTTGAGCGAGCTGAGCGCGTTCTTGTTGACCACGGTCTCCTCGACCGCGACCTCGGCCGGGTCGTGCCGGGCAATGACCGTCTGCAGGCCCTGGTAGAGCGCGAGGAGCCGAGCGGCCAGCGGATCGGTGGCGGCGCTCGCGACGACGCCCGCCGCGACGAAGCCGAGGCGGGGGCCGTCGACCGTGATCACGCCCCAGCCGGTGCGTTGCAGGCCCGGATCGAGGCCGAGCAGGCGGATCAACTCTGCAGCTTCGCCATGGCGGTCTCGGAGACCTCGAAGTTGGCCACCACGCGCTGGACGTCGTCGCTCTCGTCCAGGGTCTCGAGCAGCTTGAAGAGGGTCTCGGCTTTGTCGTCCTCGACCGGCACGGTGACCTGCGGCCGCCAGGTCAGCACCGACGCCTCGGGCGGCCCGAACCGCGCCTCGAGCGCCTCGGTGACGGATGCCAGATCGTCGGGGGCGCAGGTGATCTCGTGACCGTCCTCGGACGACTGGCAGTCGTCCGCACCCGCCTCGATCGCCGCCTCGAGCATCGCCTCCTCGCCGGCCGCCTCGGCTCCGTAGCGGATCTGGCCGATGCGGTCGAACTGGAAACTGACCGCATTGGTCTCGGCCAGGCTGCCGCCGTGCCGGCTGAAGGCGGCACGGACCTCGCTTGCGGTACGGTTGCGGTTGTCGGTCAAGGCCTCGACGATGAAGGCGACGCCGCCCGGCCCGTAGGCCTCGTAGCGGATTTCCTCGTAGTTCTCGCCGTCGCCGCCCTGCCCTTTTCTGATGGCGCGCTCGATGTTGTCCTTGGGCACGTTGGCGGCCTTGGCGGCCTGGATCGCAGAGCGCAGCCTGGGGTTGAACGTAGGATCCGGCAGGCCCATGCGCGAGGCCACCTGCACCTCGCGGGTCAGACGGGTGAACAGCTTGGCGCGGGCCGCATCCTGGCGACCCTTGCGGTGCATGATGTTCTTGAACTGTGAATGGCCGGCCATGGCCCGATCCCACCTCGGCTTAGCGCGTCGCTCGCCTGCCGTGCGACGCGGCACGGCGAAAGCTGGCAAGCGTCTATCGCAGTTTGCGGCGAACGCCAAGGAACACCGCTCCGCGGCCGCCCGCCGGGGCGGCCGCGGAGCGGCGCGATGCCCCGGCGGGCAAGATCGAATGGTAGAACACATTTATCTTTGTTCTACCATTGCGTTATGGGTGCGAACTCGCGTATAAGGCGAGACCAGGGTCGCGTCGGCGGCGGTGCCGGCGATCACCTCGGCGCGGCCGGCCAGCGCGCCGAGCCGGCCCGCAGAACGCCACCCATGTCCCTGATCCCCGGCGGATTTGCCGCGCCACTTGAAGTATCGCGCAAGATGCAGCGAAGTCGTGCGAGATATCGATAAAATTCGATCGGTTTTCAGCCCAAAGCCCCGACGAAATATCGGCAGGGTGGCGAATTTGTTATTGATCTCAACCACAGGTTAAGTTAGCTTCCGATCCGTCAAGTCAGACGGTGCCTCCCTCCCCTTGGCCCCCGGCAGGCATCGCCTCCCGGGGGCCCTTTTTTTTCGAGAGCCGGAGCGGTCCCGCCAGCGCCTGCGCGCCGGACCTTCACAGATGGAGCCACCCATGCCGATCACCGCCGCCGTAAACGACAACGCACCGCAACTCGACCTCGACGAGGAGAGCTGCACCGCCGCCGGCTCGCCCGTCGAGACTGTCGTCGGGGCGGCGTTGCTGGTGGCGACCGCCTTCCGGCTGCGTGACGAGGATGCGCTGATCTTGACGCTGCGCCGGCTGACCGATGCGGTCGACGCCCTCGAGGCTGAGTCGGAGGCCGCGGACGAGCCCCGCGCCGCCTGCGGCTGACCCGCCCCGAGGGGCCCTGAACGAACGGCCGCTCCCCTTTCCGGCCGCCCGGGGGCGGCCGCTCGCCTTGAACCCGGCCGCAGGCTTGCCCAAATCCCCGCTGGACAGTGCTGCTCGGCCGGCGGCCCGACGCCCCGAGCACGCCCGTAGCGATCGCGTCGGCACCCGTCGCGCGTGGGCCGCGGACGACGGCCGCCGGCGACGGCGGCGAACCGGGGTAGGGAACGCATGGCAGGAACCGACGCCAGTCTCTGGCACGGCACGACCATCTTGTCCGTCCGCAAGGGCGGCAAGGTCACCATCGCCGGCGACGGCCAGGTCAGCCTCGGCCAGACCGTCATCAAGGCCAACGCCAGGAAGGTGCGCCGCCTCGGCGGCGGCCAGATCATCGCCGGCTTCGCCGGCAGCACCGCCGACGCCTTCACCCTGCTCGAGCGCCTCGAGGGCAAGCTGGAGCGGCATCCGGGCCAGCTGATGCGGGCCTGCGTCGAGCTCGCCAAGGACTGGCGCACCGACCGCTATCTGCGCCGGCTCGAGGCGATGATGGCCGTGGCCGACGGCGAGATCTCGCTGGTGCTGACCGGCACGGGCGACGTGCTCGAGCCCAGCGACGGGCTGATCGGGATCGGCTCCGGCGGCAACTATGCGCTGGCCGCGGCCAAGGCGCTGGTCGACATGCCCGATCTCGACAGCGAGGCGATCGCCAGGAAGGCCATGGCCATCGCCGCCGAGATCTGCGTCTACACCAACAGCGCCATCACCATCGAGACGATCGGCTGACCCCATGACCGCCCTGACCCCGCGCGAGATCGTCTCGGAGCTCGATCGCTTCATCGTCGGCCAGAATGCGGCCAAGCGCGCCGTCGCCATCGCCCTGCGCAATCGCTGGCGGCGCCAGCAGCTCGATCCGAGTCTGCGCGAGGAGGTGCTGCCGAAGAACATTCTGATGATCGGCCCCACCGGCTGTGGCAAGACCGAGATCGCCCGGCGCCTGGCCCGGCTTGCCCAGGCGCCCTTCACCAAGGTCGAGGCCACCAAGTTCACCGAGGTCGGCTATGTCGGCCGGGACGTGGAGAGCATCATCCGCGACCTGGTCGAGGTCGGGCTGAAGGAAACCCGCACCCGGCTGCGCCGCGAGGTCCAGGCGCAGGCCGAGCATCACGCCGAGGAGCGGGTGATCGACGCCCTGGTCGGCACCAATGCCGGTGCCGAGACCCGCGACAAGTTCCGCCGGCTGCTGCGCACCGGGACGCTCGCCGACAAGGAGATCGAGCTCGACGTCAGGGACACGGGCGGTGGGCTGCCGACCCTGGATATCCCGGGGATGCCGGGCGCGCAGGTGGGCATGGTCAACCTCGGTGACATGCTGGGCAAGGCCTTCGGGCAGCGGACCAAGCGCAAGAAGATGAAGGTCGGCGAGAGCTACGACGTGCTGATGGCCGAGGAGAGCGACAAGCTCCTCGACGAGGACCGGGTGACCCGCGAGGCGATCCATGCCGTCGAGCAGAACGGCATCGTCTTCATCGACGAGATCGACAAGATCTCGAGCCGCG
>CAYWSB010000223.1:0-7463 GCA_964460465.1 uncultured Geminicoccaceae bacterium | reverse complement strand
CGCCGGGTCGCTCATGGCGCATTCGGCGGCGTCGCAGCCGGCGCGCTTGAGCAGCTGCAGCTGGCTGTTGCCGGGGACCCCCTCGGCCACCAGTCGGACACCGAGATGCCGGCCGAGCTGGATCACCGCGTCGGCGAAGAGCGTGCGGTGCCGATCGGCCGGCACCCCGTCGAGCAGCGCCTGGCCGAGCTTCAGGGTGTCGACCGGACAGTCGCGCAGCAGGGTCAAGGACACCATGGCCTCGCCATAGCCGGCGACGGCGAGCCGCGGCCCCTTCGCCCGCAGCTTCGCCACGTGCCCGGCATCGGCCACCAGGTCCTGGTAGAGCGGGGCCTCCGCGATCTCGATCTCCAGGCTCCTGGCCTCGAGCCCGTGCCGCTCGAAGATCGCGAGCGCCCGGTCGGCGAGCTCCAGCCAGCCGAGCGGGCCCGAGCTCTGCAGCGGGATCGCCAGGTGGTCGACGCGGCAGCCCGCCTTGCGCCAGGCGGCCATCTGGATCGCCCCCGCCTCGACCATCCAGAGCATGAGGCGGTCGAGAAAGCCCGTCTCCTCGACCATCCCGAGGAAGCGGTCCGGGCCGAGCAGGCCGCGCTCCGGATGATGCAGCCGCGGCCGGGCGGTCAGCCCCATCACGGGCGAGCGCAGCGTGATCTGCGGCTGGAAATAGAGCTCGAAGCGGCCCTCCTGCAGCGCCTGATCGAGCCCGCCCTTGGGTGCGGGCTCGATCATCCGCTCGGCCAGCATCGGCACGATCCGGCAGGTCGCGGCCGAGAGATTGGCGTCGTGGAAGCGGCAGGCGCGGCCGCCCGCGGCCTTCGCCCGATGCATCGCGGCATCGGCGAGGCGGAGGATCTCCTCGGGCTCGCTGGCGTCGATGGGATAGAGCGTGACGCCGAAGCTGGCGGTGAGCCGCAGCACCTCGCCGGCCAGCGCCATCGGCGCCTCGATCACCTGCATGAGCTTCTGCACCACGAGCGCCGCGTCCTCGGGCCGCTGCAGGTTCTCCAGGAGGACCGCGAAGGTGTCGCCGCCGAGCCGAGCCACGGTGTCGCTCTCGCGCAGCCGATGGCCGAGGCGCTCGGCGATGATGGTCAGCAGACGATCGCCGGCGTCGTGGCCGAGGCGCTCGTTGATCAGGTGAAAGCCGTCCACGTCGATGGCGAGGACGGCCGCACCCAGCCGGTTGCGCCGGGCGGCGGCCAGCGCATTGGTCACCCGCTGCAGGAAGAGCGTGCGGTTGGCGAGGCCGGTGAGCGTGTCGCTGGCCGCCGGCGGGTCGAGGCGGCGGGAGTTGCGGCTGCGCCCGATGGCGAAGCGGATCGCCCGGTCGAGCCGGCCCGTGTCGCACTCCTCCTTGTCGACGAAATCGGCGGCCCCGGCCTCGATGGCGCGATACTCGACCGTCTCCTCCGCACCGTCGCCGAGCAGGATGATCGGCCGCTCGAAGCCGCGCCTGAGGGCGATGTCGACGAACTCGAGGCCGGAGCGGCCGGGGAGGTCGCAGGCCACCAGGCAGACGTCGAAGCTCTCGCTCGCGAGCCGCCGCAGGCCGGCCTCGACGCTGCTCGCCCAGACCACGTCGAAGCGGGTCTCCGGCGCCCGCGACAAGAGCGCCTCGATCAGGTCGAAGTCCTCGTCGTCGTCCTCGACGATGAGCAGCCGCACGATCGGTCGCTGGCTGCTCTGCAGCAGCGATTCCTCGACCTCGCCATCGCTGTTGGCACCGGCGATGAGGCGGGGCGCGCCACGCAGCGTGTCGATGGCGACCACCGAGGCGTGCGGCGGCAAACTGCCGGCCTGATCCGCCAGCTCGGAATTCGCCGGAGTCGCGGTGCCTTGGGCGGAGGACGTCATGAGCAAGGGTCGCGGCCACATCTAAACTTTTGATAGATAGTAGCCTATAGATCGTCGCCTTAAGGTTGTCCAGTCCCCCGTCGAATCAAGCGCTTGCGGGAAGCTGCCGGCCTACTGTCCCAGGAACGCCACCAGGAAGCTGCTGGGTGCAGGGTCGATCACCCGGGCGGTGCCGTTGTCGATCTCCAGCACGGCGAGGCCGTGCTGGGTGGTGCCGTCGCTGCGCAGGCGGAAGATGCCCGCACGGCCGACGAAGCCGCTCGGATCGGTCAGGAGGTCGCCGGGAAAGCTGCGATCGCTGGCGGCGACCACGGCGGCGAGCGCGGTCGCGTCGTAGGCGAGGCCGGCGAGCGCGCCGGGCCGGCGGCCGAAGGCCCGCTCGAACCGCGCCTGGAAGTTGCGCTCGCCCTCCGGCGAGACGCTGGCATACCAGCCGCCCTGCAGCGTCTCCTCGAACAAGAGCCGCGGGTCGCTCTCCCAGAGCATGGTGCCAAGCGGCCGGGTGGTGGCGGTGTCGACGTCGTAGAAGGCGAGGAGTGCCGCGATCGAGCGCAGCCGCGAGCCGCCGTCGGCGATCAGGAGTGCGTCGAACCGGCGGGTGTTGCCGCTCATGCCGATCGAGCCCTCGGGCGGCGCCCGGTAGCCGGTGAACTCGCGCACCACGCGCGCCGCCTCGCGCTCGTCGGGCGGGTAGAAGGCGTGGCTCGGTCCGTCCAGGTCGGCCTCGCCGCCCACCATCGCGGCGCGGAAGCCGTTGACCGCCCGCACGCCGTAGGCATCGTCCGGGGCCAGGGCGCCGATCCGGGTCATGCCCTGGCGGCGGGCGAAATCGACGACCCGGGCGACCTGCTCCTCCGGGCGGAAGCCCACCACCCAGACATTGCCGCCGGCAACGCTGGCGTCGTTGGAGAACGAGATTACCTTGAGGTCGTGCTCGCGGGCGACGGCCGCCACGGCGCTGGTGGACGAGGCGAAAAGTGGCCCCAGGATCAGCTCGGCCCCGGCCTCGATGGCCGAGCGGGCCGCCGCGGTCGCCCCTTCGATCGTGCCGCCGGTGTCGCGCGGCAGCAACACCATGTCGGTGCGGCCGACATCGAACAGGGCGATCTGCGCCGCCTCGAGCATGTCCTGGCCGACCTCGGCGGCGTTGCCGCTGAGCGGCAGGAGGAGGGCGACCTTGACCGGACCCGTCGGGACGGGCTCGATGGCCTCGGCAGGCTCGGCCGGGGCCGGCGCCGGATCCTGGAAGATGGGCTCGCCGCGTTGCGGCGCACAGCCGGCGACCACTGCCATGAGGCCGATCGCCACGAGCCATGAGCGGAGCAGAGGAAGGGACACGCGTGACCTCGTCGAAGCAAGCGGTTGCAGCGAAGGCGCGAGCGGCCGTGGCGCGGCCGGACGGATCACCGGGCGGAAAGCTATCGCGGGACGGCAATCGACCATGCGGCGGCTCGACCGGGAAGGGTTGTGCGGGCGGCGCCCGCGCGCCTCGAACCTAGGGGAGCCGTGGCGGTGAGTAAACTCGCGAGCGGGCTCTATCTGGTGGCCACCCCGATCGGCAATCTCGGCGACATCAGTGCCCGGGCGGTCGAGGTCCTGGGCGCCGTCGACACCGTGCTCTGCGAGGACACCCGGCACAGCGGCCGGCTGATGGCCGCCCTCGGGCTGACCGTCCGCCTCCGCCCCTATCACGACCACAATGCCGCCCGGGTCCGGCCCGGGCTGATCGAGGCGCTGCGGCAGGGGGCTGCCATGGCCCTGATCAGCGATGCCGGGATGCCGGCGATCGCCGATCCGGGTCACAAGCTGGTCAAGGAAGCGCTGGATGCCGGCATCTTGGTGAGTGCCGTGCCCGGCCCCTCGGCCGTGCTGATGGCGCTCGCCATCTCGGGCCTGCCGACCGACCGCTTCTTCTTCCAGGGCTTCTTGCCGGCCAAGGCCGGCGCCCGGCAGAAGGCGCTGGCCGAACTCGCCCCGATCCCGGCGACCCTGGTCCTGTTCGAATCGCCCAATCGCCTCGCTGCCTGCCTCGCCGATGCGGCCCGGGTGCTGGGGCCGCGGCCAGCCGCCATCGCCCGCGAGCTCACCAAGCTGCACGAGGAGGTCCGCCGCGGCCCCCTCGACGCCCTGGCGACAGCGCTCGCGGCCGAGCCGGCGCCCAAGGGCGAGCTGGTCCTGGTCGTCGGCCCGCCGCTCGAGCCCCTGACCGTGCTCGACGACGACGCCGTCGACGCCCGGCTGCGGCGCGCCCTGGCCGAGCAGGGGCCGAGCCGGGCAGCGGCACTGGTCGCCGAGGCCACCGGCCGCCCTCGCGCCGAGCTCTACAAGCGCGCCTTGGCCCTTCGCGCAGCGGGGAACGCGGCGGGCACCGGCCGGGGCTAGACGCCGATCCCGGCGTGGCGCAGCAGCTTCCGCGTCAGCGTCGGCAGGGCCAGCTCGCCGAGCCGGTCGCGCGACTGGAAGAAGCTGCCCGGCGGCGGCGCCGCGGGCCGGCCCTCCACCAGCACGACCTCGAGCGCGAAATGGGTGAAGACGTGCCGCACGGTCCCGGGCAGCGGCCGCCACGCCGCCGGCGGCAGCGCTGCCAGGAGGGCCGCCTCGCTGGCGAAGGGCCGCTCCACGAGCGGGCTCGTCGGCAGCTCGATCAGCCCGGCCAGGAGGCCCTGGTCCGGCCGGCGGCGCAGGCAGAGCCGGCCGGCCGCGTCCTCGATCAGCATGGCCACGGCATGGCGCGTGGGGCGTGCCGCCTTGGCCGGGCGAACCGGCAGCGCCTCGGCCCGGCCGGCGGCCAAGGCCCGGCAGGCGACGGCCCAGGGACAGGCGGCACAGGCCGGCCGCCGCGGGGTGCAGACCAGCGCGCCCAGCTCCATCAGGGCCTGCGCCAGATCGCCGGCGCGCTCGGTGGCGGCCAGGGCCGCCGCCAGCGCCTGCAGCTCGGCCTTGCCCGGGCTCAGCGGCCGCTCCCAGGCGACGAGGCGGGCGAGCACCCGGGCGACATTGCCGTCGATCGGCACCACCGCCGCATCGAACGCGATCGCGGCCACCGCGGCCGCCGTGTAGGCGCCGATGCCGGGCAGCTCGCGCAGCGCCGCCGCCGTCCGCGGCACGCGCCCGCCGTGCCGCGCCGTGATCGCCACCGCGGTGGCGTGCAGGCCGCGCGCCCGGCGGTAGTAGCCGAGCCCCTGCCACGCATGCAGCACGTCGTCGAGCGGTGCGGCGGCCATCGCCGCGGCCGTGGGGAACCGCGCCAGGAAGGCCTTGAAGCGCGGGGTGACGGTGGCCACCGTGGTCTGCTGCAGCATGATCTCGCTGACCAGCACCGCCCAGGGATCGGCCGTCTCCCCGAGCAGGGCCCGCCAGGGCAGCCGGCGCCGGCGCTGGTCGTACCAGGCCAGAAGGCCGTCGCGCAGCACCGCGGCGGCGGCGGGCAGCGGGGGTGGCGACGGGCGCCGGGAGGCGTTATCCTCGGTGATCATCCAGGGTCCAAATCGAGCGGCAGGGACGGGACAAGAGTGGTGCAGCGCGCAACGACCGGCCAGGGGCAACCCGCCGATCCGGCGACGATCGTGCAGCGGCGGCGCGCCGCGGCCGCCCTCTCGCGGCTGCTCAGGACCCTGCTCTCGCCGGCCGCAAGGGCGCGCGGCTTCGCCGCGGTCGAGGTGATCGAGGAATGGCCGCGGGTCGTGGGCGCCGGTCTCGCCCGGCGCTGCCATCCGGTCCGCCTCGAGTTCCGCCGCGGCACCACGACCGGCGGAACGCTGGTCCTGCAGGCCTCGGGCGGCGCCGCGCTCGAGCTGCAGCACAGCACCCCGCAGCTCATCGAGAGGGTCAACGACTTCTTCGGCTTTCCGGCGGTGGCCCGGCTGCGGCTGATCCAGATGCCGCTCCGCCAAGCCCCGCCGCCGCCGGCCCCGCCCGCGCTGCGCCCGCTCACGGCGGCCGAGGAGGCCGACCTCGCCGGCGAGGTGGCCGCGGTGGACGATGCCGCGCTGGCCGCGGCACTTGCGGCCCTCGGGCGCAGCATCAAGGCGCGCCGGCCGGCCGCCTGAGCCGGCCTCGACCACACGTCCACGCGAGCGCGGGTTGCCGCCGGGCCCGGGCGACCCTTATATCGGCGCATGGACAGCAACGGGAGTGAGCGATGCACCGGCGCAGACTGTTGAGCGGGGCCGCCGCCGTGGCGCTGCTGGTGGCCACGCCACTGGCGACCGCCCGGGCCGCCGGCGAGGTGGCCGAGCGGGTGCTGGGCGACCCCGACGCGCCGGTGACCATTATCGAGTACTCCTCGCTGACCTGCCCGCACTGTGCCGCCTTCCACGCCGAAACCCTGCCGGCGCTCAAGGCGCGCTACATCGACACCGGCAAGGCGAAGATCGTCTATCGCGACTTCCCACTCGACCAGAACGCGCTGAATGCCGCCGTGATCGCGCACTGCGCCGGGCCGGACCGCTACTTCGTCTTCCTCGAGGCCCTCTTCAGCAGCCAGCAGCGCTGGGCGCGCTCGTCCGACCCGCGCGAGTCGCTGATCCAGCTCGCCGGGCTCGGCGGCCTGCCGCGCGAGCAGGCCGAGGCCTGCCTCGCCGACGACGCGATGCTCGACGCCGTCCTGCAGTCGCGGCTCGACGGCCAGGCCGAGTACCAGATCAGCTCGACCCCGAGCTTCGTCGTCAACGGCGAGCTGATCAGCGGCAACCGCTCGGTCGACGAATTCGCCACAGTGATCGAGCGCGCCCTGCCCTGACCCTGCTGCGGCCTTGCGCTCCCGCGATCTGGTGGTAGGCTCCGGCAACCTGCCCCACATCTAGCGATCGCAGCCCTTGCACTTCATCCGGCTTCGCGTCAGCGGCTTCAAATCGTTCTGCGACGTGACCGAGCTCGAGATCGGGCCCGGGCTGACCGGCATCGTCGGCCCCAACGGCTGCGGCAAGTCCAACGTCGTCGAGGCGCTGCGCTGGGTGATGGGCGAGAGCTCGGCCAAGGGCCTGCGCGGCGGCGAGATGGAGGACGTGATCTTCGGCGGCTCCGCTCTCCGGCCGCCCTACGATCTCGCCGAGGTGGCGCTCGGCCTGAAGCGGCCGCCGGTCAGCGGCGACGACGCCGCCGTCCACGTCCTGCCCCGGTCCGAGGACCTCGAAATCAGCCGGCGGATCGGCCGCGGCACCGGCTCGCTCTACCGCCTCAACGGCCGTGAGGTCCGGCAGCGCGACATCCAGCTCCTCTTCGCCGACGCCGGCTCCGGGGCCAAGAGCCCGGCCATCGTCGGCCAGGGTCAGGTCGGCTTCATCGTCGAGGCCAAGCCCGAGGAGCGCCGCCGCCTGCTCGAGGAGGCCGCCGGCATCGGCGGCATGCACAGCCGCCGCCACGAGGCCGAGCTCAAGCTCAGGGCGACCCTCGTCAATCTCGAGCGGGTGACCGACCAGCTCGGCCATCTCGGCGCCCGGCGCGACGCGCTGGAGAAGCAGGCCAGGGAGGCCGAGCGCTACCGGAAGGTGCAGGCCCAGATCCGCGCGCTCGAGGCGTTCCTGGTGCGCGCCCGGATCGCCGCCGGCCGCGCCGCCGTCGAGGCGGCGGCCCTGACCCTGACCACCGCCCGGGCCACGCTCGGCGAG
>CAYWSB010000222.1:0-7499 GCA_964460465.1 uncultured Geminicoccaceae bacterium | reverse complement strand
GCTGCGGCAGGCCACCTACCCACAGCTCCTACACCACCACCCGGGACACGACCCCGGCCCGAATCATCCCGGGCGAGCAACCCGCAGGGTAATCACGGCCAGCCGCGGCGCGGCATCTCCGCGGGACGACGGACGGGCCGGACGCGAGTCCGTTCGGTCGAGGCGTGCCGGCGACCCCTCGCAGCGTCAGGCGCGGAACCGGGCTGGCGACCCGGGCGGCCGGCGGTGCGCGACACGGCAGCGACCGGCGGGGTCGTCGTCGCAGGCGGTGCGCGGATGCCAGGGCGGGCGCACTCGCGCCGTGCCGGAGCGGGCCGGCGAAGCGCGACGCGGGAAAACTCGGCGCATGGCACGGCCGGCGGCGTCGTGTCGCCGTTGTTTCGTGGCGCATTTGGTGATTTACGCCGCCGGCCGAGTTCGGCACGCCTCCCCCAGCGATCGACGGTAGCGAGGGGATGAAGGGTGGCGGCGATCATCGACGGCAGGGCGGCGGCGGCGAGGGTGCGCGACGAGGTCGCCGCCGGGGTGCGGGCATTCGCGGCGGCGCGGGGCGCGCCGCCGGGCCTCGCCGTCGTCATCGTCGGCGACCATCCGGCGAGCCGGGCCTATGTCCGCACCAAGACCCGGATGGCCGACGAGGTCGGCATCGCCGCCCGCCTGGTGGAGCTCGACGCCACGACCGGCACCGACGACCTGCTGGCGGTCGTGGCGGCGCTCAACGCCGCCGCCGAAGTGCACGGCATCCTCGTCCAGCTGCCGCTGCCGGCGACCATCGACGACGGCGCCGTGCTCGCCGCGATCGATCCGCGCAAGGACGTCGACGGCTTCCATGCGGCCAATGTCGGCGCCCTCTTCAGCGCCGCCCGGCCCGACCCCGAGCGGCTGCTGATCCCCTGCACGCCACTCGGCTGCCTCCGTCTGCTGCAGGGCACGCTGGGCCCCGGCGGGCTCGCCGGCCGCGAGGCCGTGGTGCTCGGCCGCTCCAACATCGTCGGCAAACCCATGGCCGCCCTGCTGCTCGGTGCCGACTGCACCGTCACCGTCGCGCATTCGCGCAGCCGCGACCTGCCGGCCGTCTGCCGCCGCGCCGACATCCTGGTCGCCGCCGTCGGCCGTCCCGGCCTCGTCACCGGCGACTGGCTCAAGCCCGGCGCGGTGGTCGTCGACGTCGGCATCAACCGCATCGGCGCCGCCGACGGGACGAGCCGCCTCGTCGGCGACGTCGATTTCGCCTCGGCCGAAAGGGTGGCCGGTGCGATCACCCCGGTGCCGGGCGGAGTTGGCCCGATGACCGTTGCCTGCCTGATGCAGAACACCCTGGCCGCGGCCCGATTGCAGCAGGCGGCCGACCACCGCTGACCGCTCGGGCGACCGGGCGGCCATCCGCGCGGGCCGTGGCGCCGGCGCGCAACCGGAGCCAGCATCCGCGGGGCGGCCATGGCGCCATCGCCCGTTCGTCGGCGAGCGCCGCGGCGTTCAGGCGACGGCGGCGGCGGCCTCGCGGGCCCGGCGCTCAGAGGGCAGGGTCGGCGCGTCCTGGCGCGGCTCCGGGTCCTTCAGGACGTACCCCCGGCCCCAGACCGTCTCGATGTAGTGCTGGCCGCCGGTGCCGGCCGCGATCTTCTTCCTGAGCTTGCAGATGAAGACGTCGATGATCTTCAGCTCGGGCTCGTCGATGCCGCCATAGAGATGGTCGAGGAACATCTCCTTGGTCAGCGTGGTGCCCTTGCGGAGCGACAGGAGCTCGAGGATGTTGTACTCCTTGCCGGTGACGTGCAGCCGCTGACCGTCGACCTCGACCGACCGGCTGTCCATGTTGACCACGAGCTTGCCGGTGCGGATGATCGATTCAGAGTGGCCCTTCGCCCGCCGCACGATGGCGTGGATGCGCGCCAGCATCTCGGCCTTGTTGAAGGGCTTGGTCAGGTAGTCGTCGGCACCGTTGGTCAGGCCCCGGACCTTGTCGGTCGGATCGCTGCGGCCCGACAGGATCAGCACCGGGGTCTGGACCCGGCTGGCGCGCAGCCGCCGCACGACCTCGTAGCCGTCGATGTCGGGCAGCCTGAGGTCGAGGATGATGATGTCGAAGTCGTAGAGCTTGGCGAGCTCGATTCCCTCCTCGCCGCGATCGGTCGGCTCGAACACGATGTTCTCGGTCCTGAGCGCCGTCTCGATCAGCTTGGCCGAGACCGGATCGTCCTCGATGACAAGTGCACGCATATCGTCTCCATCTGTCCAGCGCTGCCATGCGTGCCGTAACCTTAAGACACTGTTCCTTAAGCCTTTCTTAACGCGCGGCCGGTAGAACGGCAGAAGTCGCGCTGCTCCGGCGAATATCGGTGCAAGTCGACATAACCGCGTATGCCCGAGGCACGATGTCCGTCGATCCGCAACCGAACCCCGAGACCGGGCTCGACCTGCCGCCGCTGTTCTCGGCCGCCGAGACCGCGGGCCTGGCGGCAGCCCTTGCGGCCTTGGAGCCCTGGCGGATGCAGGGCCGGGTCGGCGCCTGCCGGGGCCAGATCCTTCGCGCTCTCGGCCTCGGCGGGCTGGTCGGGGTCGGCGACGGCTGCCTGATCGCCCGCGGCCAGGCAGCCGCGGCCGGTGCCGTGGCCGACCCCGTCGCCGCCGAGGTGGTGGGATTCGATGGCGCCGAGACCCTGCTGGCACCCTATGGCGAGCTCACCGGCGTCACGCTCGGCGCGCCGGTGCAGGTCGACCGCCGCCTGGGCCATCTCTATCCGGATGCTTCGTGGCGCGGCCGGGTCATCGACGCGTTCGGCCGGGCCCAGGACCAGGGCCCGGCGCTGCGCACCGGCGCCCGCCCCTATCCGGTCCAGGCACCGCCGCCGCCCGCCGGGGCCCGCGCCGGGCTCGGCCCGCGCCAGCCGACCGGCGTGCGCGCCCTCGACCTGTTCACGCCCGTCTGCGCCGGGCAGCGGCTCGGCATCTTCGCCGGCTCCGGAGTCGGCAAGTCGAGCCTCCTGTCGATGCTCGCCCGGGCCGCCACCGCCGACATCCTCGTCATCGGCCTGGTCGGCGAGCGCGGCCGGGAGCTCGGCGAGTTCCTGACCCACACCCTCGGCGACGAGGGCCTGAGCCGTTCCGTGGTCGTGGTCGCGACCTCCGATCAGCCGGCGATGAGCCGGCGCCGGGCCGCCTACGCGACCATGGCGGTGGCCGAATATTTCCGCGACCAGGGGGCCAGCGTGCTCTGTCTGATGGACAGCGTCACCCGCTTCGCCATGGCGCTGCGCGAGATCCACCTCGCCGCCGGCGAGCCGCCCACGACCAAGGGCTACCCGCCGAGCGTCTTCGCCGAGCTGCCGCGGCTCCTGGAGCGGGCCGGCCCCGGCGCGGCGGGCAGCGGCACCATCACCGGCCTGTTCTCCGTGCTGGTCGACGGCGACGACACCAACGAGCCGATCGCCGACGCGGTGCGCGGCATCCTCGACGGCCACGTCGTGCTCGACCGGCGCATCGCCGAGGCCGGCCGGTTCCCGGCCGTGGACGTGCTCAAGAGCATCTCGCGGAGTGCGCCCGGCTGCTACGCTCCGGCCGAGCGCCGGCTCGTGGCCGAGGCCCGGCGGTCGATGCAGCGCTACGCCGAGATGGCCGAGCTGATCGAGCTCGGCGCCTACCGGCCGGGCAGCAACCCCGAGGTGGACGCGGCGATCGCCCGGCGCCCGGCACTCGAGGCGGTCCTGGCCCAGGACCTCGCCGACGCCCGGAAACCCGATCCGACGGCCGATCCGCTGGCGCCCTTCGCACAACTGGCCGCTGCGCTCGGCACCGCCTGGCCGCCGGCCGCGGCCTGAGCCCGGAGACCGACCCTGCGCCCGGATCCCCTGACCCTGCTGGCCAGCCTCGAGCGCCAGAAGCTGGACCACCGCCGCGGTGTTCTGGTCGAGATCCAGGGCGAGCAGGACCGGCTGGCGGCGGCGGTCGCCCGGCACCAGACGGCCTGGAGCGAGGCGATGACGCTCGCCGCCACGGCCGAGGCCGGGCTCGATCTATGGGGCGCCCTCGCGCGCGGCAACCGGCAGGTGCGCGACGCCGTCGACCGGCGCCGCGCCGCCCAGGCGGTCGAGCTGGTCGAGGCCAAGGCGGCCGTGCATGCGAGCCTCGTCGAGCTCAAGCGGCTCGAGGTGCTGGCGGCGCGGCGGGCGGCCGGGCGGGTGCGGGCGGCCGCGGCAGCGGAGCGGAAGATGCTCGACGAGCTGGCGACGCTGCGTCACGGCCGGCGTTAACCGGATCTACACCGTCCTGCGGCAAGCTGGAGCCGCCACTCGCTGCGTCGCGAAGCCAAAGGGATGATCCGGATGCGCCGCCTCTTCTCCTGCGCCCTCCTCGTGCTGCTTTTCGCCGGTTGCACGGCCCGCGTGACCCCGCCCAAGGTCGAGGTCGAGACGGCGGGTCCGGTGCGGATCGAGGTCGGTCGCGAGCGGGAGCGGGGCGGCTTCTGTCCACCGGGGCAGCGCAAGCACGGCAACTGCTGAGCCGACACCCGAAAAAGCCGGCAGTGGCCGCGGCGGACGGACGATCTTCCCAATGCGGCCGGCCGTCTTGCTCTCGCCGACAAACATGTCAAGTTGGGAGGGTCGCCAACTGCAGATGGAGTCGATTGATGCGTATCGCCGCGATTGCTTGTGCCGCCGTCATCGGCCTCGCCGGCAGCTCGGCCTGGGCCGCCTGCGACTGGAGCACGGCCAAGGCCTCCGACGTCGTCGCCTCGGCCACCAGCTCGGCCCCGGCGCCGGCCCAGTCGACGCCGGTGAAGCTGCCGGAGGCCGAGAAGCAGGGTTGAGCCCGCGGACCGCGCAGCGGTCGGACTGAGCGTTTTTCTGATCTCGCGACGGGCCGGTTCCGCCGGCCCGTCTTTTCTTCGGCCGGTGTTTTCCTCTAGAAGCCTTCGGGTAGGCGGAGCCGGGATCGGGGGAGGCGGACATGCAGGTCGGCGTGATCGGAGGCGGCGGCCTCGCGACGTCGCTGCAGGCAGCCGGGCTGGAGGTGGTGGCCTGCGCCGCCGGCGGCCGGCCGGCCGATCCCGGCATCCGGACGATCGACGGCTTCATCGGGTTCCTGGACGCCCTCGAGTATCCGCGCCGCTACGTGCTCGATCTGCCGCCGGGGAGCGGGATCGACGCGGTGATCGACGAGGCCTACCAGACGATGGAGCCCGGCGACGTCGTCATCGACCCGACACCGAGCTACTGGGGCGACACACTGCGCCGCTACCGCCGGATGCGGCACCGCTCGCTCTTCTACCAGGATGTCGCCTGCCTCGCCGGGCCGCAGGGTCCGCGCCTCGTGGTCGCCGGCGACGCCAAGGGCCTGCCGCTGTCGCGCGACGTGCTCCAGGCCTGGGCCCGACCGGGCATCCTCGACATGGTGGCCGGCGCGGGCTTCGCCCACTACCTCGCCATGGTCGAGACGGCGGCCGACCTCGCCCGCAACGCCCTAGCCTCGGAGGTGGCGCAGCTCGTCGAGGCCTATCCGGGCGAGGTCGCGGCCGAGGACAAGCGGCGCTTCTGCCCGCCGCACGAGAGCGGTGCCATCGGCCGGGCCGGCTGGCTGCTCGACGATGCGGTCAGGCTCGAGGCCGCGGTGCCGCTGCTCGCCCAGGCGTTGATGCAGGGCCTGGGCGAGGCGCTCGACGTGCATGCCAGCAACCCGCCGCCGCCACGCGGCGCCTTCGTCCATCCCGATGACATCCTCTGAATTGCCCCGCGCGTCGGTGGTCGACCGCAGTGACGGGGCATCGGCCAGCCCCCGGTCCTGCCGCAGCCGTGCGCCGGCTTGCCGCGCCGCTGCGTCGAGGAACTCGAGGCGCGGCGGCTCGTCCCTGCCTCACCGAGGCCGTCGATGCCCGCCGCAACCAGCCCGGTCCCGTGCCCAGAGCACGCCTCCCAGTCGAAGGTAGCACCAATGTTCTATCGCCAGCTCGGCCGCTCCGGCCTCAAGGTTTCCCCGCTCTGTCTCGGCACGATGATGTTCGGCGGTCCGACCGACGCCGCGACCGCCGAGCGGATCATCGGCATGGCCCGGGATGCCGGCCTCAACTTCATCGACACGGCCGACGTCTACAACGGCGGCGAGAGCGAGCGGATCACCGGCCGGGCCATTTCCGGCGACCGGCACGACTGGGTGCTGGCGACCAAGGCTGCCAACCCGATGGGCGACGGGCCCAACCAGCGCGGGCTCTCGCGCAAGTGGCTGATGCAGGCCTGCGACGCCAGCCTGGAGCGGCTGGGCACCGATTTCATCGACGTCTACTACCTCCACAAGGAGGACCACTCGACGCCGCTGGACGAGACGGTGCGGGCTCTGGCCGACCTCGTCCGCGCCGGCAAGATCCGCCATGTCGGGCTCTCCAACTATCGCGCCTGGCGGATCGCCGAGATCTGCCGGCTCTGTGGCGAGGCCGGGATCGACCGGCCGGTCGTGCTGCAGCCCTACTACAACATCCTGAACCGCCAGCCCGAGGTCGAGCTCCTGCCCGCCGCCGGCTATTTCGGCCTCGGCGTGGCGCCCTACAGCCCGCTCGCCCGGGGTGTGCTGACCGGCAAGTACCGGCCGGGCGATCAGCCGGCCGCCGACACGCGGGCGGCACGACAGGACAAGCGGATGATGCAGACCGAATGGCGCGACGAGAGCCTCGCCATCGCCCAGACTCTGAAGGGACACGCCGAGGCCAAGGGCTGCACGCCCGGGCAGCTCGCCCTTGCCTGGCTGCTCAACAACCGGCTGGTGACGAGCCCGATCGCCGGACCCAGGACAATCGAGCAGATGGTCGACTATCTGGGGGCCCTCGAGGTCGCCTTCACCCGCGAGGACGAGGCTCTGGTCGACAGTCTGGTCGTCACGGGTCACCCCAGCACGCCGGGCTACAACGATCCGGCCTATCCCATCGAGGGTCGGGTGCCGGTGACAGGCTGAAGGGCGGCGCACGGGTCGGGCCGATACCCCGGTGTGACGGACGCCGGGCGGTTGGCGCGGCAGTCCCCTGGCTCCGCCTCCCCGGGACGTGTCGCCGAGTGGCCCGGCGACAGTGCCGGGGTGCACCGGCCGCGGCGCTGCCGGTAGCGGTCGGCCCCGGGCCGGCGACCCCGCGCGAAGGGCGACCCGAGACCGCTCGGCAATGATGGGATCCGCCGCAAGGGCAGGGCCCGGTGACGGGTGCGCGCAATGGCTCGGGAGCAGGTCTGCAGAGGCGCCAGACGCGCTTCGATCGCAGGCGCCGCCGCGACAGCGCGTGACGTGGTCGCCGACGGCGCGTTGGCTTGCCGCCGCTCGGCGCTCGGGCGGTACCGTCGCGGACATGTCCCCTTGTCGTGTTGGTCGCCGCTGGACACCGCCGCCGGCGACTAGCCCGCATTTCTCACCAGCTCTACGCGTGACGGTGTTTTTTGCCGCTTGTTGAGGGATGGTCACGATCATCAGGTGAGCGGGCAAGCCGAGCGTTGGCGCCGTTGGCGCTGGTCTGGACTGGTGCGGGT
>CAYWSB010000221.1:0-7543 GCA_964460465.1 uncultured Geminicoccaceae bacterium | reverse complement strand
CAGATGAGAATCGGGAAAAGATTCCGGTCAGCGTGAAAATGCTCTAGGCACGCCGATGCTCGGCCAGCGGCTGTTCGTCGACGAGCAGCGGCAGCGCGTGGCCGAGTTGCAGCGTCAGGTCGATGCGCTGATCGACCAGGCGAGAAGCGAATCCGAGTCCTTCGCCGACGAGCAGCGCCGGGCCGAGGCCGGCAGGCGGGCCGCCGAGGCCGAGCGGCTGGGCGAGCTGCTCTCGACCCAGCGCCGCGAGATCGACCGGGCGATCGACCAGCTGGCGACCGACCCTGCCGAGCGGATCGCCCGGATCAATCGCGAGCTCGACGAGACGCGGCAGCGGCTCGAGGCCCTGCGCACGGCTGACGGCGACAACGCCGCGGATGTCGACGCGGCGATCGCCGCGGCCGAGCAGCTGGCCCGGCGGCGGATCGAGGCGATCGAACGGCCGGCCCGGGAGGCGGCCTCCAGAATCGCCGCCGCCAACCAGCAGCTGATCGAGGGCCTGGAGCGTCAGCTGTCCGGCGTCGACGACGCGCGCCAAGCGGCGATCGACCGGTCGCTGTCCCGGCTGTCGGACGGTGCCACGGCCGCGCAGCGGGCCGAGGTGGAGCGGCTGGCGGGTGCGCTTTATGACGAGCTGCAGGCGCGCGAGGCGCTCGCCGAGGCGATGCGCGAGGAGGAGCGGCTGAGGGAGGCGGGACGCCAGCTCACCGAGCAGCTGCGCACGCCGACCGAAGCCTATGCCGCCTCGCTCGAACGGCTCAATGCCCTGCTCGCCGCCGGGGCCATCGAGCAGGAGACCTTCAACCGTGCCATGGCCAGGGCCGACCAGGATCTGGCTGCCGCCGAGGACCGGCTGCTGCGGCAGAGTCGGGAGTGGCAGGACGGGATGACCCGGGCGCTTGCCGACTATGTCGATGCCGCGACCGATGCCGCCAGAGCGGCGGAGCTGGTGACCACGCGGGCCTTCCAGTCCATGGAAGATGCCCTGGTCGGTTTCGTCACCACCGGCCGCTTCGAGTTCGCGGCCTTCGCCGAGAGCATCATGGCGGATATCACCCGGATCGCCGTGCGCCAGGCGATCCTCGCCCCCATCGCCGGCTGGATGGCCGGGGGTGGCGAAGCCGGCGGCGGGCTCGGCGGCCTGCTCGCCGGGCTGTTCCACCAGGGCGGCGTGGTCGGCCGTGACGCGGCACCGTCTCGCACCGTCGACGCCAGCCTGTTCCTCGCCGCCCCCCACTACCACACCGGCGGCATCGCCGGCCTCGCCCCGGACGAACTGCCGGCGATCCTCCGCCGCGGCGAGGCGGTGCTCACCCCGCAGCAGATGGCGGCCCTCGGCTCGGGTCTGCGCGAGCGCGACATCCGCCAGCCGCCGGTCACCGTGGTCATGAACATCACCACGCCCGACACGAACGGCTTCCGCCAGAGCCAGGGCCAGATCGCCGCCGATGCGGCCAGAGCGATCGAGCGGGCGCGGCGGAACCTCTGACGAGACACGATCATGATCGGCTTTCACGAGATCCAGTTCCCGGCCGACATCTCGTACGGAGCGTCGGGCGGGCCGGGCTATTCCACCAGCATCGTCACCACGGTCTCCGGTCACGAGCGGCGCAATGCCAACTGGGCTTCGTCACGTGGTCGCTGGAACGTGGCGCACGGGCTGAAGAAGCGGGAGCAGGTGGCGGCGCTCATCGCCTTCTTCCGGGCAAGGCGCGGCCGCGCCTATGGCTTCCGCTTCAAAGACTGGACCGATCACCAGGCGCTCGCCCAGGCGCTGGGCGTCGGTGACGGAACGACCAAGACCTTCCAGCTGGTCAAGCACTACCCGAGCGGTGGGGTGGTCGAGACCCGGGTGATCACCAAGCCCGTCGCCGGCACGGTGACGGTCTATCGTGACGGGGTGGAGGCCACCGCCGGCCTGACGATCGACAATACCACCGGGCTCGTCACCTTCACCACGGCACCGACAGCGGGCGTGCAGGTCACCGCCGACTTCACGTTCGACGTGCCGGTGCGCTTCGACAGCGACCTGATGGACGTCACGATCGAGACCTACCAGCTGGGAACCTGGGGGCAGATCCCGGTGGTGGAGATCCGGCCGTGAAGGCAGTCTCGACCGCACTCGCCGCCCACCTCGCCGGCTCCGTGACGACGCTCGCCACCTGCTGGCGGATCACGCGGCTCGACGGCGTAGTGTTCCGCTTCACCGATCACGACCAGGATCTTGAGGTCGACGGCGAGGTCTACGCGGCGAGCGCCGCCTACTCGCGAACGGCGATCAGCAACGATGCCGGGATGGGCGTCGACAACCTCGACGCCGAGGGGGTGCTCGACAGCGCCGCCGTCACCGAGGAGGAGCTGCGCGCCGGGCTGTTCGACCAGGCCGAGGTGCGGATCTTCCTGGTCAACTGGGCCGCTCCCGCGATGGGGGCCCTGCGCCTGCGCCGCGGCTGGTTCGGCGAGGTGGTGCTGACCGAGCAGGGCGTGTTCCGCACCGAGCTTCGTGGCCTGACCCAGGCGCTGCAGCGGCGGATCGGCGAGCTCTATAGCCCGGAATGCCGCGCCGACCTCGGCGACCATCGCTGCCGGGTGCCGGTCTGGCCAGCCGTGGTCGCCCGCGAGACCGCCTATGCACTCGGCGATCATGTCCGGGTCGCGACCGGAGCGGGCAGCGGCTCACAGGTCTACGAGAACCGCCACTACCGCTGTATCGTTGCCGGCACCACCTCAGAGGTTGAGCCCGTCTTCGACACCACCGTCGGGCAGCAGACCACCGACGGCACCAGCCTGTTCGAGGCGGTGGAGGCCTGGAGCCGCTCAGGCACCGTCGTGGACGCCGTCGACCGGACCACCTTCACTGTCGCAGTCGACGAGCCGCGCGCCGTCGACGGCTGGTTCGCCGGTGGCGTGCTCGCCTGGGAGAGCGGCGCCAATGCCGGCCGCTCGATCGAGGTCAAGGCCTGGACGCAGGCGACGGGTGCGATCGAGCTCTTCCTGCCGGTGGGCTACCCCATAGCGGTCGGCGATCTCTTTCGCCTCCATCCCGGCTGCGACAAGCGGCTCGACACCTGCATCGAGCGCTTCGCCAACGTCCTCAACTTCCGCGGCGAGCCCTACGTGCCGGGCCAGGACCTGCTCATGAGCTACCCCGATGCCCGCTGAGCCATCCACCATCGTCGCGGCCGCGCGGTGCTGGCTCGGCGTGCCCTGGCGCCACCAGGGCCGCACCCGCCAGGGCGTCGACTGCGCCGGGCTGGTGGTGCTGGTGGGCCGTGGGCTCGGCCTCGCCGACTACGACACCTCTGCCTATGGCCGCCGGCCCGAGGGCCAGGGCTTCGTCCAGCACTTCCGGGCGGCCATGGATGGCATCCCGCTGCTCGGGGCCGAACCCGGCGACGTGCTGGTCTTCGCCGATGCCGCCTATCCCTGCCATTGCGGCTTCCTCACCGGGAAGCACGGGGTACCGCACCTGCTCCATGCCCATGCGCTGAGGCGCAAGGTGCTCGAGGAGCCCTATGCCGGCGAGTGGCTCTTGAAGGTCAAGCTCGCCTTCCGGTTCCGCGCGCCGTCCATCACCGCCTGAGATTTCGTCATGGCCATTCTCGTCGCTGCCGGCGGTGCCGCGCTGGGCACCGCCCTCGGCGTCGGCCCGGGAGCGGGCTGGCTCGCCGGTGCGGCGGTCGGCAACCTGCTGTTCCCGACCCAGGGCCCCGACAGCCGGGTGGAGGGACCCAGGCTCGGTGATCTCACCGTCACCTCCTCGGCCTACGGTGTCCCGATCGCCATCGCCTATGGCACGCTGCGGATGGCCGGCAACCTGATCTGGTCGTCCGGCATCAGCGAGGCACGCAACGTCTCCCGCAGCCGGGCCGGCGGCAAGGGCGGCGGCGGGGCCACCCAGACCGCCGTCAGCTACCGCTACACCGCCTCCTTCGCCATCGCCTTCGGCGAGGGGCCGGCCGAGGACGTGCTGCGCATCTGGGCCGACGGCAAGCTGCTCTACGACAAGACCGGACTGCACACGGACGTTGCCAGGCCCGGCCTGCGCTTCCGCTTCCATCCCGGCAACGAGACCCAGCTGCCCGATCCGCTGATCGAGGCGCAGGTCGGCGAGGGCCGGGCACCGGCGCATCGCGGGCTCTGCTATCTCGTCTTCGAGGACCTGCCGCTCGCCGACTTCGGCAATCGCATCCCCAACCTCACCGCCGGGATCACCTTCCGGCGGGAGGCGGCAGAGCCCTGGCAGCTCCTGGATGTCATCACGACGGCCGAGGGTGGCTTGTTCGCTTCCTTCCAGGTGGGTGAGCTCGCCATCGACTGGCGCCGTGGCCATGGCTGGTTCCTCGAGAGCACGGTCGACCCGGCGCTGTCCGGCATCCGCCGCTTCTCCCTGCGCACGATGCAGGAGGACCGCCAGGTGCGGATGGTGGACGTCACCGATGCCACGCCACGCAACTTCCCGGGCAGCCTGTACGGCGGTGCCGACGGTCATCTCTACCTCACCGTCGGCTCGGGCAACTCGAAGCCGATCATCCGGGTCGAGCCCAATGCGCTCAAGGAGGTCGGCCGCTTCGGCTCCACCGGCAGCGGCCTCTCGAACACCACCAGCCGCTTCGTCGCGAGCCGCTGGATGGGCATGGTCTCGGCCTATGGGCCTGAGGGCCGCGTCGACTTCCTGCTCACCGGCTCCCAGTTCGACGATATCGGCCTGCTGCGCGCCGACACCATGGCCTATGTCTGGGGCGCCAGCCAGACGATCGACGAGGCCGAGGTTCGCGGCGTCGTCGGCGGCCTGGTCGGCGAGGGCATCGGCGAGGGCTGGATCCTCGGTAGTGGTACCGGCACCCACCACACCGGCCTCGGGCTCTACCGCCTCCGGGTGGCGGCCAATGCGGCCTATGATCCGCTGACCGGCCAGAGCCTGGGCGTCGGGTTCGAGAAGCTGGCGAGCGTCACGCCGTCGGACATCGCGCCCGGGGCCACCGGGTTCTTCGAGCCGGCCGGCGGGCTGACCTACGATGCCACCGACGACAGCGTCATCTTCCAGGTCACCCTCTCGGTGGGTGGTGCGGCCGGGACGGTCTACACGATCAAGTGGCGCCAGGACGCCGGGATCGTCTGGCGGACCGCGGTGCCGAGCCAGATCAACGACGAGGGGCCGTTCGTCGGCCAGAGCCGGCTTCAGGGCCAGCGCTGGGCCCTGATGCGCGGCGACCGGGTCGTCCGGCCCGATACAGCCACCGGTGCCGTGGTGAGCGACGAGACCTGGCCCGCTGCGCTGACCGAGGCCGGTGCCCAGGTCTACGACGCGGTGTCCGACACCCTCCTGGTCCGCACCGGCAGCGGCTGGGCCCGGCTGTTCCTCGGCCGTGGCGGTGGTCAGGGCGAGCCGCTTGCCGCCATTGTGGCCGACCTCTGCGGCCGGGCCGGGCTGGCCGCTGCAGACCTGGACACGGCTGAGCTCGACGCCACGGTGCCGGGCTACGTCATCGGCCGGCAGACGACCGTCCGGGGTGCGATCGAGCCCCTGGCCCGGGCCTTCATCTTCGACGCCGTGGAGAGCGACGACGCCCTGCGCTTTCGCATCCGCGGGCGCCAGCCGGCCGCGACCATCCCGGGCGATGTGCTGCTGCCGCTCGATGGCCAGACGGGCGAGGCCTGGCGCGAGCGGCGCACCCAGGAGGTGGAGCTGCCGGAGCGGGTCAGCGTCGTCTACATGGACCGGGACGCCGACTACCAGCAGGGTGTGCAGGCCGCCAAGCGGGCCTCCCTGCCGCTGCCCACCATGCACGCCCGCGGCCAGGCGAGCCTCGAGCTGGCCATGGCGCTCGACGCCACGACCGCCAAGCGCATCGCCGAGAGGACGCTGGTCGGCACGTGGCTCGAGCGCAGCACCTACGAGGCCGCGCTGCCGCCCGACTTCCTGCGGCTCGAGCCCACCGACGTGGTCGACGTGGTCCTCGCCAGCGGCTCGACCTTCCGCACCCGGCTGACCCGGCTCGACGTCGGCGCCGACTTCTCGCTCCGCCTCGAGGGCGTCTCCGAGACGGCCGCCAGCTACCTCTCGACGGCTGTCGCCGATGGCGGCCAGGGCCGGCTGCCGCAGCTGATCACCGGCGAGGCCGCCACCCGGCTGATCCTGCTCGACCTGCCGCTGCTCCGCGACGTCGATGACACCGCCGGCGCCGGCTCCCGGCTCACCTACCTGATGGCCGGCTACGGCGGCCCGGGCTGGCCAGGAGCTGCCCTCTACCGCAGCACCGACGGCACGGCCTGGAGCCAGGTCGGCCGGGCCTTGGGCGAGGCTGCCTGGGGTGCCACGACCAATGCGCTCGGCAGCCCGGCTTCGCCCTTCGCCACCGACGAGGTGAACAGCCTCACCGTCTTCATGACGACCGGGGCCGAGCGTCTGGAGAGCGTCACCCAGGAAGCCTTGCTGAACGGCGCCAACGCGGCCCTCGTGCTCAAGGCCAACGGCGAGCCGGAGGTCATCCAGTTCCGGGACGTCCAGCTCAACCCCGACGGCTCGTTCACCCTCACCGGCCTGTTGCGTGGCCGGCGTGGCACCGACGTCTTCGTCGATGGCCATCTTCCGGGCGAGTTGTTCGTCCTGCTCGATGCCGACGACGTCGAGACTCTCGCCGTCCCGCTCGGCGAGCTCGGCCTCACCCGCTCCTGGCGCGCCGTCGGCTTCGGCAGCCTGTTCGAGGATGCCGAGACGGTGGTCCAGGCGCACACCGGCCGGGACCTGATGCCATTGGCGCCGGTGCACGTCACCGCGGCACTCACCGGCAGCCCGGCGAGCATCACCATCACCTGGGTCCGCCGCACCCGCATCGGCGGCGAACTCAGGGACGGCAACGGCACCGTGCCCTTGGGCGAGGCCAGCGAGGCCTATGAGGTGGATATTCTCGACGGGCCCGGGGGTGCTGTGGTCCGGACGCTCACCTCGGCGAGCCCGAGCGCCGTCTACGCCAATGCCGACATCCTCGCCGACTTCGGCGCCGTGCCGGCCACCCTCACCGTCGCCGTCCACCAATTGAGCGCTGCCGCCGGCCGCGGCTTCCCGCGCAGCGTCACTTTGGAGATTTCCTGATGCCCAGCCCCAATCTGGCCGTGACCCATGTCGCCGCTGCCCAGAACCAGAAAGAGGTCACGATCAACGACGCCGTCGATGCCCTCGACAACGCCATGAACCGGGCGCTGTCGGTCGCCATGGCCGATGCCGACCTCGCCCTCACCGCGAGCCAGGCCAACCGCCACGGGCTGATCGTGCTCACCGGCAGCCTGACCGCACCCCGCCTGGTCACCCTGCCGGCCAACCACCGGCGGCTGGCTCTTCGCAACGCCACCGCGGGCGGCCAGGCGGTCAGCGTCGGCTACGCCGGTGGCGGTGCCATGGTCGCCGTCGCCCCCGCCAGCGCAGCCCTTCTGGCCGGCGACGGCACCGACCTTCACGGCGTCGCCGGCGGTGGTGGCGCCGAGACGCTGGCCGGGCTCGACGATGTCGACGTCGCCGGTGCGCTCAGTGGCGATCTCCTGC
>CAYWSB010000220.1:0-7552 GCA_964460465.1 uncultured Geminicoccaceae bacterium | reverse complement strand
ACGCTCCGCGTCCCGCGCTCCCTCCTACACCACCACCCGGGACGTGACCTCGGCGCGGGCTTCGGCCGACGCCCGCGGCGGGAGCGCGTCGAAGTTGTTGACCCTGTGCTCGGCGATGCGGCCGGGCATCTCGGTGAGCCAGGCTTGCAGGTCGCCGGGCAGGCTCCGGGTTTCGTCGAGCATGGCCGCTCGTACCCGAAGGGTGCCACCAGGGGATTCCTAGCGCACCGTAAAGTGCGGCCGGTAGCTCGATCTCTCGTGGTGGGCCAACGACGATCGTTCCATCTCCTTGGCAAGCAGCATCGAGCTCGCGGGCGTCTCACATTGGGTTTTTGATCGAGATCAATGGCATTGCGCCAATCGCGTCCCTAAATGCTAGGAAAGGCTCAAATCCGGAAACCGAGAAGGACAATCTTGTCGAACGCAGGGAGACGTCGCTTCGGGAGTTGCGAGGATCGTCGCACGCCCTTCTTTCGGCGTTGGATCGTCCTGCTGCTCGTGCTGGCGTTGACCGCGTCCGGGCTTGCCCACATTCCGGGTGGCGACCATGTGGCCGTCGCTGCAGCGCCAGGTTTTTCGCATGGCCACTCGGTCATGGACGTCGGCTCAGACCTTGACCCATGCTGCCCTGAACATCGAGGACACCAGCACAGCATAACCTGTGGAATCTCTGGTGCCTGCGGGATGGGCGCGCCGCTAAGCGGATGCCTCCTTCAAGTCTCGTTCGGGGCAGAACCCGCCGTCGCGATCACCGAAGCCATTCCGTTCGGTCGAATCCCGTCGCCCCATCTCCGGCCTCCGAAGACTCTCCGAAACGTCTGATCCGGCGCGCTGCCCCACGGGGCTGGCCGTCTCATCCGCTCGCCCCCGTCCGGTCGATCGGTGAACCGTCACGTTTCGGAGAGTCTCATGCTACACTTGTCCCGTCGCCATTTCCTCGCATCCAGCACGGCCGCTGGAGTCCTCGGCACCGCACCGGTCTTCCTCCCGTCCTCCCGCCCGGCGCTCGCCATGCAAGCTGCCTCGATTCGGGCCAAGACCCGGGTCATCGAGGTGAACGGGCGCGCGGCCACCGTCTTTGGCCTCCTCCAGCCCGACGGCAGCCACGGCCTGATCACCGAGGCCGGGCAACCGTTCCGCGTCCGCCTCGAGAATGACCTCGACGCGGCGACCCTGATCCACTGGCACGGTCTGACCCCACCGTGGCAGCAGGACGGCGTGCCCGACCTCTCGCAAGAGCCGCTCGCCCCGGGTGAGGCCTACGACTACGACTTCCCGCTCACCCTGCCCGGCACCAACTGGATGCACTCGCATCACGGCCTGCAGGAGCAGCGCCTGCTGGCGGCGCCGTTGATCGTCCGTGATCCTGCCGAGGCGGGCGAGGACGTGCAGGAGGTCGTGGTGCTGTTCCACGACTTCACCTTCCGCGACCCCGGCGAGATTTTGGCCAGCCTGATGGCCGGCGGCCATGCCGACCACGGTGCCGCACCGCAGCCCCAAGGCGTGCTCCAACGTGCCATGCAGACGTTGATGCCGAGCCACGACGCTGGCCAAGGCGGCATGGACCACGGCGGCATGGACCACGGGGCCATGGGTGCCGGCGGGGCGCATCTGCACGACGTCGACTACGACGCCTTCCTCGCCAACGACCGGATCCTCGACGACCCCGAGGTCTTCCGTGTCGAGCGCGGCGGTCGGGTGCGCCTCCGGCTGATCAACGGCGCCACCGCCACGAACTTCTGGCTCGACGTCGGCGGGCTCGAAGGGCGCCTGATCGCCGTCGACGGCATGCCGATCGAGCCTGTGATCGGCCGCCGGTTTCCGTTTGCCATTGCCCAGCGCCTGGACATCGTCCTCGAACTGCCAGACAGCGAGAGTGCCTGGCCGGTCTTCGCCGTGCGCGAGGGCGAGCGCGCCCGGACCGGCTTCGTGCTGGCGACGGCGAACGGGAATGTTAGCAGAGTCGGCGGCGAGGCGGCCGAGGCGGTGCCCGCGGTCGGGCTCGACCTCGAGCGGCGGCTGAAGGCGACCAGGCCGCTGGTCGCGGGCCCGGCCGACCGGCACCACACGCTCACGATCACCGAGGCGCCGGACTATGTCTGGCTCCTGAACGGCGCGCCGCACGGCGACCACGTGCCGCTCGAGGTGCGGCAAGGCGAGCGGGTCGAGATCACCCTCGAGGATCAGACGACCATGGCGCACCCGATGCACCTGCACGGCCACCATTGCCAGGTCGTGGCGATCAACGGCGAGCGCGTCAGCGGGGCGATGCGCGACACCGTGCTGGTGCCGGCTCAAGGCAACGTGACCATCGCCTTCGATGCCGACAATCCGGGCAAATGGGCGCTGCACTGCCACCACCTCTACCATATGGCCGCCGGCATGATGACCACGGTGGAGTACCGGGCGTGACGGCGACCGACCCGATCTGCGCCGAGCTCACCGCGACCTGGGCCGACTATCGGGCTTTCGCCCGCCGGCGGACGCGGTCGCTCGCGGATGCCGAGGACGTGCTGCAGGCCTTCGCCCTCAAGGCGCTCGCCCGGGCACCAACCCAACCGCCTCGCGACCCCCGCGCATGGCTCTACCGTGTGCTGCGCAACACGCTGGTCGACCACGCCCGCGGTGCGGCAGCACGGGAGCGCGCGCTCGCGGCATTGGCCGAGGAGCTACCCGCCATGGCGCTGCCGACAGAGCCGGAGGAATCTTGTGGGTGCATCGAGCGGGCGCTCGGCGAGCTGAACGCCGGCCAAGCCGAGCTGGTACGCCGGGCGACGCTCGACGGCGAGCCGCATGCTTCAATCGCTCGCCACTTGGGCGCCAGCGTCGGTGCCGTGGCCGTGCGGCTGCATCGCGCGCGCCGCGCCCTCGAGCAGCACCTCTTGGAGTTGTGCGGCGATTGCTGCCCGCGCAGCGCCTACGCCTGCAGCTGCGACGCGCCGGTCGCGATGAGCATCGCTGGCTGTAAGGGACCACCCGCTCGATCGTCAGCAGACAAGAGCCGCGACAGCGTCAACGGCAGAGCGATGCTGAGTGACAGCCCCTCACCGACGCCAGCTGATCGAGAATTTCCGCGTGGAGTGAGTTGAATGGCCGAGAAACGACATCCGACCACCCGGCGCGGCGCCATCGCCGCCATGGGCTTCGGCGGCGTCACCCTCTACGGCCTCTGGGCCGCCTACGGCGTGGCACCCGGCCCACTCGCCTTTTTCGGCCAAGACGTCGGCCATGGGGCCGCCCATCCGCCCGCCGCCGGCCACGAGCCCGCCAGCGGCATCGGCCACGCCGGCCACGGTGCAGCCCCCTACGGCCCGACCGCCGCCGAGTTCCGCCACCTGGTGGAGGCCTTCGTCGACCGCTACCGCCTGCCCGACGGCAGCGTCTACCCCAGGCGCCAGCCGGCCCCGGTCCCGGAGATGTCGGGTGACGGCCACACCGCGCACGCGGCACCGTCGACCGAGGCGCCGAACGATGGCGAGCCGGTCGAGGCCTTCCTCTTGGCCGAGAAGTGGTTCTACGAGCCGGGCCACCTTCGCCTCGACGTCGGTGAGACCTACCGCCTGCGGATGATGGCGACCGACGTGTCGCACGGTGCCTCGATCCAGTTCGGCCGGGGTGGTCGGATGATCCGGCTGCGGCCCAACCGCGAGGCCCAGCTGCTCGCCACCTTCGCCGAGCCCGGCAGCTTCCTCGTCTACTGCACCGTCTATTGCGGCCAAGCGCACGACTTCATGCAGTCACGGATCGAGGTGGTGTGATGGCGCAGCAACGACCGATGAGCGGAACCACCGGCGAGCGCCTCGCCGCCCTGCCGGGCGGCGACCGGCGGCTCCTGTCGATCATGGCGGCAGCGGCACTGGCTGCCCTGGCACTCGGCATCCTCGGCGGGCTGATGACGGCACTCGCCCGCGGCGGGCTCGTCGACATGCTGCCGGAGACCGCCTACCGCCTGCTCACCGTCCACGGGGTGAGCACCTTCTTCTACTGGCTCTATTTGGCCCAGGCCGCCCTGCTGCTCGGCTTTGCCGCGATCGAGGACATGTCCGGCCTCGTTTGGCGCCGCGTCGCCTGGGCCGGCTTCTTCGCCGTCGTCCTCGGCTTTCTGCTCAGCATGGCCGGCAGCCACATGGGCACCCCGCTGCTCTACGACGGTGCACCTGAGCTCGCCGCCGAGGAGCCCCGGATGCTCCTCCTCTTCAATCTCGGCTACCTGGCGCTCGGCCTCGGCCTGATGCTGCTCTCGGCCGCGGCCATCGTCACGCTGCTGCGGCCACGGCAGAAAGGCCGCCAGGATCGCCTGAGTGCGGTCGGCTTTGCACTCTTGGCCTGGGCCGGGTTCCTGATCGTCAGCGGCTTCGCCGCCGTCTACGTCTTCCTGCCCGGCACCCTCTGGGCGCTGGGGCTGGCGGCGTTCCCGACCCTGCACAGCACCAACTGGCACATCCTCTTCCACAACATGCACTACCTGCCGCTGATGGCGACGGTGCTGATGTGGTACGTGCTGATGCGCGCCCTGACCGGGGTGGGATCGGTCTTCGGCGAGCGCTTCTCGAAGAGCGTCTTCGCCATGTACCTGGTCTTCGTCCCGCCGACCTCGCTCTACCACATGTTCCTCGAGCCCGACCTGCCGGGCGTGGTGCTGACCACGGGCTCGATCCTCTCGCTTTTGGTCAGCGTGCCGACGCTCACCGCCTTCCTCATCATCGTCGCCTCGCTCGAGGTGCGCGCCCGTGCGCAAGGTGCGAGCGGCCTCTTCGGCTGGCTCGGCCGCCTGCCGTGGCGGCATCCGGCGATGGCGGCGATGGGCGCCGCCGTGATCAACCTCGCCATGGGCCTCGTCCTCGCCTTCGTCCTGATCCAGGGCGAACTCGCCCCGCTGCTCTCCGATACCTTCTTCGTCCCGGGCTACTTCCACTTTTTCACCGTCGGCACCGTCAGCCTCACCCTGCTCGCCGCCTTCGCCGTCATGCTGCCGGCGCTCTCCGGCCGAGCACTCGGCTGGCCGGCGCTCTTGCGGCTCATGCCCTGGCTGGCAACGGCGGGTCTTTTGCTCTTCGGCGGCGCCGGGGTCGCCGCCGGTTACCAGGGCGTGCCGCGCCGGGTGATCGAGATCGGCTATGGCGGCGAGGCACCGGCCTTCTGGCAAGGCCTCATGACGCTGGTTGCCGTCGGCGGCACCCTGATGGCGCTGGCGCTCCTCGTCTTCGCGATCGGCGTCGCCGCGGCACTCCTGCCAGGGCGGCATCGCACCACCCCGGCTCCGCGCGGCCTCGCCGTCGACTGGAGCGGTGCTCCGCCCAGCCCCGGTGCCGCCGCCTGGCTAGGGCCGGTCTCGGTCCTCGCCATCGTCGCCGGGATGTACGTCTTCACCGCCATCGGCTTCGAGCTGATGCAGCGCCTGCCCGTCACCGCCATCGGCGGCGGTGGCCACTGACCGGAGATGCGAACGATGAACGAGGATTTCTGGCTGATCCTGACGGTGGCCCTGGTGTGGGCACTGCTCGCCGCCGTCTATGCGCTGGCCCCCTGGGGGGACATGATCGGCTATGCTCGTGTCTGGGGCGTGGGCTCGCTCCTGTTCCTGGTGCTGGCTGGCCTTCTCCTGCGCCGGCCGAGGAACGCGCCGCCGACCGACACCGGCGCGGCTGAACCGGGACCGCGGCCATGATCCCCGATCGTCATGCCGACCGAAGCATCCAGGGCAAAGCAGGACCCTCGGACCGGTCCCGTGGCTGGCTGCTCCGGCTCTGCCCGCTGGTCGGGCTGATCGCCGGGGCCGTCATTCTCGGCTTGTTCGGCGTGAAGCTCTGGACGGTGATCACCGCAGCCCTCCTCATCTCCTGCCCGCTGGTCATCGTCTGGATCCTGCTCATCGACAGGCGGCAGCAACGGTTCACGAGGAAACGCCATGAATGAGACCGGCACGCTCGCCAGGAGCGAGCAAACGGACCTGCGACGAGCCCGTCTCGTCGTGCCCGGCATGGGCAGCGACCATTGCGCAGGGATCGTCGCCACTTCGCTGAAGCGCCTCGACGGCGTCGGCGAGGTGCAGACCAACATCTCTAACCACAGCGCCCGCGTCGCCTTCGATCCGAGCAAGCTGGACGTGGCGGCCTTGCAGGCTGCCGTCGAGCGGGCAGGCTACGATGTCGATGATGCGGCAGCCGACGACGGCCCTGGCCGGCACCGGGTCCGTCTCATCGTGCCCGGCATGGGCAGCGACCACTGCGCCGGCATCGTCAAGGACTCGATCCGCAGGCTCCAGGGCATCGCCGAGGTTCGGACCAATATCGGCCATCACCGGGTAGAGGTCGACTTCGACAGCCACCAGTCCGATGCTGAGGCGATCCGGGCGGCGGTCGAGCGCGCCGGCTACGACGTCGACGCGATCGAGGAATCGACCGGACCCGGAGCCGGCCGCTCGACCGCCGGCGACAAGTCGGAGGAGCGCTATCTCGCCACGGCCTGGAAGCGGCTCTGGATCGCCGCGATCCCGACCACCCTGATCATGCTGATCATGGGGCCGCACATGTTCTGGCAGCCGATCCCGGGCTATCTGCTGATCGTCGCCGTCCTCGCCTTTCCCGTCGTCTTCCTCTTCGGCGGCTGGGCGACCCACCGCTCGGCCTGGCGTTCCTTGACCAACCGCACGGCCAACATGGACGTGCTGATCTCGATGGGCAGCCTGCCGCCCTACCTGATCGGGCTCGTGGGCTTCGTCTATCCGATGACCTCGTTCATCGAGATGGCGGCCACCATCATGACCTTCCACCTGCTCGGCCGCTACCTCGAGACCCGGGCCAAGGGCCGCGCCAGCCAGGCGATCAAGCGCCTCTTGACCATGGGGGCGAAGACCGCAGCGGTGCTGCGCGATGGCCGGGAGGTCGAGGTGCCGGTGGCGGAGCTCGAGACCGGCGACGTCATGGTCGTCCGTCCGGGGGCCAAGGTCCCGACCGACGGTGAGATCGTCGAGGGCTCGAGCCATCTCGACGAATCCATCGCCACGGGCGAATCGGTGCCGGTCGAGAAGGGGCCGGGCGATCCCGTCATCGGTGCCACCATCAACAAGGAAGGCATGCTGAAGGTCCGCGCCACCAAGGTCGGCGCCGACACCTTCCTGGCTCAGGTCATCCGCCTGGTCGAGGAGGCGCAGGGCTCGAAGGTGCCGATCCAGGAGTTCGCCGACCGGATCACCGGCTACTTCGTGCCGGTGGTCATCCTGATAGCACTCGCGACCTTCGTCGCCTGGCTGGGCTTCGCCGAGAGCCTGCGGCCGATCCTCGACTGGGGTGCCCTGTTCCTGCCCTGGGTGGATCCGACTTTGGCGCCGCTCATGGCGGCAATCCTGGCGATGATCGCCGTGCTGGTCATCGCTTGCCCCTGCGCCTTGGGCCTCGCCACGCCCACCGCCCTCATGGTGGGCTCCGGCATGGGTGCGGAGCGCGGCGTGCTGATCCGCTCCGGCGAGGCGATCCAGACGCTGAAGGACATCAAGGTCGTGGTGCTGGACAAGACCGGCACCATCACCAAGGGCAAGCCGGCGCTGACCGAT
>CAYWSB010000219.1:0-7641 GCA_964460465.1 uncultured Geminicoccaceae bacterium | reverse complement strand
TCTCGAAAACCATCTCACCAAACCTACCGGCGTCAGCCGGTAGTCGTTTAGTGTCGCAAGAGGCAGGAAGCGACTCGAAGGCTTTCTAAGTAATGCGGCCGTGGGAGGAAACATAACATGAAGATTCTTGATGCAAGTGTAATGATAACATTGTTTCTTTTCTTACTCAGAATGAGGTTTGGAGTCAAGCGCTGATCTTAATACTTTTGCCGCTCTGGATAGTATATAGTCAACTGCATGGCGCGCATTGGTATTTTACTCCCCGACGGCAAGTAGTAATTAAAGTAAGCGAGGACAAATATTAGAATGTTTATTTCATCAATAGCTACGAAGTTCTTTACGAAGGTGAAGGTAAGCGTCTTCTAATTTTTCGTCTAAAGAAAAGAAACTTGGGTCTCGCCTTATCGTACAATAGCCCCAAAACTCGTTGTCCAATCTGGCTGATCGAATCTTTCCTTCCATGCACACCGCTGAATGGATATATTCTGACCAATCGTTGCGACGTACCATCTCTTGCAGACTCATCGAATCGGGAGTAACAAGCAAATATTGTTTATTATAACATGCAACTGTATTTTTCTGTGTACAATAATTTTGACTGGAAAGTATTTTTCTAATGGTTTTCTCGTGAGAAAGCTCGAATACGGTAGAAGACCAGATAAAGAGCGCAATCAAACAGAGAAAAAAGATCGCGGGTATGCAACCTTCTCTCCTTGATGCGTTTCGATACTTGTCAAACAGTTCGTCCGACATGGTGACCTCTCCAGCCTTGCGTTCCTTCTAAGCTCTCTCTAGGCCCGAGCCGCGCGGCCGTTAAGCCGCCTGGCTTGGGAAGATTCGAGGGACACAATACGCAATTAAGGATTCGTCCTTCGACCCACGCCTGCCACGGCGGCTGACGGCCCGCACCGCCACGCCCCCTGTGCGCGCCGTCGAACCCCGTGCCGCCGAACGTCGTTTGCGTCTCGTGTCCCCCGAATTGAGCCGGCCACCCGCTGCAGCGGTGCCCCCCCCCCGACCAGCGTGACGTGCGCGCGGCGCCGGACCGGGGCGGGCGCGAGTCGCGGCGGGCTTCCGTGGCCCGCCGCGACGGCTTGGTCGTTAGCCGCCCTGCCGCGCCAGTGCCGCCTCGCGGATCTGGGTCAGCGACTGGCGTGGCGTGATCGCCTCGGGGTCCATCCGGATCTCGACCACCGTCGGCCGGTCGGCGGCGAGGGCCGCCGCCATGGCCGGCGCGAAGGCCTCGGTCGTCTCGACCAGCGCACCGTTGGCGCCATAGGCCCGGGCCAGGGCGACGAAATCCGGGTTCTCGAGGGCGGTGCCCACCACCCGCTTCGGGTACTCGCGCTCCTGGTGCATGCGGATGGTGCCGTACATGCCGTTGTTGAAGACCAGGATGACGATCGGCAGCCGGTACTGGCAGGCCGTCGCCAGCTCCTGGCCGGTCATCAAAAAGCAGCCGTCGCCGGCGAAGCAGACCACCGGGCGGTCCGGGTGCTCGAGCTTGGCGGCGATCGCCGCCGGCAGGCCGTAGCCCATCGAGCCCGAGGTGGGGGCGAGCTGCGAGCGGAAGGCGCGGTAGCTGTAGAAGCGGTTGCACCAGGCCGAGTAGTTGCCGGCCCCGTTGGTGACGATCGCCTCGGCCGGCAGGGTGCGGCGGAGCTCGGCCATGATCGCCGGCATCTGCACCGCACCGGGGATGGCGACCGGGGCGATGTGGCGGCGATAGGCGGCGTGACCCTCGGCGGTGCTCGCGGCCCAGGGTCGGCGGGCGAGCGGCGGCCGCGCCGCGAGCGCCGCCGCCATCGCCGGCAGGCTCGCGTTGACCAGGAGCTCGGGCTGGTAGACCCGGCCCAGCTCCTCCGGGCCGTTGAGCACCTGGACCATCCGCTGCGCCGGCTGCGGCAGGCCGATCAGGGTGTAGGCGTTGGTCGTCATCTCGCCGAGCCGGGCGCCGATGACGAGCACGAGATCGGCCGCGTTCAGCCGCTCGACCAGGGCCGGGTTGGGGCCGATGCCGAGATCGCCGACATAGCAGGGGTGCGTGTTGTCGAGATAGTCCTGGCGGCGGAAGACGGCCGCCGTCGGCAGCTCGTTGGCCTCGACGAAGCGGCGGATGGCGGCGATGCCCTCGGCGTTCCAGCCGCCGCCGCCGAGCACCACCAGCGGCCGCTCGGCCGCTTCCAGCCACTGCCAGAGCCGGTCGAGCGCGGCCGGGTCGGGCCAGGCGTGCACCGGCCGGTAGGGGCGCCCCGGCGCGGTCTCGACCTCGCTCGTCAGCATGTCCTCGGGCAGGGCCAGCACCACCGGCCCCGGCCGCCCCGAGGTCGCGGTCAGCATCGCCCGGTGGACGAGCTCGGGGATCCGCCGGGCGTCGTCGATCTCCGCCACCCACTTGGCGATGCCGCCGAACATCTGTCGGTAGTCGACCTCCTGGAAGGCCTCGCGCTCGCGGGCAGCACTGTCGATCTGGCCGATCAGCAGCAGCATCGGCGTGCTGTCCTGGGCCGCGACATGGACGCCGGCGCTGGCGTTGGTGGCGCCCGGGCCGCGGGTGACGAAGCACACGCCCGGGGTGCCGGTGAGCTTGCCGTGCGCCTCGGCCATCATCGCGGCCCCGCCTTCCTGGCGGCAGATGACGAAGGCGATATCGTTGCGGCCGTGGAGCGCGTCGAGGGCGTCGAGATAGCTCTCCCCCGGCACGCCGAACACCCGCCGGATCCCGTGTCGGACCAGCTCCTCGATCAGAATTCGACCACCCGAGCGTCGCATCGTCTCCGTCCCCTCGCATTGGTTGGCCGCGCACCGGTCAGTCGGTCTCGTCGAAGCCTCGCTCGACCAGCTCGACCAGCGCCGCGAGCGCCGCCGCGGCATCGGCCCCGCGCGCCTCCATGGCGAGCTCGGCGCCGCGCCCGGCCGCCAGCATCATCAGCCCCAGGATGGACGTCGCCGGCACTCGGGCCCCGTCGCGCTCGATCGTCACCTCGGCCGTGAACGTGGCGGCCAGCCGCACGAGCTTCGCCGCCGCCCGGGCGTGCAGGCCGCGGCTGTTGACGATGGTGCAGCGGGCCGAATGCGGGCCGCCGCTCGCGGCGACCCCGTCGCCGCCGGGTCCGCACAACAGCGTCAGTCCCGCTGCGGCGAGAGGAGCTGGCTCGCCACGTTGATGTATTTCTTGCCGGCGTCCTGGGCCTCCGCCACGGCCTTCTCGAGCGTGCCGTCGACCCGCACCCCGGCGAGCTTGATCAGCATCGGCAGGTTGACGCCGGCGATCACCTCGAGGCCCGGCCGCTCCAGCGTCGAGATCGCGAGGTTGGACGGGGTGCCGCCGAACATGTCGGTGAGGATGATCACGCCATGGCCGGAGTCCGTGGCCTCGACCGCCTCGACGATGTCCTGGCGCCGCCGCTCGATGTCGTCGTCGGCGGCGATGCTGATCGCGCGGATCTGCTCCTGCGGCCCGACAACGTGCTGCATGGCGGCGACGAACTCGTCGGCCAGCCGTCCATGGGTCACCAGCACCAGACCGATCATGGCGTCCTTGCGGGGCCGCAGCCGCTGGTCAACGCTCGTCTCCCGTGCTGTCGGCTGGCGGCGCCCCGTGGGCGTCCCGGTCGCCGGCCGCTCCGGTCGGCACGCCGCGCGCCGCCAGCTCGCGATGCGTCGTGCTTACCTCGTAACCGGTGGCGCGCAAAGCCTGCGTCAGCCATTCGGCGACGAAAACCGAGCGGTGTTGGCCGCCGGTGCAGCCGATGGCGATGGTCAAGTAGCTCTTGCCCTCCGCCTGGTAGCGCGGCAGCAGCGGCAGGAGCAGGGCGAGCAGGCCGGCCTCGAAGCCCGGATAGCCCGGGTCGCCACGGACATGGGCCTGGACCGCCGGGTCGAGCCCGGTCAGCGGCTTGAGCGCGGCGACGTAGTGCGGGTTCTGCAGGAAGCGGACGTCGAAGACCAGATCCGCCTCGCGCGGCAGGCCGCGGCGGTAGGCGAACGAGACGCAGCTCACGGTCAGGCCGCGGCCGTTGCCTGCTGTGCCGAAGTGGCCGACCAGCAGCCGCTTGAGGTCGGGCAGGGCGAGCTGCGTGGTGTCGATGACGAGGTCCGCGGCGACCTTGAGCGGTGCGAGGAGCGCCCGTTCCGCCGCGATCCCGTCCTGCACCGGCCGGTCGGTCGCCAGCGGGTGGCGCCGGCGGGTCTCGGTGAAGCGCTGCTGCAGCGCCTCGTCGTCGCAGTCGAAGAAGGCGAGGCTGACCGCGACCGCGGGGTTGGCCACGGCGAGGCCGGCGACGAGCTCCCGCAGGCGGTGCGGGTCGAAGGCCCTGGTGCGGCTGTCGAGGCCGATCGCCAGGTCCCGCTCGAGCCCCTCGTCGAGCCGGACGAACCGCTCGATCAGCGGGATCGGCAGGTTGTCGATGGCCTCGAAGCCCTGGTCCTCGAGAAACTTGAGACAGCTGGTCCGGCCGGCTCCGGACATGCCGGTGACGATGACCAGCCGGCGCTGCCCGGCCCGCTCGGCGGCGGGCGCGCTCACAGAACGCGCTCCCCCATGACCAGGAGCCGCAGCCGGGCGACCGCCGAGGCGGCGAACGGCTCGAGGCGGGCGACGGGCAGGCTCAGGCCCGCGAGCACCAAGGTTTCGGCGGCCGGCAGGCGCTCGCCCGGATCGGCCGGCAGCTCCAGCCGGACGACCAGGTCGACGGCGGCCGCGGCCACGGCCGGGAGGCGGAAGATGCCCTGGCCGCGCAGCTCCAGGAGCCCGGCGGTGCCGTGCGGCCGGGCGACCAGCCGGCTGCCGTCCGCCGCGAGCCGGACCAGGTCGTCGGCCACCAGCACCGCCCCGGCGTCGATCAGGCGCAACGCCAGATCGCTCTTGCCGCTGCCGGAGGGGCCGAGCAGCAGGATGCCCTTGCCGTGCCACGCCACCGCGGTGCCGTGCACGACGCGAGGCGGCCGTGCCTCCCCCTCGCTGCCGGCGGCCGGCGGCGAGGCGAGCGTGGTCGTGGGCATGGGCCCGGACATGGGCCCGGACATGGGCCCGGTCACGGGACCGTCGCCGGGCGCGCCGGGCCCGGACGGGGCGGAGGATGCCCGTTCGATGGCACCGACGTGCTCGACGGGGCGGACATGCGCGGCGGCTCCCCGTTGCGGGCGTCAGGCGGCGCGTGGCTCTTGCCGGCCGACCAGCAGGTCGTAGGCCACGCCGGCCGTGCCGGCCTGGCGCAGCGCCCGGCAGAGCGCCTCGTCGCGGAACACCCGGGCGACCCGGGCCAGCGCCTTGAGATGCTCGGCCGCGGCATCGGTCGGGGCGAGGAGGAGGAACACGAGGTCGACCGGCTCGTCGTCGAGGGCCTCGAAGCTGACCGGGGTCTCGAGGCGCGCGAACACGCCGACCAGTCGGCTGAGCTCGGGCAGCTTGGCATGCGGGATCGCCAGCCCGTCGCCGATGCCGGTGGTGCCCAGCTTCTCGCGGCCGAGCAGGGCCTCCAGCACCGCCGCAGTTTCCAGGCCGTGCGCGGCGGCCACGCGCTCGGCGAGGGCGCGCAGCACCTGCCGCTTGCTGCCCGCCTTGAGGTCGAGCACGACGGCGCCAGGGCTCAAGATGTCGGCCAGATCGATCATGGTGATCCTTCCACACCCCACGGCGAAGACCGCCGATATGGGGATGGATGTGCAGGGTTCAGGGTGGGCACCCTGCGCGAAAAGCGCCCAGCTGCGGGCCAGGACGCTGCGGCACGCCGCCGCAGCCGCGGACCTGCCGGCGCTGCCGTCGCAACGGCCGTCCCGGTGTGCCCGACGGTGCCCGGCGCCCGCGGTCGCGGCGACGTCCCCTGGGTCGCACCCGATGACGGCGGGTTCGGCCGGCGGACACCATGCCGGCCTCGGGCCCACTGGGGCCGCGACAGCGGTTGCTTCGCAGGGTCGGGCCCGAAAGCCGTCAAGGGAGCCCCCGTCGCTGCACGCTCGTCCGTCGTCTGGCGGGCGGTTTGCGGCGGTGCCCCGGCGATGTCAAGCCGGCACGAGCCCCGCGGGCGGCGGATGGCGGAAGGTTCAGCGAACGTTAAGGCGGGCGTGCAGAAAGGTCCGCGGGCGGCCGGCGGCCGTGTCGTCGAGGCCGACGCCTGCGGGCCGCGCCGCACCGGCCCGTCACGGTCGGTGGTCGCATGCGGCCGTCGCGCGCGCTGCCTCATCGGGCGATCGCCTTGCTGCGCCGGCGCTGCATCGAGGAGGCGATGCCCAGCGCCTCGCGGTACTTGGCGACGGTCCGCCGCGCGATGACGATGCCCTGGTCGCCCAGCCGGCTGACGATCTGGTCGTCGGACAGGACCGCCTGCGGATCCTCCTTCTGGATCATCTGCTTGATCTGCTGGCGGATGACCTCGGCGCTGTGGTCGGCACCGCCGTCCTTGGCGGCGATCGCCGTGGAGAAGAAGTACTTGAGCGGAAACGTGCCGTGCGGTGTGGCCGCGTATTTCTGGCTGGTCGCCCGGCTCACCGTGCTCTCGTGCAGCCCGGTGGCGGCGGCGATGTCGCGCAGCACCAGCGGGCGCAGCGCCTTCGGGCCCAAAGCGAGGAAGGCGCGCTGCCGGGCGAAGATGGCCCGGCCGACCTTGAGGATGGTGCGCGAGCGCTGGTCCAGCGCCTTGGCCAGCCAGGTGGCGTTCTGGAAGCGCTCCTGGACGAACTCCTTCTGGCGGAGGTCGAGGCCGCTCCGGCCGAGCTCGGCGAAATACTCGCCGTCGACCACCAGCCGCGGCAGGGCGGCGCCGTTGAGCTCGATCCGCCAGTGGTCCGGGCCGGTGCGCGAGACCACGATGTCCGGCAGGATCGCGGTGGTGGGCTCGGCCGGGTAGCGCTGGCCCGGGCGCGGGTCGAGCGCCTTGAGCTCGGCCACCATCTCCTCCAGGTCCTCGCGGTCGACGCCGCAAAGCCGCATCAGCGCCGGCCAGTCCGCCCGGGCGAGCAGCGGCAGGTTGTCGAGCAGGCGGCGCATCGCCGGATCGAGCCGGTCGCGCTCGGCCAGCTGCAGGGCCAGGCACTCGGCGAGATCGCGGGCGCCGACACCGGTGGGCTCGCAGCGCTGCAGCAGGGCCCGCGCGGCGGCCACCTGCGCGATGCTCGCCCCCAGGCGCCGGGCCACGTCCTCGTCGGATTCCCGCAGATAGCCGTCGTCGTCGATCCAGTCGGTCAGCGTGGCCGCCAGCGCCCGCGCGCCCTCCGACCGCACCAGCATGCCGAGCTGGCGGCGCAGCTCCTCGCGCAGCGACGGCGCCTCGCTGAACCGAGCCTCGAGGCTGCGCTGGTCGTCGCCGTGCTCCTGGCGCCGGCTGTGCAGCTGCTGGTCGACGGCCTGCGGCGGGCGCGGCTGGTCCCAGTCCCCGGTGTGGTCGCCGGTCGAGGCGGCGGGTCCCGCCGGCAGGCCCGGCTCGACCGCGGGAGGTGCCGCCGGCGCCCGTTCCGCCGCCCGCGCCACCGTGTCGGCGAGCTCGAGGAAGGGATTCTCGGCGACCTCCTGCTGCAGCGTGCCGATCAGCTCCTGGCTGCTGAGCTGCAGCAGGCGGATCGCCTGCTGCAGCTGCGGCGTGAGCACGAGGCTCTGCGTCTGCCGCACGTCGAGGCGAAGGCCGAGCGCCATCGCTGCCGACC
>CAYWSB010000218.1:0-7665 GCA_964460465.1 uncultured Geminicoccaceae bacterium | reverse complement strand
ATGCGGGGCAAAGGGCGGGGCAAAGGGCAAGGCGGGCGCGGTGGCGCGGCGATGGCCCGGAGGGAAGCCGTCCCGCCGGGCCGGACGCCGTTCCGGCGCTGCGCGCCGCCCATCGCCCCCGCCGGCGCCTCGCCCGATGGCGGCACGAGGACCGAGCGCCCGTGGCCGGGCACGCGGCACCACGCCCGGACGGGCGCCTCGGAGGTACGGCAAGACCCGCTCAGCAACGCGACGCGGAGCCGGTCGCCGTCAGCGCCGGAAGACCACCGACCGACTCCGATCGCCGCATGGGCTGCCGTGGCGCGGCCCATCGGTCGCGATCGCCCGACGAAACTCGGGCATGGCCGCATCCCGGCTGAAACCGCCAAACGTTAAAAAGGGAGGTGTCCCCCTGAGCCCAAACGTTAAAAAGGGAGGTGTCCCCCTGAGCCCAGGCTTCCCATCGCCGTCTCGCCAAACGTTAAAAAGGGAGGTGTCCCCCTGAGCCCAGGCTTCCGCACCGACCGCCATCGCCGTCTCGCGGTCGAGCGCTGCATCGAGATCATCTCCGAGGCCTCCCGCCGCCTCCCCGACAACCTGAAGGCCGACCATCCCGATATCCCCTGGCGCGCCGTCGCCGGGATCGGCAACGTCCTGCGGCACGACTACGACGACATCATCCCTACCGTCATCTGGCAAGCCGCCACGCGCGAGGTCGTCCCGCTGCACGCCGCCATCACCGCGATGCGCCAAAGCCTGGAGGAAGTACGGGATGGGCACAGAAACGAACGAAAAGGGTAAAATTGGTGGCCTCCGTCGGAGACCAGGGTTAAAAGAGTCTGGTAGACCCGAATTTATCACAAACGGAATGGGCCATGCCGAGTAGGCGTTTTCATTTAGCAATAGCTTTTTTGTGTTGTTCATGCTCCACGACTGATGCCACTTACTCGTATAGTCCGCCGACGTCTGTGGATTCCCAAAACCGGGGCGAAATCATTAGTAAATTGCTTGACAACATATACAAAAAGGCCGAAGCTGGCGACCCAGCGGCGCAAAGGAGCTTAGGCTTGACCAAACTAGATGTGGCACGACAACTTGTGCAAGAGAAAAGAAGTAGTCTAGAGATATCAAGAGCATATTCGGAAGCGGTCAATCTCCTTACCAGTGCGTCGGAGAATGGAGACGCATCTGCACAAGCTACTTTAGGGTCTCTTTACCGAGATGGTGAGGGGGTTCTTCAAGATTATTCCCGGGCGCTACGCCTTTTTGAATCTGCTCACTTTCAAGGCGAAGTACTTGCCACTCATGGTTTGGCGACCCTTTACTTGAATGGTTGGGGGGTCGAAAAGAATGAAGAACGCGCACTGGATAAATTTATAGAGGTAGCGAAATCTCAATGTCTGATAATGGCGGGACTGTGCTATAATGTAGGTACGATGTATGAGATAGGAATGGGAACAGAGAGGAATAATGTTTTTGCTTATGCATGGTATAATATAGGCGCTTCTTTGGGAGACCAAGATAGTCTTGTGCAGCGCGGAAACATTTCGAAGTTAATGAGCGCCAGCGAGATAGCGGAAGCACAGAGAATGTCTTCAATTATTGCGAGCGAGCTAAGCCATCCGTATGGCCAGTAATTATGCCTACGATCACTTTCGACTGCATTGGACAAATATTCTTACTTGCCAGGTGGAAATTCGGGTCCACGAGACTCTTTCAACCCTTTCTGACGCCATGGCAGGCACGTCGCTTGATAGCCCTTCGCCCCGCCGCCTGAGCCGCCACCGACGTGACGTCCCGAGGGGCCGGTGGGGCGTTTGTGCCTCTCCGCCATCTTCCTCATTTCACCGCCGAGCAGGCCGTGGGCTGGCGCGGCCCTTGTCGCCTCGCGTTCGGGCCCTCATCCCGCCAGAGGCAGAGTGCGTTCGGTGCCGGTGGGGTCGACGAGCACGAAGCGGCCGCCGTCGGCGGCCTTGAGCTGGTTGTTGGCGTCGAGGAGCTCGATGCCGTAGACGGTGCCGTCGGCGGCGAGGTCGATGTTGATTTCGTCGGAGACGCGGACGGTCTCGACGGCCTCGGTCCTCTCGCGCAGGCGAATGTAGGCGATGTTGTGCTTCGGGTCGTAGGTGAGGCGCACGGGCTCTCTCCGGTTCAGAAGAACTTGACCAGGACGGTGATCACCAGCCAGCCGTCATCTTCCCATACAGCATAGGCTTCGATCTGCTTGGTCGGGTAGACTTTTCCGCGCCAGGTGCCGCCGAAGGGGAAGTTGCGGCGAAAGCCGGTTCGGCCAAACTTGGCCGGGAACCGCTCGCCGCCCTCGACGGTGAGCACGAGCTCCGCCTCGTCGGCGCCGCGCTCGGCGAGGCGCCCTTGTGCGTGCGGGTGCAGACGGGTCGGGATCGGGGAACTCCTGCTGCCGATGGACAAGCGTTAGCCGAGTTTCGCCGCCTGGACCACCGCCCGCCAGAGATTGCGCCACGCAACCGCCCCACCTCGACCACCCCAAAGGACCGGTGGGGCCGGTGGGGAGGCGTGCCTCCCCACCATCTTCCTTCCCTCCCCCTGCCCTGCCATTCGCGTGGCGACCGCCTATCTCCCGTTCATGCCTCGTGATTTGACTGCGCTTTCGACGACGACGGCTGCCGGGATGGCTTTGGATCGGCGGGCGGTTGGGCGGCTTTTGGGGTTGGTTTGGCCGGGGGACGATCCGGCGATCCGGCGGCGGCTGGTGTTGACCGTTGGGTTGCTGGTGGGGGCGGCGGGGTTGAATGCGCTGGTGCCGTTGCTGTTCGCGCGGGCGGTGGATCGGTTCGTGGAGGCGCCGGATGCCGTCCTGGCGGTGCCGGTGGGGTTGCTGCTGGCCTATGTGCTGCTGGGCTGGGGGGCGAAGCTGATGAACGAGCTTCGCTGGGCGCTTTATGGGCCGATCGAGCAGCGGTTGCGGCGGCGGCTGGCGCTGCGGTCGCTCGAGCATCTGCATGGGTTGTCGCTCGGGTTTCATCTGGACCGGCGGACGGGGCAGGTGGGGCGGGTGATGGATACGGGGCTCGCGGGGCTCCGGGAGCTGCTGTTCGACGCGGTGTTCGTCATCCTGCCGCTGTTGGCGGAGATCCTGTTCGTCGGCGTGGTCCTGTTCATCGCGCTGGATGCGGTGTTCGCGGGCATCCTGCTCGCCACCATCCTGGTCTATGCGGTCATTCTTGTCGTGGGGTCGGAGTGGCTCAGGCAGCACCAGCGCCGGGCGGTGCGGGAGAGCGCGGCGGCGCAGGGGCGGGCGGTGGACAGCCTGCTCAACTACGAGACGGTCAAGTATTTCGGCAACGAGCGGCATGTGGCGGAGCGCTACGACGAGAGCCTGGCGCTGGTCGAGCGGCTGACGGTCAAGGCCTTGTCGCTCCGGGCGGTGACGGGGGTGGTGCTGGTGACGGTGCTGGCGGCGGGGACGGCGTCCATCCTGTTTTTGGCGGCGGGACGGGTGGGGAGCGGGGCGTTGACGGTGGGGGCGTTCGTGCTGGTGAACACGTACCTGATCCAGCTGACGCGGCCCTTGGACCGGCTGGGGCAGCTCTACCGGTCGATCAAGCAGGCCTTCGTCGATCTCGAGCAGCTGATGGACCTGCTGGACGAGGCGCCGGGGGTGGTGGACCGGGCGGATGCCAGGCCGCTCGTGGTGCGCGAGGCTGGCGTGCGGTTCGAGGGGGTGGGGTTCGCGTACCGGGACGACCGGAAGCTGCTCGAGGGGATCGACTTCGCCATGGCGCCCGGGGCCAAGGTGGCGCTGGTGGGGCCGACGGGGGCGGGGAAGTCGACGACCGCACGGCTGCTGTTCCGGTTCTGGGACCCGACGGCGGGGCGGATCACCATCGACGGGCAGGACATCCGGGAGGTGACGCAGGCATCGCTCCGGGACGCCATTGCGGTGGTGCCGCAGGACACGGTGCTGTTCAACGACACGATCGGCTACAACATCGCGTTCGGGCGGCCGGAGGCGACGCCGGAGGAGGTGGAGGCGGCGGCGCGGGCGGCGGAGCTGCACGACTTCGTCATGAGCCTGCCGGAGCGCTATGCGACGCTGGTGGGGGAGCGGGGGCTGAAGCTGTCGGGGGGCGAGAAGCAGCGGGTGGCGATAGCACGGGCGATCCTGAAGCGGCCCAGGCTGTTCATTCTGGACGAGGCGACGTCGTCCTTGGACAGTGCGACGGAGCGGGCGATCCAGGCGAGCCTGGACCGGTTGGCTGAGGGGGTGACGACGCTGGTGATCGCGCACCGGTTGTCGACGGTGACGGATGCGGATCTGATCCTGGTGCTGGATGGGGGCTGTGTGGTGGAGCGGGGCCGGCACGCGGAGCTCGTCGCCGCGGGCGGGCTCTATGCGGCGCTCTGGGCGGAGCAACTGGGGGAGGCGCAGGCCCGCGCGCCGGCGCTCGCCGCCTCGGGGCCGGCGCCGGGCAGCCTCATGCCAGGGTCGTGAGCGCGCAGAGCCGGGCCTCGGTGGCGGCGAGGACCCAGCCTTCGACCTTGACCGTGCGGCGGGCGGCGAAGTCGGCGCGGATGGCCCGGTCCAGGGCACGGGCCAGGGCGGCATCGCCCGCCGCCGCGGTGCCGAGGGCCCGGGCCACGCCGGGGTCGGCCGTGATCCGCGCCACGAGGCCGGCGGCGTCGGACTCGGCGGGGCGGGTGCGCAGATAGGCGCGGCCCACGGCCCGGGCGCTTTCCCGGTGGGCGAGGAGGCGGGCCAGGGCCCGGGCGTCGCCGGCGGCGGTGGTCGCCGCGACGCCGGCCGGTGCAGCCAGGCCAGCCGTCAGGCATGCCGCGACGGCGACGACGGTGCGACGGGTGGTCATGGGCGCTTCTCCCCCAGGTGATCGGCGAGGCGCAGCGCCAGGGCCAGGGCCATCATGGTCGGCGAGCCGTCGCCGGCGGTGCTGAACACCGAGGTGCCGGCACAGTAGAGATTGTCGATGCCGTGCACCCGGCAGTCGCGGTCGACGACGCCCCGTGTCGGGTCGTCGGCCATGCGGGTGGTGCCCATGTGGTGGCAGGCCGGCTCGACGTAGACGTCGTCGAGATCCGTGTCGTCGTCGGTCATGCGGATCTGCACGCGGCCGATGCCGGCGGCACCTGCCTCGGCGGCGAAGGTCTCGAGCATGAAGCGGGCGCTGCGCTTGTCGATGGGCGAGAGGCGCCAGTCGAGCTCGGCGTGGCGCAGGCCCAGCGGGTCGGTGGTCGCCGCCAGCGCCACCCGGCTGTCGCGATTGGGGGCGGACGGCACGCTAGTGATGACCTCGACATGGTCGATCGGCAGCCGGCCGGCCTGCCAGGCGCGGTGGCCGAGGCCGACGATGCCGCCGAGGTCGCCCATGATGTTGCCGAGATGGCCGCCCAGGCCCTCGGGCAGCCCGCCCCGGCGCAGGGCAACGCGGATCGCGCGGATCGCCCGCATGCCGTCGCCGTCCCAGGCCGGATCGTAGACGGGGCGCAGCAGCAGGGTCGGCCGCAGCAGGCGCTCGGCCTCGACCACAGCCATGGGCAGGGTGAGCTGGGTGACGAGCTCCGCGTCGGCGAGCACGTGCCGATCGTAGAGGCCGAGATCGAAGCCGGGATCCGGCGGCTGCAGGATGCCGCCGTGGAAGGAGACGTGGTCGGCGAAGAAGCGGCCCACGAGGTCTTGCGCGTTGCCGAGCCCGCCGGGTTCGACATGGTCGGCCAGAAGGAGCTGCCGGGCGTTCTCGATGCCGCCCATCGCCAGGACGTAGTGGCGGGCGGTGACGGCGAGGGTCCGGCGGTTCTCGAGCGTCGTCGCCTGCATCCCGGTGACGGTACGGGCCAGGGTGTCGGTGTCGATCCGGGTGAGGTTGGCCTTGAGATAGAGGCGGGCGCGCTCGTGGCGGGCCAGGGGCTCGCCCAGGGTGGTGGCGAAGCGGGTTTTCCTGATGAGCTCGACGATAGGCTCGAACACACCCGGGCGAAGCGTCATGTCGCCGACACCGAGCCGGGCCTCCCAGTAGGCGGAGTCCCAGCGGTCCTCGGGCAGGCCGATCAGCCTGGCGGCACGGTCGACATGGGTCGCCATCTCGGCCCAGCCGACGGGCCAGCCGGAATCGGCGATCCAGGGCCAGGGCTCGAGCGCCCGGTCTCGGTAGGGCGCGCACCAGCCGCCCCAGACGTGGCTGTTGCCGCCGAGCCGGCGCTCGCGCGAGCCGTCCAGCGGCAGATAGGGGCGGCCGACGCTTTCGCCCCAGTAGAGCTCCTGGTCGTCTTGGTCCCAGTCGAGGCCGCCCCCCTCGAGCAGCACGACCTCGAGTCCCCGGCTCGTCGCCGCATCGGCGATGGCGAGCCCGACCGGGCCGCCGCCGACGATGCAGAGATCGGCCTGGACCGTGGCCCCGTCCTCGAGGCCGCGCGTGTCGATCATCATGCCCGGGCTGCTCCACGATGCTGGTCCGGCTGCGTCTTTTGGCCGGAGGCCGGAGCGCGGGTCAAGCAGCGCGGCACGCCGGCACGAGAGTGGCGGCAGCGCCTGGGTGGCGCTGGCTTAAGAATCCTCTGGCCGTCGAGGCGAATTCTATCTATAGTTGAAATGCTTTTGTTCAATTTCCGCATCGGGCGAGCCCGCTGATCATCGAGGATGACTGCCATGCACCGTAGCCTACCCCTTCCCCTTGCCCTCTCGTTGCTCCTCGCTGCCTGCTCCGGTGGCGGTGGTGGTGGCGGCGGTGGCGGCATTTCGGCCCCCCTCAACGGCCCGGCGACCCCGTTCACGTCGTTCACGGACATCGATCCGGAGACCCTGGTCCAGTTCGACAGCCCGGTCGAGGGAATCGAGCCGCAGACGGTCAACTACCGGGCCGCCCGCGACGAGATCACCGGCGAGGTTTCGCAGCTCGGCAACGTGACCAACGACCCGTCGACGCTGCTCGTCTATTTCGACGGCGCCATCGATCCGGTGCAGGCGCGGCTGTCGACCGAGGTGACGGGCGGCGATGACATCCTGATCGACTTCACGGGCGCCCCGACCACCGAGGGCATCGCCGGCAGCTTCCAGCAGTTCGCCATCGGCGGCGGGATCGACCCGATCACCGATCGCGTGCTCGTGCATCTGGATGGCCCGGGTGCGCTCGAGTACATGACCTTCGGGATGTGGGCGCTGGGCTTCGACACGGCCCAGGTCGACATCGGGGCCGCCCACTGGGGTTCGCGCGCGGTGGCGGTGCCCGACGCGCTGGCACCCAACGCCGACTACAACGGCGAGCTGCTCGGCACCTGGATCAACAACCTCGGCGAGGTGTCCTACTACGAGGCCGATGCGACGCTGACCGCACGGTTCGCCGACGGCTTCGTCGACATCGCCTCGACCAACACCCGCAACCTCGAGACCGGCGTGCCCCTGGGCGGCCTCGACATCTTCAACAACACCCCGGCGACCATCAACGGCAACACCTTCACCGGCGGCACGTTCGGCGTGGTCGCCGACGGCCTGAGCTTCGGCGACTGGAACGGCGCGTTCTACGGGCCGAACGCCGAGGAGGCCGGCGCCTCTTTCGCGGTCGACTTCGCCAACGGCCGCTATTTCGGCTCGCTCGGCGGCGCGCGCTAGCCGCCTCGACGCAACCGATCGCGACTCGGCGCCGGGCCGGCAAATGCCGGCCCGGTTGCTTTTTCTTCCAGTATTTGCAATCAGGG
>CAYWSB010000217.1:0-7679 GCA_964460465.1 uncultured Geminicoccaceae bacterium | reverse complement strand
CTGCACATGGGCACGGCGCTCAACAAGATCCTCAAGGACGTCATCAACAAGAACCAGCAGATGCTGGGCAAAAACGCCGTCTACGTGCCCGGCTGGGACTGCCACGGCCTGCCGATCGAGTGGCAGGTGGAGCAGGAGTATCGCAAGAAGGGCAAGGACAAGGACGACGTGCCGATCGTCGACTTCCGGCGGGAATGCCGCGAGTTCGCCGCCCGGTGGATCGAGATCCAGAAGGCCGAGTTCAAGCGGCTGGGCGTGGTCGGCGACTGGGCGGACCCCTATTCGACCATGCATCTCCGCTCCGAGGCCGACATCTACCGCGAGGTCGCGAAGTTCCTGCTGAACGGCTCGCTCTACCGCGGCAAGAAGTCGGTGATGTGGTCGGTGGTCGAGAAGACGGCCCTGGCCGAGGCCGAGGTCGAGTATCACGACCACACCTCGACCACCATCTGGGTCGCCTTCCCCTTGACCCGGCCGCGCCGCGCCTCGCTCGAGGGGGCGGCCGTGGTCATCTGGACCACCACGCCCTGGACCATCCCCGCCAACAGGGCGGTCGCCTTCGGTGCCGACATCGACTACGCCCTCGTCGAGGCGAGCGGGCGCCGCCTCGTGCTGGCGGCAAGCCTGGTCGAGCGGACCATGCAGACCGCCGGCATCACCGGCTGGAAGCTGCTCGAGACCTTCCCGGGCAGGGCGCTCGAAGGGTCGATCGCCGCCCACCCGCTCGCCGGCCAGGCGCAGGGCTACCACTTCGAGGTGCCGCTGCTGGCCGCCGACTTCGTCAGCGAGGAGGAAGGCACCGGGCTCGTCCACATCGCCCCCAGCCATGGTGCGGACGACTTCGAGCTGGGCCAGCTTCATGGCCTGGACGTGCCGGACACGGTCGCCGAGGACGGCGCCTACACGGCCCAGGTCCCGGGCTTCGAAGGGATCCACGTCTTCAAGGCGGCCGAGCCCGTCCTCGAGGCGCTCAGTGCCAAGGGCGCTCTCTTGGCCCATGGCAAGCTCGTTCACTCCTACCCGCATTCCTGGCGCTCCAAGGCGCCCCTGATCTTCCGCGCCACGGCCCAGTGGTTCATCCCCATGGAGGGCGAGCTGCGCCTGCGCGACACCGCGCTCGAGGCGATCGACGCCACCACCTTCGTCCCGGCCAAGGGCCAGAACCGGCTGCGCGCGATGATCGAGACCCGCCCCGACTGGTGCATCTCGCGCCAGCGCGCCTGGGGCGTGCCGATCGCGGTCTTCGTCGACAAGAAGACCGGCGAGCCCTTGCGCGACCCGGCCGTGGTCGAGCGCATCGCACTCGCCTTCGAGGCCGAGGGCGCGGATGCCTGGTGGACCCGCGACCCCCAGGGCTTCCTCGGCGACTCCTACCGGGCCGACGACTTCGAGAAGGTCGACGACATCCTCGACGTCTGGTTCGAATCCGGCTCGACCCACGCCTTCGTTCTCGAGCGGCGGCCGGAGCTGCGCTGGCCGGCCGACCTCTACCTCGAGGGCTCCGACCAGCATCGCGGCTGGTTCCACTCCTCGCTCCTCGAGAGCTGCGGCACGCGCGGGCGGGCCCCCTACGACGCCGTCCTCACCCACGGCTTCGTCGTCGACGGCAAGGGCGAGAAGATGGCCAAGTCCAAGGGCAACGTCGTCTCGCCGATCGAGCTGATGAAGACCCACGGCGCCGACATCCTGCGCCTGTGGACCGTGTCGGCCGACTACGCCGAGGACATCCGCATCGGCAAGGAGGTGCTCGACGGCATCGGCGACAACTACCGCCGGCTCCGGAACACGTTGCGCTACGTCCTCGGCAATCTCGACGGCTTTCGCGAGACCGAGCGGCTGCCGCATGCCCAGATGCCCGAGCTCGAGCGCTGGGTGCTGCACCGGCTGACCGAGCTCGACGAGCTGGTCCGGACCTGCAACGCCGGCTACGACTTCCCGCGGCTCACCTCGGCGCTGCACCACTTCTGCTCGCTCGACCTCTCGGCCTTCTACTTCGACGTCCGCAAGGACAGCCTCTACTGCGACCCGGTCGACAGCGTCCGCCGGCGGGCGGCGCGCACGGTGCTCGACCAGCTCTTCCACTGCCTCGTGCGCTGGCTCGCCCCGGTGCTCTCCTTCACCGCCGAGGAGGCCTGGCAGGCCCGCTATCCGTCCGAGGCCGGCAGCGTGCATCTCGAGCTCTTCCCGACCCTGCCGGCCGAGTGGCGCGACCGGGCTCTCGCCGACCGCTGGGAGCAGGTCCGGCGGGTGCGGCGGGTCATCACCGGGGCGCTCGAGGTCGAGCGGCGGGAGAAGCGGATCGGCGCCAGCCTGCAGGCGGCACCCGTGGTCTACCTGACGGCCGCCGACCGGACCGCGATCGGCGACCTCGATCTGGCCGAGCTCGGCATCACCAGCGGCATCGAGATCGTCGTCGGCGAGCCGCCGGACGGCGCCTTCACCATCGCCGAGGTGCCGGGCGTGGGCGTCGTCCCGGCCCTGGCCGCGGGCGAGAAGTGCGGCCGCTGCTGGCTGGTGCTGCCCGAGGTCGAGGCGGCGGGTGGGCTCTGCCGGCGCTGCGCCGGCGCCGTGACGGCGCTCGCCGCTTGAGCGAGACCGAGGCCGAGGCGCTGAACCCGTCGCTGCGGGTAGCCCGCTGGCTCGGGCCGCTGTTGTTCGTCCTGATCCTGCTGCTCGACGTGACCACCAAGCAGTGGGCGCTGGCGAACCTGGGCGGCCGCGGTCCGGTCAGGGTCACCGACTTCTTCAACCTGGTGCTGGTCTGGAACCCGGGCATCAGCTTCGGCGTCTTCCAGTCCGGGGGCGAGATCGGCCGCTGGCTCCTGGTCGCCCTGGCGCTGGCGATCTCGATCTTCCTCGTGTTCTGGCTGCGCTGGGAGCAGCGTTTCTGGCCGAAGATCGCGATTTGGTTGATCCTGGCCGGCGCGCTCGGCAATGTCGCGGATCGAATCCGCTTCGGCGCGGTGGTGGATTTTCTCGATTTCCATGCTTTCGGCTACCACTGGCCGGCGTTCAACGTGGCCGACAGCATGATCGTCCTGGGCGCCGTGATCCTGGTCGTCGACAGCCTGGTCGCAGGCTCGCGGTCGCTACGTGGTGGGGGGAACAAGGGGTGACGACGACGCTGATGGCCGGCGCGCGCGGTGGCGGCAGCGCCGGGGGCAGACGGTGGACGGCCGGGCGCTGGCTCGGCGTCCTGGCGATCGGGCTCGGCATGCTGGCGATGACCGCCTGCGGCGGCACGGTGCAGGAGCGCCTGGGCCTCAGTCGCCGTGCCCCGGACGAGTTCCAGGTGGTGCGGCGCCAGCCCCTGGTGATCCCGCCGGAGTACCGCCTGCCGGCTCCGGGCACGCCGAGCCCCGCCCAGCGGGCACCGGACGTGTCGCAGGAGGTGCAGGCAGCACTGCTCGGCGGGGCTGCGACGACACGTCCCAGCGGTCCCAGCGCGGGCGAGCGGGTGCTGCTCGAGGCGGTGCCGGGCACGGTCGAGCCCGGCATCCGCGACCTCATCCTGACCGAGAACACCGAGCTCACGCAGCTCGACGAGAGCCGGTTCCTGTTCATTCTCGATTTCCAGCGCCGCAACATGCTGGGCGACCGCGGTGCCGTGAATCCGCTCGATCCGGTGGCCGAGGCGGCGCGGCTCGAGGCGGAAGGGCGCAGTGCGAGGGTGGTCACGCGCCGCGTCGGCACTACCATCGTGCAGTAGGAACGCCGTCGCGCCGTGGGGTGCCGCCGGCGCGGACGGGTGACGCAACAGCCGTGAGGCAGGTCTCGTGAGGAGCATGATCGTGGCGACACTGGCGGGCGCGATGGCCATCGGGCTGAACCTCGGGGCCGCGGCGGGCACCGGTACGGGCATGTTCAACCCGGCGAGCTTCACCCTCGACAACGGCATGCAGGTGGTGGTGATCGAGAACCACCGGGCACCGGTGGTCTCGCACTGGGTCTGGTACAAGGTCGGCACCGCCGACAGCCCGCCCGGGAAGTCCGGCCTGCCGCATTTCGTCGAGCACCTGATGTTCAAGGGCTCGGAGACCATCCCGCCCGGCGAGTTCTCGAAGATCGTGGCCCGCCACGGCGGCAACGACAACGCCATGACCTCGGCCGACTTCACCGCCTACTTCCAGAACATCGCCAGGGACCGGCTCGAGATGGTGATGGAGATGGAGGCCGACCGGATGGCCAATCTCCGCCTCGAGCTCGCCGACGTGCTGGCCGAGCGCGACGTGGTGCTCGAGGAGCGCCGCTCGCGCGTCGACAACCAGCCCTCCGCCCTATGGGCCGAGCAACTGGGCGCCGCCCAGTACCTCAACCACCCCTATCGCCTGCCCATCATCGGCTGGTACCACGAGATCGAGAGCTACACGAAGGAGGACGCGCTGGCCTTCTACGACGCCTGGTATGCGCCCAACAACGCGATCCTGGTGGTCGCCGGCGCCATCACGGCGGACGAGCTCCAGCCGCTCGCCGAGCGCACCTACGGCCGGATCCAGCCGCGCGAGGTGCCGGAGCGGGTCCGCCTCGCCGAGCCGCCGCAGATCGTGGAGCGGCGGATCGAGCTGGGGCACGAGCGGGTCGAGCAGCCGAGCCTGATGCGCTCCTATCTGGCCCCCAGCTTCGCCACGGCGGCCGGCGACGAGGCCTACGCGCTCGAGGTGCTGGCCGAGCTGTTCGGCTCGGGCGGCACCAGCCGGCTCTACCGCTCGCTCGTCGTCGACCAGGGCCTGGCGACCAGTGCCGGCGCGTTCTACCGCGGCTCCAGCCTCGACCTCACCACCTTCCGGGTCTACGCCAGCCCCAGGCCCGGTGGCGACCTCGACGCGCTCGAGGCCGCCCTCGACGCCGAGATCGAGAAGCTGCTCGAGGACGGGGTCACCGCCGCGGAGGTCGCCCGGGTGCAGCAGCGGATGATCGCCGAGGCCGTCTACGCCCGCGACAGCCTGACCACCGCGGTGCGCGTCTTCGGCAGCGCGCTCACCACGGGCTCGACCATCGAGGACGTCGAGGCCTGGCCCGAGCGCATCGCCGCGGTGACCCCCGAGGCGGTGGCGGCGGCGGCACGGCTGGTCTTCGACCGCCGTCAGGCGGTGACCGGCCGGCTCGTGCCGGCCGCCCCGGCCGCGGCGGGTGCCGCCCGGCTCAACGGTTCAGCGGGATGATGCCCCTTGTCATGCGCACCGGAACGATCCTTCGCCCGCTCGTCGCTCTCGCCCTGGCGGTCGCGACCATGATGGCGCTGCAGCTGCAGGCCGCGGCCACGCTGCAGGCCGAGACCCGGGTCGAGGAGGTGGTCACCCCGGCCGGTCTCCGCGCCTGGCTGGTCCACGAGCCGGCCGTGCCGCTGATCGCCGTGACCTTCCAGTGGCGGGGCGGCGCCGCGGCCGACCCGGCCGGCCGCGAGGGCCTGTCCCGGATGGTGGCGGGGCTGCTCGACGAGGGTGCGGGCGAGCTCGACAGCCTCGCCTTCCGCACCATCCTCGAGGACCAGGCGATCCGGCTCGGATTCAGCCATGAGCGCGATGCCTTCGCGGGCCGGCTCCTGACCCTGACCGAGAACCGCGAGCAGGCCTTCGACATGCTGCGCCTGGCGCTGGCCGAGCCGCGCTTCGACGACGAGCCGGTCGAGCGGATCCGGAACCAGCTCGTCGCCGACATCCAGCGCCGCCGCAGCGACCCCAACACCATGGCCGCCCTCGCCTGGTTCGGCCGCGCCTTCCCGGACCATCCCTACGGCCGGACGACGCAGGGCACGGTCGACTCGATCCGCGCGGTCGCCGTGGCGGAGCTGCGGCGCTACGTGGCCGAGCGGCTCGGCCGCGACAACCTGGTGATCGGGGTGGCCGGCGACATCACCGCGGCCGAGCTGGCGCCGCTGCTCGACCAGGCCTTCGCGCACCTGCCGGAGGCGGCCGTGCTGCCGCCGCTCGAGGCGACCCGGCCGCGCACCGGGGCCACGCTCGTCGAGCGCATCGCCGTGCCGCAGAGCGTCGTCACCTTCGGCCTGCCCGGCATCGCCCGGGACGACCCGGACTACTACGCCGCCTTCGTCGCCAACTACATCCTGGGCGGCGGCGGCTTCGCGTCGCGGCTCACCGAGGAGGTGCGCGAGCGCCGCGGCCTCGCCTACTCGGTCTACTCCTACCTCATGGACACCGACCTGGCGCCGCTGTGGATGGGCGGGGTCGCGACCCGGAACGACCAGGTGGCGCAGTCGATCGAGGTGATCCGGGCCGAACTCGCCCGGCTGGCGGCGGGCGACGTCGACGAGGTCGACCTCGCCAACGCCAAGACCTACCTCACCGGCTCCTTCCCCCTGCGCTTCACCAGCAACGAGAACGTCGCGCGGATGCTGGTCGGGATGCAGGCGCAGGATCTCGGGATCGACTTCCTCGACCGGCGCAACGGCTACATCGAGGCGGTCACCCTCGACGACCTCAAGCGCGTGGCGGCCCGGCTGTTCACGGGCGAGCTCCTGGTCTCGATCGTCGGCGATCCCGTGGGCATCGAGGCCACCGCCGAGGCCCCGGTCCCGGCCGGCGGCAGCGGCGATGCCGGCGGCGAGGGCTGACGCCCGGCACGCCGGCGACGGCCCGGCGGGCGCGCGCATCCGCCGGCTGCCCGAGGCCCTGGTCAACCGGATCGCCGCCGGCGAGGTGGTCGAGCGGCCGGCCTCGGCGGTCAAGGAGCTGGTCGAGAATGCCATCGATGCCGGGGCGCGGCGCATCCGGGTCGAGCTCGAGGCAGCCGGCCGGCGGCTGATCCTGGTCGAGGACGACGGCCACGGGATGACCGCCGACGAGCTGCGCCTCGCGATCGAGCGGCATGCCACCTCCAAGCTCGCCGACGAGCGGCTGGTCGACATCCGCACGCTCGGCTTTCGTGGCGAGGCCCTGCCCTCGATCGGCTCGGTCAGCCGCCTCGCGATCACGAGCCGCGTGGCAGGCGAGCCGCACGGCTGGCGGCTCGCCTGCACCGCTGGCGTGGTCGAGCCGCCGGCGCCGGCCGCGGCGCCGCCCGGCACCCGGGTCGAGGTCCAGGACCTGTTCTTCAACACCCCGGCCCGACTGAAGTTCCTCAAGTCCGACCGGCGCGAGCAGGAGCTGGTCCGCGACATCGTCGAGCGGCTGGCGATGGCGCATCCCGGGGTCGCCGTCGAGCTCGCAGCCGACGGCCGGCGCCTCCTCGCCCTGCCCGCGACCTCCCGGGCCGAGCGGCTGGCGGCGCTGCTCGGCCGCGAGGCGGTGGCCGACGGGCTCGAGCTCGAGGCGGTGCGCGAGGACGAGGACGGCGGCGTGGCCCGGCTGTCCGGGCTCGCCTGCCTGCCGACCCTGAGCCGCAGCCATGCCCGCCACCAGTTCCTCTTCGTCAACGGCCGGCCGGTCCAGGACCGCCTGCTGAAGGGCGCGCTCAGGGCCGCCTATGCCGATCTGATCCCGCACGATCGCCAGCCGATCGCGGCGCTGTTCCTCGAGGTGCCGGTGGACGCGGTCGACGTCAACGTCCACCCGGCCAAGGCCGAGGTGCGCTTCCGCGACGCCGGCGCCATTCGCGGGCTGATCGTCGGCGGGCTGAAGCGGGCGCTGGCCGAGCACGGCCACCGGGCCTCGAGCAGCGTCGGCCGGGCCGCGCTCGGCCGGTTCACGGCCGGTGGCATGACGGCGGGCGGTGCCGGGGCT
>CAYWSB010000216.1:0-7719 GCA_964460465.1 uncultured Geminicoccaceae bacterium | reverse complement strand
GCGACGGTGCCGCGCATGAAGGCGTGGCCGACCCCGCAGAGCTCGGCGCAGATCACCTCGAAGGTGCCGGTCCGGGTCGGCGTCAGCCAGACGAAGGTCACCATGCCCGGCACCATGTCCATCTTCGCCCGGAACTCCGGCACATAGAAATTGTGCAGGACGTCGATCGAGCGCATCAGGAGCTTGACCGGGCGGTCGACCGGCAGGAGCAGCTCGCCGAACTCGACCACGAGGTCGTCCTGGCCGGCGGGGTCGGCGAGGTTGAGGCCCAGGGGGTTGTCCGGGCCGACGTTGCGCGTGTCGCTGGTCCCGAGCACGCCGTCGGCGCCCGGCATCCGGTAGCTCCAGCTCCACTGACGGCCGACGATCTCGACCTCGTGCGCCGCCTCCGGCACGGTGACGAACTGCTGCCAGACGAAGAGGCCGGGGGCGAGCATGGCGGCGACGCCGACGCTGGTGCCGATGGTCAGCCACCACTCCAGCCTCTTGTTCTCGGGCTCGTACTCGGCGCGCCGGTCCGCCCGGTAGCGAAAATGGTAGACGCAGTAGGCCATGAAGAAGACGACGGCCAAAAAGACGAGGCCGGTGATCAGGAAGGTGAGATTGATCGTGAAGTCGATATAGCTCCAGTTCGACGCGATCGGCGCCCACCACCACGGGCTCACGAGGTGAAAGGCCAGGGTGCCGAAGCCGAACAGCGCCAGCATCGCGGGGACGAGCAGCCCGCGATCGGTGGGCCTGCCCTCGGCCTCGTCGAAGGCGGTCCGGACGAGGTGGACGATGCCGAGCACGGCAGCCGCGGCGAGCAGGAGGCCGGTCCAGTAGAAGGTGGACCCGGTGGCGCGGCTCGCGAGGAAGACGCCGAACAGGGCGACGATGGCGAGGCACCCGCCGTAGGTCCAGCGCAGCTCGGTGGTCATCGCCCGTGCCCTTCTTGTGCGGTCGCGCGCCTCGCCGGGTTCGACGGCGGCGCAGCGGCGCGCCGCGCACGCGGGTCCGGGAGGCCGGCTCGCCCGATCGGGCGGCCAGGCATCGCGTGGCAGCGGCACCGCGCGCGGCCTTCGGCCCGTGACCGACCCTCGAAGTCGTCGTCAGTGTTCCGCGCGCCGCTCGTTTTGAGGATGGAGCGCGCGCGCTCTCGCTGATCGCCTGTCGTCGCCTGCCGGTACGCCATGCGCACACCTCAGCAGCGGTGGCCTCGTGCGATGGAGCCGCGAACGGCCCTGGTGGTCCGCCGGTTGCTGCGATGACCGCCCACGTTCAAGGGAACGTGCCGGCCGCGAACCCGCCCGACAGCCAAAAAGGCAAACATTTGTAGTATTTTGCAGGTTCGCCCGATGCGCACTTCGCCGTCAAGTCAAGGCCTATGCGGCTGTTTGCCGCATTCCTGATGGTCATGATGCGACGCGCGGTGCCGCGCCGCCGGCCCGTGCGCCGCCACCGCCCGAACTGCGTTGGGGGGGAGATCGTCCCCCCCGCCTCCTGCTACGCACCGCTGGCGGGGTCGTTGAATGCTGGCGGGATGGTCCATCCGAGCGCGCGGCATGCGCCCAGTCAGTGCATCGCCGCGTTCCATCCCGATGTCGCGGGGCTCCCGCGCAGGGCGATCCGGACGCTCCGACGTTTTCCTGCGCGCCGTGGCAAACCAACGGACGGACCCGTGCAGGCGCTGCCTTCCCGGACTGTCCTGCTTCTTCGCTCGTTCGCCTCGCGCCGCCGTGGCGGATGGCCGTTGCGCGCGGGCCACGCCGGCGGCCGGGTTCGAGCGGCGGCGCCCGGCGGGGCGGCCGGGGCCTTGCGACGGGCGACAGGAAATGCGACCGTGGTCGCTGTCGGACTCGAAACCGGGACTGGTCCCATGCGCGCTGGTTCATGGCTGCTCGGCGCCGCGTGTCTTGGCCTCGGCGCCTGCGCCGCGGCCGAGTCCGGCCCGCTTCCGGCGCGACCGGCTCTGGTTGTGGCGAAGGAGGTGACGAGCGTGCCGGCCGAGCGACTCGTCGGCATCTGGAGCTGTCGCGAGCTGAATCCGTTTCCCGACCAGGCGCCGGTGCTGACCCGGCTCGAGCTGGGTGCCGACGGACAGCTGAAGAGCGAGCAGACGATCCTGCTCGAGGGCGACGCGCCGCGCGAGGTGGACCTCGTCATGGTGCTGGAGGGCCGCTGGCAGGTGGACGGCGACCGGATCGTCGCGCGCGACGTCCGGGGCTCGGCGCGGCCGGCCATGGGCGAGGCGGCCGAGGCGGCACCGGCAGCCACGGACGGCGTGCCCGCCGCCCTTGCCCGGCAGGCGGAGGCGGTGCCGCTCGAGATCTTCCGGGTGAGTGCGGACGAGCTGGTCGTGCGCGAGACCGAGCCGGGGGCGGCGTTCCTGGGCTGCGCCCACGCGCCGATTTGAGACGGACCGGCACCGGCACCGGCGGTGCTTAGACGATGTGGGAGAAATGATTCCCCCCACGCCCCCTCAGTACTTTTGAAGTAACGGTGGGGCGCGGGGAGGATCATCCTCCCCGCAAGGTCTACTTTTGTCCTCGGAGCGTCAAAGCCTTCGCACGATGATCTTGCCTGCGGGTGGCACGGTGGGGTCGAGGTGGGTGGTGCTCCCGTTGACGCGCTCCGGTGCCCCTCGCGGGCCGGCTTGTCGTTTCGCACCCGGCATTTGCGTGGTTCGCGACGCTGCGCAGTTCGGTGTCGGGGCGATCTGTCGTCTCCTGACGCGCTTTCGAGCAGCGGCGCGACCAAAAGCCGTAGGGCCATGCCGGACAGGACGGCGGTTGCGGTCCTGGGCATGCTGCTCGTCGGTGCCGCGGGCGCGCCGGCGAGCGCGTCGACGACCGCACCGGTCGAGCCGGCCGGCTTGACCCCCGGCATCGCTGCCTATCTCTGGACCACCTCGCTCACGGGCAAGACGAGCTCCGGCAGCGTCGATACCGATCTCGACCTGCCGCTCCGCGATATCGTCGACAACCTCCCGTTCGGCGGGATGCCGGGCGCCGATGCGCCAATGACCGGTTCGGCGTCGTCTGCGACGGCGTCGTGGCGCGGCGCGGCTACCTGCCACCGGATCGTCGACTGGGCCTGCCGGCAATCGGCCTGCGGCCGGCCCCTGCGGCTCGTCGTCGAGCCTCCGGCCGGGCCTCCGCCAGACCCATTGTCGCGTCGAGACCGACGGGACCGGCCCGCGCGGCAGCGGGCGCCAGGTCGTCAGGACCGAGAACTGGATCGATCCCCTGGTCGGCTCGCGCCTCGCCCTGGATCTCGCGGATCGGCGGCAGGTTTCCGGCGAGGGCGACATCGGCGGCTTCGGCGTGGGCACCGACCTCGCCTGGAACGTCCAGGCCTTCGTCGGCCAAGCGACGACGATCCTCGGCCGGCTGATCACCTTCGCCGCCGGCTACCGGCCGACCGGCCAGGACGACGGGAAGAACGCCTTCGAGTGGGACGTGATCACGCAGGGCCCGGGTCACGCCGGCTGGCCGCCGCCAGCGCCGGCCGGGAAGGTGCGGCGCACCGACGGCAGGTATGATCGCCGGCCACCGGCGGTTCTTCCTTGGCCAGCCGGTCGCACGAAACGAAAGGCCCGGGAAGACGTGCCTTCCCGGGCCCTTCTGCTGCTCTTCCTCGCCCCGCGCCGGTCAGGCGTGGAGGTCGAAGCGGTCGGCGTTCATCACCTTGGTCCAGGCGGCGACGAAGTCGTGGACGAACTTCTCCCGGTTGTCGTCCTGGGCGTAGAGCTCGGCATAGGCGCGCAGCACCGAGTTCGAGCCGAAGACGAGGTCGATCCGGGTGGCGGTCCACCGCGTGGCACCGGTCTTGCGGTCACGGATCTCGTAGAGATTCGTGCCGGTCGGGTGCCAGGAGTTGGCCATGTCGGTGAGGTTGACGAAGAAGTCGGTGGTCAGTGCCCCCGCGCGGTCGGTGAGGACACCGTGCTTCGTGCCGCCGTGGTTGGCGCCCATGGCCCGCATGCCGCCGACCAGCACGGTCATCTCCGGGGCGGTCAGGCCCATGAGCTGGGTGCGGTCGAGCATCAGCTCCTCGGGGTTTACCGCGTAGTCCTTCTTCAGCCAGTTGCGGTAGCCGTCGTGGATCGGCTCGAGCGGGGCGAAGCTGTCCGCGTCGGTCTGCTCGTCCGTGGCGTCGCCGCGGCCGGGTGCGAAGGGCACGGTGACGGCGAAGCCCGCGGCCTTGGCCGCCTGCTCGACGCCGAGATTGCCGGCGAGCACGATGACGTCGGCGACGCTGGCGCCGGTCGCGGCCGCGATCGGCTCGAGCACCGCCAGCACGCGGGCGAGGCGGGCGGGCTCGTTGCCTGCCCAGTCCTTCTGCGGGGCGAGGCGGATGCGCGCCCCATTGGCGCCGCCGCGCATGTCCGAGCCGCGGAAGGTGCGGGCGCTGTCCCAGGCGGTCGCCACCATGTCGGCGATCGAGAGGCCGCTCTGCGCGATCCTCGCCTTGACGGCGGCGACGTCGTAGTCCTTGCGGCCCTGCGGCACCGGGTCCTGCCAGATCAGATCCTCGGCCGGCACCTCGGGGCCCATGTAGCGGACCTTCGGGCCCATGTCGCGGTGGGTCAGCTTGAACCAGGCGCGGGCGAAGACCTCCGAGAGGTAGTCCGGATCCTGGTGGAACCGCTCGGCGATCTTGCGGTAGATCGGGTCCTTGATCATGGCCATGTCGGCGTCGGTCATGATCGGGTTGTAGCGGATCGACGGGTCCTCGACGTCGACCGGCTTGTCCTCCTCCTTGATGTTGACCGGCTCCCACTGCCAGGCGCCGGCCGGGCTCTTGCGCAGCTCCCACTCGTGCTCGAGCAGCATCTTGAAGTAGCCGTTGTCCCACTTCGTCGGGTGGGTGGTCCAGGCGCCCTCGATGCCGCTGCTGACGGTCTCGCGGCCGACCCCCTTGCCCTTCGGGTTGCGCCAGCCGAGCCCCTCCTCCTCGAGGCCGGCGGCCTCGGGGTTCGGGCCGAGCAGGCCGGCGTCGCCGTTGCCGTGGCACTTGCCGACGGTGTGGCCGCCGGCGGTCAGCGCCACGGTCTCCTCGTCGTTCATCGCCATCCGGGCGAAGGTCTCGCGCACCTGGGCCGCGGTCTTGAGCGGGTCGGGCTTGCCGTTGACGCCTTCCGGGTTGACGTAGATCAGGCCCATCTGCACGGCGGCCAGCGGGTTCTCCATGGTCGACGGGTCGTCGAGATTGCCGTAGCGGCTGTCGGACGGCGCCAGCCACTCCTTCTCCGCACCCCAGTAGGTGTCCTTGGCGGGCTGCCAGGTGTCGGCGCGGCCGAAGCCGAAGCCGAAGGTCTTGAGGCCCATCGACTCGTAGGCGACGTTGCCGGCGAGGATGATGAGGTCGGCCCAGCTCAGCTTGTTGCCGTACTTCTTCTTGATCGGCCAGAGCAGGCGGCGGGCCTTGTCGAGGTTGACGTTGTCGGGCCAGGAGTTGAGCGGGGCGAAGCGCTGGTCGCCGGTGCCGCCGCCGCCGCGGCCGTCGGCGATGCGGTAGGTGCCGGCGGCGTGCCAGGCCATGCGGATCATCAGGCCGCCATAGTGGCCCCAGTCGGCCGGCCACCAGCTCTGGCTGTCGGTCATCAGCGCGGTGAGGTCGCGCTTGACCGCGGCGTAGTCGAGGGTCTTGACCGCCTCGCGGTAGTCGAAGCCCTTGCCCATCGGGTCGGTCTTCGTGTCGTGCTGGTGCAGGATGTCGAGGTTGAGCGCGTTCGGCCACCAGTCCATGATCGACGTGCTGGTGCGGGTCAGCGCCCCGTGCATCACCGGGCACTTGCCGGCGGTGGTCATGCTGTCTGCGTCCATGATGCTCTCCGATTGTCGCATTATTTGCTGGCGCGTCGGAGGATGGCCATCCTGCCCGAGCGCCCTTGTCTGCGCCGCACGTCCCGCGATGCCCGTTCGTCCTGCCGCGCCACGACGGCCTTGCGGCAGGCCATCCCCCACGCGTCGCGTTCTAGCATCGAAACCTCATAATGATAATTTGCATTTTCTGATCGCTCCGATAAGGTTTTCCGATGAGTGCCATCTCCATGAAACATCTGCGCTATTTCGAGGCGCTGGCGCAGCACGGCCATTTCGGCCGGGCCGCCGAGGCCTGCGCCATCTCGCAGCCGGCCCTGTCGGCGCAGGTCAAGGAGCTCGAGGCGATCCTCGGCGCGGCGCTGGTCGAGCGCGGGGCGCGGCAGACGCGGCTGACCAGCCTCGGCGAGGCGTTCGCGCTGCGGGCCCGCGACATCCTGCGGTCGGTGGACGAGCTCGCCGATCTCGCCCGCGCGTCGCGGGGGCCGCTGGTCGGCCGGCTGCGTGTCGGGGTCATCCCGACCGTGGCACCCTATCTGCTGCCGACGGTGATCAAGGCGCTCGGCCGGCGCTACCCGGGCCTGGACCTCAGGCCGCGCGAGGCGGTGACGCAGCGGCTGGTGGAGGAGCTGATGGCGGCGCGGCTCGACGCGGCGATCGTGGCCCTGCCGCTGGCGCAGCCGCTGCTCGCCGAGGTGGCGCTGTTCGACGAGGCGTTCGTCCTGGTGCGGCCGCAGGCGGATGCCGGCAAGCCGGTGCCCAATGCCGAGCGGCTGCGCGAGATGCGGCTGCTGCTGCTCGAGGAGGGCCACTGCTTTCGCGACCAGGCGATCTCGTTCTGCAAGATCGGCCGGCCCCTGCCGCGCAACATGATGGAGGGCAGCTCGCTCTCCACCCTGGTGCAGATGGTGGGGGCGGGCATCGGCGTCACGCTGATCCCGGAGATGGCCGTGCCGATCGAGACCCGCTCGGCCGCCGTCGCGGTCGCCCGGCTGCGGCAGCCCCGGCCGTCGCGGACCATCGGCATGGTCTGGCGCAAGACCAGCCCGCTCGCCGACCAGCTCCTGCAGATCGCCGCCATCGTCCGCCGGGCCGGCCGGCACGAGGAAACCGCCGCCGACGCACCGGGCGGCACGGCCGGCGGGTCGCGCCGGTGCCGGCGCCGGCTGAGCGGGCGCAGCGGCGCGGCGGCCGCGGTGCCGTCTGCCACATGAGGGTGCCCCGGGCGGCCGCCCCACGGCCCGCCTGCCGCAGTGGAACTCGCGGTACGCTTTCTCGACAAAATGTCACTTGTGGCGACCCCGGACGTGGCGCATGCCCTCACGGCAAAACAGGCGGCTACTGGACCATGAGCATGCGCACCGGCGACAACGCGGCGACGATACCCGGTCTGACGGCCGAGATCGTCAGCGCCTATCTGCGCCACCACCCGGTGGCCACGGCCGACATCGGGCGGCTGGTCGGCCTCGTCGCCGAAGGGCTGGCCGAGCTCGGTCGCGCCCCCGAGCCGCCGGCAGGGCCCGAGCCCGCGGTACCGGTGCGGCAGTCGGTGCAGCGCGACCATCTCGTCTGCCTCGTCTGCGGCACGTCGTTCAAATCGCTGCGCCGTCACCTGCGGGCCGCCCACGGCCTGACCCCGGCCGGCTACCGGGAGCGGTTCGGCCTCGACCGCGACTACCCGATGGTCGCCGCCGCTGCCAGCGAGCAGCGTGCCGCGATAGCGCGACGCAACGGCCTCGGTCGACGCGGCCCGGCCGAGCCGGAAGCCGTGGTCGAGAGCGCGCAAGCAGCCGAGGCGCCGCCGGCAGGCGCCCCCGTCATGCCGGCGGCCGCGGCGGCGGCCGGGGACCCGCCGCCGGCCGGACGGGTGCAGACGCGCGAGCCCAGGCCGATGGCGGCCGGTGCCGCCGCT
>CAYWSB010000215.1:0-7824 GCA_964460465.1 uncultured Geminicoccaceae bacterium | reverse complement strand
TGAAGCGGTTCGTCTGGAAGACGAAGGTTTGAACCCTGGGTTGGGACAATCAAATCGACATTTGATTGAATGAATTCGCCAGTAACACTTCCAGTTTTTTGAATTGCGATAGTGCAAATGGAATTCTCCTCGCCAAATACCTCATCCATCAGCGCCCGCACGCGGTGGACGTTCTCGTCGCCGATCTGGACGAAGATGCTGCCGCTGTCGGCGAGGAGGTCGCGGGCGACGGTGAGGCGGTCGCGGAGATAGGTGAGGTAGGAGTGGATGCCGTCGCGCCAGGTGTCGCGGAAGGCGCGGACCTGCTCGGGCTCGCGGGTGACGTGGTCCTTGGCCCCGTCCTTGACGTCGCGGGAGGTGGTGGACCACTGGAAGTTGGAGTTGAACTTAATGCCGTAGGGCGGGTCGAGATAGATGCACTGGACCTTGCCGCGGAGCCCCTCGCGCTCGGCGAGGGAGGCCATGACGGCGAGGCTGTCGCCGGAGATCATGCGGTTCGACCAGTGCTGGTCGTGCTGGTAGAACTCGGTGGCGGCAGGGGTTTGGCTCAGGCCGTTGAAGTCGGCGAAGAGGTCGATGGTCTCGCCCGGGGCCTCCTGGCGGCGCTCCTGCGTTCGGCGTTTCAGGTCGTCGATGATGACCTTGGGGTGGACCTTCTCCTGGATGTAGAGGGGTGGGGCCTGGACGACGAGGTCGGACCAGTCCTGCTCGTCCTTGCCGCGCCAGACGAGCTGCGGGTCGAGGTCGCGGTTGCGGCGCTCGTAGGCGAGCTGAATCGGCCGCTTCTCGGCCGCGCGCATGACGGATTCGAACTCGGCCGTGGGGATGTTGCGGCGGCTGGCGGCGTCGTGGGTCAGGGCTTCGACGTCGAGGGGTTTTTTGGCCATCAAGTGTCGTCCAATGGTTGCGGCGCGCCGGCCGCATGGGGCTTTGCAAAGCCGCTGCGGAGTGCATCGATATGCTCGAACAATGCCTCATCGACACTGAGCCACAAGGGGTCGAGGATGATTCGGATGCCCTCGCGGCGCGCGAGCTTGGCGGCCGGCACGAAGTCGCTGTCGCCGGCAACCAAGATGATGGTGTCGGCCTGCCGCTTAAGGCTGATCGAGGCGATATCGACGCCGATGCGCATGTCCACGGCTTTCTGCCGGAAGCCCGGCGCGAAATCGGCGTCGGAGAGGTCGTCCACGGTGCGGCGACGGTCGAGGAGGGCTTTCTGGGCGTCCTCTTTCAGCACCCACGCACGGTCACGGCGCACCTCGCCGAGCCTGACGGCGAAGCTGGGCCGGCGCCGCAGGAGGTCGAACAGCTTCAGACGGAACTGTGCCTCGGGTGATTTGCCGTAGTCGACGCTGCGGCCACTGATCGGCCGATGGCCCCGGCTCATGTAGGGCTTGGCGTCGTAGAAGAAGCAACGGTAGAGCAGCGCGTACGGGTTGCCCTGGCAGGCCGTTCTGTTGAGCTGGACGAGGTGGCTGTGGACCAGTTGCCCGATGGCGCGCGCCACGGCATCCGGATCATGCGGGTCCAGATCCTTGCGCACCGAGGGTAGTCGCTTGAGAAAATAGCCACCGTCAATGAGGAACGCCGCCCTCATGGAGCGGCGTTCCCATCAACGCATAGCCCCAGGATTTCGGCCGTCTCAGGATTGCGAGGAGATCGACGTACTCTCAAGGGGCGGATGTCACCTATACATAGAGATAAACGGTGGTTGCTGCAAGGAACGAAGGGTGTCGTCATGCTGCACGCACCGCGAGAAAGCCGTCGAGCAGCCGCGCGAACTCACGCTCGATCTCGTAGACGGCGGAGAACTCGGCGAAGGCCCAGCGGCCGTAGCGGGCGAGGTTGTTGACGCCCGGGACCCAGTAGGCGCGCATGGTGTTGGCTTTGTCCTTGGCGTCCTCGGCGCGGAAGCCCTTGATCTCGACGATGAGGTTCAGGGGGTCGGGGTGGCCGTCGTTCACCTGGACGATGAAGTCGGGGAGGTACTTCCTCGGTGTCGAGCCCATCAGGTAGGGCACTTCGAGGCCGAGGTTCTGGTTCTTGACGTAGGCCAGGACGCGGGGGTGAGCCTCGACAACGCGGCAGAACTCGGCTTCCCAGTCGCTGTCGCAAACGATCCAGTTGACGTGGCATTTCCGCGGGTCGGTCTGCCAGCGGGTGGGCTTGGAGGTCGTGAAGTTGACGAAGGCGGTCGAGCCCGTCGGGTTGTAGGCGTCGACGATCGCCTTGATTTGGCCGCCATGCGTGGAGGTCTGTGCGATCGCGGTCTTGATCCGCTCGGCCGCCATGTCGGCGATCTCCCGGTAGACCAACTGGGCGGGAAAGGTGCCGCCGGAGCATTTCAGGTAGCCGCCATCGAGCCATTGGCGCGTGATGCGCTTGAGCTGGCCGAACAGGTGGAGCTTGGGCGCCTCGCCGGGATCGCGGTACTTGTGGTAGAGCAGGTGCTGCGTGAGGTGGTAGAGGATGGACGACGGGCGCATCTCCCGCAGGTGCTCCAGCGTAAGGTCCACAGATTCTCCGATGATCCCCTGGTTGGTGGTGCTGGCCGGGCCGAGTAGCTCGGGCGTGAGCTCCAGAACGTGGTCAGGGCCGAAGGTCGCTTCGAGGCGGACATCCGGCAACTCGACCCGGTAGCCCTCGACGCGGGGGAAGACGATCTCCAAAGCGTCGCGGTCGGGCTTGACGGCGTGGACGCGGACTGTCTCGCGGGGCTTGGCGGGCGGCGAGACGACGGGCTTGGCGGCGAAGTCGAAGGGGATGCCGAGAACGTCGGCGTACTCGACGTTAAAGAGGCCCTCGTCGTTGAGCTCGTAGGACTGGCGGCGGAGGCCGCGGCCGACGACCTGCTCGCACAGCAGCTGAGTGCCGAAGGCACGGACGCCGAGGATGTGGGTGACGGTGTTGGCGTCCCAGCCCTCGGTCAGCATAGAGACCGAGACGACGCAGCGGACCTGCTCGCCGAGGCGGCCCTGCTTGCCGACGGTGTTCATCACCTCGCGGAGCAGGGTGGCGTCGTCGATCTTGTCGGCGGCATGCAGGTCGCCGGACCGTTCGATCAGCTCGCGGCGGAAGCGCTCTATCTCGTCGCCGGCCATCTCCCGGAAGTCCTTGTCGAGAGCCTCGCCGGATTCGAGCTGGGCCGAATCGATCAGGATGGTGTTGGGCCGGGCAATGCGGTTGCCGAAGTCGTCGTAGTTGCGAAAGAGGGCGAGGCGGCCGTTCTCCAGCGTCGTCGAACCATCGTCGTTCTCGCGGTGGAAACCAGAGACGTGCTTGTAGATCAGCTCCGAGGTCGACGTGTTGTTGCAGACGATGATGAAGACGGGTGGGACGCCGATGCCTTCCTTTTCCCAGAGATCGAACGTCTTCTGGTAGTGGCCGTAGAGCGCTTCGAGCGCGGTCAAGAGGACGGGCGGTAGCTCTAGTGGATCGTAGCCTTTGGCGCCCGCAGAGCGGCCTTTTTTTGGCAGGCCGCGTTTGCTCTTCTTTATCTCGTCCCAAAGGTTGCGGAACTTGGGCGTATCGCCGCCCGGGACGTTGTCGGCGACCGGCACGCGCGGCAGCTTGACGATGCCGCACTCGATGGCGTCCATCAGTGAGAAGTCGCTCATCGTCCAGGGGAAGAGCGTGCCCTCGGCGTAGCCTGAGCCCTTGAGGAAGAAGGGGGTGGCCGAGAGGTCGTAGACGAGCGAGATGCCGAGCTTGGGCTTGACCGTTTCGAGGCCGGATATCCACATGCGGGCGGCCTCGTTGTTGGCCTTGGCCTCGTCCTTGTCCTCGCCCTTGAGGTCCGCTTCCGTCTCGCCGGCAGCGTCCTGGATGCGCTCGCGGTAGCAGTGGTGCGCCTCGTCGTTGAGGACGACGACGTGCTTCATGCCCATCAGCTCGGGCATGACGCGCTGGAGCATCTGGCCTTCGGTCTCCAGCGTCTGCAGCTTGTCGCCGCGCCAGCCTTCGAGGGCGGTGCGTGTGCCCTTGGCGACCGACAGGCGCTCGCGCAGCTTGAAGGCGTGGTAGTTGGTGATGACGATCTTCGCCCGGTCGATGTCGGCGAGCATGTCGGGCGGGACGATCTCGCGGTGCTTGTAGTAGCTCTCCGGATCGTTGGGCAGGAGGACGCGCAGCCGATCCTTGATGGTGATGCCGGGGGCGACGATGAGGAAGCCGCGGGAGAACTGCCTGCTATTGGGGTGGCGGACGGCGTTGACGGTCTGCCAGGCGATGAGCATGGCCATGACGGTCGTCTTGCCGGCGCCGGTCGCGAGCTTGAGGGCGAGACGCAGGAGGTCGGGATTAGCCTGAGCGTTGCCGCCTTCGATGTGGGCCCAGAATTTCTTCGTCCGCTGGCCCATCTTCGGTGCCACCTCGACGAGCCAGATGGCGGTCTCGACGGCCTCGATCTGGCAGAAGAAGGGGCGGACGCCCTGGAACGAGTGGTGGCGCCAGTGGGTCAGCAGGCGTTGCGTCTCGGGGGTGACGAGCCACTGGTCGGTGTTGGGGAGGTTGCGCCAGGCTTCGACGTAGCTCCGGACCTCGTTGATGATCGGGGTCGGGTTGTATTCCTGCTCCTCGGTGGAGAGGTCTGCTGCGCCGAGGTCGAGGGCGCCCTGCCTCTTGTTCTGGCGGCGCCTCTTCGGCTTCGGGACGGGCGTGATCAGGTCCGAGCGGCGGCGCGTCTCGATGATGCGGTTGGTGGGCTGGCCGTCGGCGTCCAGCTCCCAGTGCCGGGCCGGGCGGCCGTAGGGCGAGTTCAGGATGGGGCGGTCGAAGAAGGTCTCGGTCATGCGCGGTCTGTTCCTGCCCGGGACGCTATCGGACACAGGAGTCTGAAGGCCGATGTCCTTGGAAAATCGCTGCGCCGTCGGGCCTGAACGCCATCGATCGTACCCCCGCCACTATACCGCCACGATCGGCCGAAACCGCCGGCTCACTAATGCCATACGGGCGAGCATGCCCGAACCACAACCGCAAGGCTAGAGACGTCGCGATCATCAGGAGGCGATGCCGACAGGGCCCGTTCGTGACGCCGGGCGATGCCTCATCAACAGCAGTGACCCAAAAACCCGGATGGGCCCGGGAAGGCGAGCCTTCCCGGATTCTCTTCTTCTCCTCCTCCGCCCCGCGTTTGCCCGCCGGGCGGGGTGGGCTAGGCTGGGGCTCGGCGTGGCGAGGGGGAGGGGTGGCGATGGGGGCGGGGGACGAGGCGGCGCTGCGGGCGTTGCTGGAGCAGTATGGGTGCGGGCCGATTCCGCTCTGCGGGACGGCGGATGCGCTGTTCGAGCGGCATTTGTTGTTCGATCACGTCATGGCGGCGGACGCGATCGGGGCGCGGCAGCGCTACGAGGCGGCGGCGCGGTCGATCCGGGACATCCTCTCGCAGCGCTGGGTGGCGACCGAGGCGACCTATGCGCGGGCGAACCCGAAGCGGGTCTACTACCTCTCGATGGAGTACCTGATCGGCCGTTCCTTGGCCGCCAACGTCGTCAACCTGCTGCTGCGGCCGGCGGCGCGGGCGTTCGCCGAGCGCAAGGGGCTGGACTGGCAGGCCTTCGTCGAGGAGGAGCCGGATGCCGGGCTCGGCAATGGCGGGCTCGGGCGGCTGGCGGCCTGCTTCGTCGAATCGATGGCGACGATGGCGCTGCCGGCGATGGGCTACGGGCTGCGCTACGAGTACGGCATGTTCCGCCAGTCGATCCAGGACGGCTGGCAGCACGAGACGCCGGACCACTGGCTCAGGCTGCCCGATCCCTGGGAGGTGGCGCGGCCGGACGAGGCCGTCGAGGTGACGATCGGCTGCTCGTTCGAGGTGCGGGGCGGCACGCTCGTGGTGGTGCCGGGGCGGCCGTCGACGCTGCTCGGCCTGCCGTTCGACCGGCCGGTGGTGGGCTTCGGCGGGCGGACGGTGAACACGCTCCGGCTCTGGGCGGCGGCGGCACCGGAGCGGTTCGACTTCCAGGCGTTCAGCGCCGGCGCGTTCGTGGCGGCCTTCGCCGGGCAGCTCGGGGCCGAGACGCTGACCCGGGTGCTCTATCCGGACGATTCGACGCTGCAGGGCCAGGGGCTGCGGCTGATCCAGGAGTATTTCCTGGTGGCCTGCTCGCTCGCCGATCTCATCCGCCGCTTTCGTGGCGCCAACAGCGACTGGGCGCTGCTGCCGGAGCGGGCGGCGATCCAGCTCAACGACACCCATCCGGCGCTGGCGGTGCCGGAGCTCGTGCGCATCCTCCTCGACGAGGCGGGGCTCGGCTGGGACGAGGCGTTCGATCTGGCACGGCGGACGCTGGCCTACACCAACCACACGCTGCTGCCCGAGGCGCTGGAGAAGTGGCCGCTCGCCTGGCTCGAGGCGCTGCTGCCGCGGCAGCTCGAGATCGTGCTCGAGATCAACCGGCACTTTCTCGACGAGGTGCGGGCGCGCCATCCGGACGACCCGGGGCGGGCGGCACGGCTCAGCCTCGTGGAGGAGGGGCACGAGCGGAAGGTGCGGATGGCGCATCTGGCCGTGGTCGGCACGCACAGCACCAACGGGGTGGCGGCGATCCATTCGGACCTCTTGCGCCGGGTGACGCTCGGCGAGCTGGCGGCGCATTTCCCCGGGCGGTTCTCGAACAAGACCAACGGGGTGACGCCGCGGCGCTGGGTGCTGGTGGCCAACCCGCCCTTGGCCGCCTGCCTCACCGAGGCGCTCGGGGAGGGCTGGGTGACCGACATGGCCCAGGTCGAGCGGCTGCGGCCGCTGGCCGATGATGCCGGCTTCCAGGCGGCGGTGGCGGCGGCCAAGCAGGCGGCCAAGCGGCGCTTCGCGGACTGGCTGGTGCGGGCACACGGGGTGGCGGTCGACCCGGGCTGGATCTTCGACTGCCAGATCAAGCGGATCCACGAGTACAAGCGGCAGCTGCTCAATGCGCTCCGGATCGTGGCGCTCTACCAGCGCCTGCGGCACGATCCCGGGCTCGACCTGCCGCCGCGGGTGTTCCTGGTCGGCGGCAAGGCCGCACCCGGCTATCGCCTGGCCAAGGTGATCATCAAGCTCTTCAACAACCTCGCCCGGGTGATCGAGGCCGATCCGGCGGTGCGCGACCGGCTGAAGGTGGTGTTCCTGCCCGAGTACAACGTCACGCTGGCCGAGCGGCTGATCCCGGCGGCGGACGTCTCGAACCAGATCTCCACCGCGGGCTACGAGGCGAGCGGCACCAGCAACATGAAGTTCATGATGAACGGGGCGCTGACGCTCGGAACCCGCGACGGGGCCACGATCGAGATGGCCGAGGCGGCGGGCGAGGCGAGCTTCTTCCTGTTCGGGCTCACCGCCGAGCAGGTGGCGGCGAGCCGGGGGTGGTACAGCCCGCGCTGGCACCACGAGCACGAGCCCCTGACCCGGGCGGTGCTCGACCTGCTGCTCTCCGGCCACTTCTCCCCGGGCGAGCCCGGCATCCTGGAGCCGTTGCGCGGCGCACTCCTCGATGGCGGCGACCCCTACATGCATCTGGCCGATTTCCAGGCCTATCTCGAGGCGGATGCGCGGCTGCTCGCGGCCCATGCCGAGCCCGCCTCGTGGCGCCGGCGGGTGATCCTCAACCTCGCGGCCTCGGGGCGGTTCTCCTCGGACCGGACGATCGCCGAGTACGCCGCCGACATCTGGAAGGTGCGGCCGTGCCCGGTGGTGCCGGGCTGAGTCCCGTCGGCGGCGGGCGGGCTCAGGCCGTGGCCGGGTCGAGGGCCACGATGGTGCCGGCCTCGTCGAGGGCGAGGAGGCGGTCGATGCCGGGCGGCAGGGTGGTGCGCGGCGCGGCGCGGTCGGCGTCGGGGTCGCTGCCG
>CAYWSB010000214.1:0-7833 GCA_964460465.1 uncultured Geminicoccaceae bacterium | reverse complement strand
AACGTGCCGGCGCATGCGCGCTGGCAGCTGCGGCTGACGGAGCCGGGCGTGGTGGTCGGCCGGCAGTCCACGCTGGGCGTCGACATGCTGCTCGCCGGCCCCGGCGGCGATGCCCTCGGCGCGGGCCGGCTCGGCGCCACCCTCGCCACCGGCCCGGCGCTGCCCGAGGCCCTCCTGCGATTCCCGCCCACGACCGGGCCACGGCCCCTGAAGGGAGCCCTGCCATGCTAGACGAGACCGGGAAGTCCTGCGTTCCCTGCGGTCTGCATCAGCCGCTGCGCAACCACTATTTCGACGGCAAGTTCCTGACCGCCCGGGACTTCTCGGACGAGCAGGACTACCACCGCGGCCATCGGCACATGCACAACGCGCTGCTGCACGGCACGGGCACGGTCTGCGGGCTCAGGCTGATCCAGCATCCGGCACCCGACTGCCGGCGGGCCTTCGTGGTGGTCGAGCCCGGCCTCGCCCTCGACTGCTGCGGCCAGGAGATCGTCGTGCCCGCCCGGGCGCTGGTCCGGGTGCGCGAGCTGATCGCCGCCGATTCGAAGCTGCAGGCGGCCCTCGACGGCGAGCACGACCTCCTGATCGCGATCGAGCGCCGCGACGCGGGGGCCGAGCCCGTGCCGATGATCCTGCCGGGCTGCGACGGGGAGGGGGGCACGACCTTCGGCCGGATCGCCGAGGGCTACGCCTTCCGCCTGCTGGCGGCGCGTCCCGGCGAGCGGCCGGGGATGGAGACGCCGATCAACCCGAAGCTCGACTGGGTGCACTCCTTCGTGCTCGAGGCGTCCCTGCCCAGGGCCGTCCACGTCAACAGCGGCGAGCGCCTGGTGCAGATCACCGCCGACGACAGCGCCGGCCGGGCCCGCACCTACGCCCACGATCTCGACACCCACGACCTCGTCGCCCTCCTGGGCGGTGCCGTGTCCGGCTCGGACACCGGCTCGGCGCGCGAGGCGCGGCTGATCTTCGTGGCCGGCGACGGCTTCGACGTCGCCGGCACGCCCACGGCCGGCATCGGCGTCTGGCAGGCCGCCACGGTCCGCGAGCGGCCCGACCCCGTGGCGGTGATCCCGACCCGGGGCCGGCAGCCGCGCATCGCCGTCTCGCCGGCGAGCGGCACGCTCTACGTGCTCGACATCGACGGCGCCGACAGCCGGCTGGTCTCCTACACCAGTGCCGCCATCACCGACTGGCTGCCGGCCCCCACCGATCCGGTCGGCACGCCGCCCGCCGGCACCGAGCCCGCCGAGCAGCAGAGCCTGGCGTTCGGCCACGGCTTCGGCGGGCCGGACGACGCCGCCGGTCGCGGCGCGGCGATGCTGGAGATCAGCCGCGACGGCCGCTTCCTCGCGGTCGCGAGCCCGGACGGTGCGGCCGCCGAGCGGCTCTATCTGATCGACACGGCGAGCTTCGCCGGCGGCGGCATGACGGCCGCGATGGCCCGGGCCAGCGGCTACGAGCCCGGTGCCGACGAGCGGCTCGAGGCCGTCCGCTGGAGCTTCGACGACGCCTATCTCTACGTGCTCAGCCGCGAGACGGAGACGGGCGGCGCCGTCCTGCTCGATCGCTACGAGCTGGTCGACACGGGGCCGCGGCTGGTGAAATCCGGCCGCGGCGTGCGGCTCGAGGGCACGGCCTTCGATCTCGCGCTGGCACCCACCGAGCGGCGCGCCTACCTGCTGCTCGCCGATCCGGGCGGTGTCACCCGGCTGACCACCGTCGATCTCGAGCAGGTCAAGTCGCTGGCCGCGGCGGAGCCCGAGCCGGTCGGCCTGTCGCCCGATGCGATCCGGCTGGACGGCCAGGGCCGCAGCCTGACGCTGACACCGAACGGCAACCGGCTCTACGCCGCCGTTGCGGACGATCCGGCAGCGCAGCCGGAGCGGGGCCTGGTCGCCGTCGTCGACATCGCCGAGGTCGATTGCGGCATCCGCTTCGACCGGCAGGTCGACGGCTGTCCCGCCTGCGCGGACGACGGCCACGCGGTGATCCTGGGCCACGTCGCCGGCTATGTCTGGGACCCGGAGGACGACGGCCCGCGCCTGATGGACGCCGCCGAGGCCGAGGCCGGTGACCTCGTCCTCGACAACCTCGCCTACCGGCGCATCGTCCCCTCGGCGGTCGTGCTCAGGGAAGTGGTCGAATGCATCCTGGCCCAGGGCGTGGCCGAGGGGCCGCCCGGGCCGCGCGGCGATCCCGGCTTCGACGGCGAGGACGGGCTGAGCATCGACACGGTCGAGGTGACCGCGGTCGGACCCGCCGATCCGGCCACGGGCTCGGTCGCGCCGAACGAAACCGGGCTGACGCTGCAGCTCGACATCCCGCGCGGGCAGGACGGTGCGCAGGGCCCCAACGGCCGCTCGATCACCCAGGTCGTGGTCAACATGCTGCCCCCCGGATCGGCCCCCACGGGCTCGACCAGCAATGTCGGCGCCACGGCGATGCGGCTGACGCTGGGCATCCCGCAGGCCGAGGGTGCGGCCGTGCCGACCGGCAACCCGATCCTCGCCATGAGCTGGGCGCACGGCGAGCTCTATCCGGGCATCGGGAGCTTTCCGGAGTTCATGCGGCTGCTGGTCGAGCAGGGCATCGCCATCGCCTTCGAGCGGCCGGTCGCCTGGAAGTTCGTCACCGGCACCGAGCGCGCCGGCCGGACCATGGTGGCGGAGCTGCAGGTGCCGATCGCCGCGGACCGCTTCCGGATGGTGACCTGGAACACGCTCCACCCGCTGATCGCCCACCCCATCGCCGACCTCGTGATCGACGGCACGCTGCTGCGCGACTGGACCCGGCTCGACGGTGCCGACGAATCGCCCGGCCTCTGCCTGCGCAGCCCCGAGCCGTTCGAGCTGCCGATCGCAGCCGACCTGCCGGTGCGCTTCGTCCTCTACGCCGATTTCGCCGTCGACCGGGACGGTGTCGCGGTGGACGGCACGCATCTCGCCGGCCAGCTGCCGACCGGGAAGTCGGCCGGCGGCGGGACGTTCCGCAGCTGGTTCCGCCACCGGCGGCAGGGCTGAGGAGACGGCCATGGCAAAGGCAGCCGAACGGCCGGCGCTGGCAACGGTCGCGAACGGCGTGGTCGGCCCGCTCTACTTCGACCGGCAGATCGTCCGGGCCGAGGACCTGACCCTCGACCGGACGAGCCACGACCACGAGCTGGCGCGGATGCGGCGCCTGCTGCACGGCTGGGGCGTGGTCGCCGGCCTGATCCCGATCGTCGCCGGCGGCAGCCTCAGGATCTCGGCCGGCTACGGCATCACCCGGACCGGTGCCGAGGTCTTCCTGGCCGAGGCGGTGGAGATCGCCGACATCGTCCGCCGCATCTGGGCCTGCTGCGGCCCGGAGGCGCCGGGCTGCGACGTGCTCGACGAGGACGAGCGCCGGCGGCGCGACGACGACCGCGAGGCGACGATGGTCACGAGCTGGCTCGTCGCTCGGCCGACCCGGAGCCCGGCGGAGCCGCGCGCCGGCATTCCCGAGGGCTGTGCGCATCCGGCCAACACGCTCTGGCCGACCCGCGCCTGCCATGGGGTGTCGATCGAGCTGCTGTGCGCCCTGCCGCCGGAGCTCGCGGTGCCGGACACCGGCTGCGCCGACCTCGTGCCGCTGTTCTGCGCAACCCCGCCGGCGCTGCTGCCCCTGCCGCCGCTGCCGGAAGAGGTGCCGGACGTGCTGGTCCTCGGCCGCCTCGTGGCCGGACCGGACACGGCCATGTTCGCGCCTGCCGAGCGCCGCACGGTGCTGCCCGTGGCCGTGCTGCAGGACTGGCTGCGGGCCTGCCTCTGCCGGCTGCTCGCGGCTCGCCCCGACCGGCCGGAGGAGGAGGAGCCGGACGTCGAGCCCGATCGGCCGCGGCCGGAGCGGTTCGACTGGCGCCGGCTGCTCCAGGTCCTCGAGGCCAACGGCTTCACCCGAGCACCCCAGCCGCGGCGGCCCTTGCCCGAGGTCCCGCGGCGGCCCACCGTGCCCCGGCTGCTGGTCGAGCCCGAAACGCTGCGGCGCCTCGGCGAGGCCGGCATCACCGGTCCCGAGGCGTTCCTCGCGGCCGACCCCGCCGGGCTGGCCGAGCGGCTCGCCCTGCCGCAGGCCGAGGTCGAGGCACTGGCCCGCGAGCTCGAATCGCTCCGGCCGTTCTTCGCCGGGCCCAGGCTGTGAGCGCCGCCCTCGAGCGCCACCGGCTCGGCATCGGGCGGCTGGAGACGCGCTGCACGGCCCTCGCCGGCCCGGCGGCGGCGGCGCGCATGGGAGCTGCCCTCGACCGGGCCCTCGCCCGGGCGTTGCCGCCGGCCCTGGCGCGCGAGGCCGAGGCGGTGCTCGACGGGCTCGACGGCGTCGTGCGCATCCGCCGCCTGGCCCTGCGGCTCGACTTGGGCGAGCGCTTCGCGGAGGGCGGCATCGCCGCCGGGCTCGCGGCGCGCATTGCGACCGCACTGCGCACCGCCCTGGCGCGCGGCGGCGGCGACGTCCGGATCTGGCCGGATCATGCCGCCTACCTCGCCGACTACGTGCTGCGCCGGCTCGGGTTGGCGTCCGGCCCCGCCTGGCCGTTCAGCGAGCTGGCCAAGCTCGACCACCTGCCGGCCGAGCGGGCCGCGGCCGAGCTGATCCGCGCCCGGCCGGCGATCCTCCTGCCGCTGGCCCGCGCATCCGTTCGGCTCGGCGCTGCCGACGCGGCCGTGGCCCGCTGGCCCGAGGCGGCTTGCGCCGAGCTGGCCCTGGCGCTGCTGCGCCCACCCTTGGAGCCGGCCGAGCGCCGGGACCTCCTGCCCGCCCTGCGCGCCCTGGCCCAGGGCCTGCCCGCACCCGCCGGGGCCGGGGCAGGGGTGGCCCTCGCCGCGGCCACGCTCTCCCTGGCCTTGCGCAGCCTGGCGGCGGCGAGGGGGCCGATCGCCGGCCGGGCGGTGGTCGTCGCCGCCGCGGCGTTCCTGGCCGCACGGCAGCTCCACCGCGCGGGTCCGAGAGCCGCAGCTCCGGACGACCGTGCGGTGTCACCGCCGGCGGCACCGGATCGCCACGCGGCGGCGCTCGCCGCGGCGCTGGCGCTGGTTCGGCAAGACAAGGGTTGCCGGGCCGTGCTGGACGAGCTGCTGGCGCTCGAGCCGGACACACCCTTTTCCGGGGCGGCGACGGCCGAGGCGGGCCGCCGGCAGCGGCGCGAGCCGGGGCACAAGGCCGCGGCGGCGTTGCGCACCCCGTTCGCCGGCCTGGCGCTGCTCTGGCCATCGGCGCTCGCGACCGGGGCGGTCGAGGCGCTCGCACCCACCGCGCTGGCGCAGGCGGCCTGGCAGACGCTGGACGCCGCGGACTGGCCGGCGGCTGCCGAGGACCCGGCCCTGGCGCTGCTCTTCCCGGTCGACCCGCGCGCCATCGACCTGACCCGGCCCCAGCCGCCGCCCCCGGCCGACCGCCTCGACCGGCTCGACCCGGCGGCCCGGGCGGTCGCGGCAGCGGCCCCGGCGGAGCGGGGCTGGAGCGCGCTGCTGCTGGGCGACCTCGCCAGCCGGCTGCGCGGCCTGCGCGGCGCCTCGCACGGCTGGCTCGCACTGCAGTTCCTCAGGCGCCCGGGCAGCGTCGCCGTCGGCCGGGACACGCTGACGGTCCGCCTCGACCCGGTGCCGCTCGTCGTGGTGCTGCGCATGGCCGGCCTCGCCGGGCCGCAGCAGCGCCTGAAGCTGCCGGGTGCGCCGCGGCTGGTCCTCGATCTCGGTGATGCCGGATGACGCACGAAGCACCCACCCGGCTCGATCCGGCCGGCTGGCTCGAGCAGGCGCTGCACCTGTTGGCCCTGCGGCTGCGGCACGAGGTGGCGCTGACCCGGGCCCTCAGGGGCGACGGCCGGCAGGAGGGGTTTCTCGGCCTCTTCGTCGGCGACGCCGAGGCCGAGGCGATCCTCGACGAGCTCACCGGGCGGCTCGCGGTCGAGGGTGCCGCCCCCGACGCGGCGACGCTCGCCGCTGCCTGGGACGCCCACGCGGCCACCCGGCGCGACCCCGCCGGGATCTGGCGGCGCCTCGCCGATGTGTTCGATCTCGCCGAGGCCGAGCTCGATATCCTGGTCCTCGCCGCCGCACCGGCCCTCGACCCCCGCTTCGGGCGGGTCTACGGCTATCTCAACGACGACCTCGCCCGCCGCCACCTGACCCCGGCGCTGGTGCAGCGGCTGCTGCCGCGGCCGCCCGACGCGCTGACCATGCGCCGGCTGCTCGCCGCCGAGGCGCCGCTCGAGCGCTTCGGCCTGATCGCCCTCGAGCGGGCCGTGCCGGAGATCGAGCGGGCGCTCAGGATCGACGAGCGGCTGCTCGACCTCCTGCTCGGCCAGCCGCCCGCGCCCGAGGGCACGGTGCTCCGCTTCGGCGGGGCACCGCTGCCGGCCAAGAGCCTCATGGTCTGCGGCGCCTCGGCCGCGGCGACCTCGCTCGCGGTGCTGGAGCAGGCGGCGGCGGAACGCTGGGACCTCTGCCTCTGCCCGGAGACCGCCGATCCGGCCACCCTGCGGCGTCGGCTGCGCACCTGCCACCTGGCCGGGCTGGTGCCGGTCTTCGCCGGCCTGCCGGCGCTCGCGGCCGAGCCGCTGCGCGAGCTGGCGCTCCTCTTGAGCACCGGCACCGTGCTCGTCACGGCCCGCCCGGAGCCCTGGCTCGAGGCCGGGCTGGACGCCCGCACGCTGGTCGCCGGGCCGCCCCGCGACGACCGCCGCCGGCTGTGGGTCGACCGGTTGACCCGCGGGCGGGAGGCGACGGGCATCCGCCACCGGCTGGGCAACGCCCGCCATCTCGACCTGTTGCGGCTGGCCGCCGCCTGCGCTGCGGCGGACGATCCGGCGGCGCTCGACATCGCCGCCCGCGGCCAGGCCGCGGCCGGGCTCGATGGCCTCGCCCAGCGGCTCGAGAGCCGCCAGTCGCTCGACGACCTCGTGCTGCCGCGGGCGACGCGCGTCGCCCTCGAGCGGCTCGTCTCCTGGCAGGCCGCGGCCGGCCAGGTGCTGGAGGGCTGGGGTCTCGGCCCCGTCTTCGCCAAGCGCCACGGCTCGGTGGCCCTCTTCAAGGGGCCGTCCGGCACCGGCAAGACGATGGCCGCCGGTGCCGTCGGCAACGCCCTCGGGCTCCCGGTCTACCGCGTCGATCTCGCCGCCATGATCTCGAAATATATCGGCGAGACGGAGAAGAACCTCGAGCGCCTGTTCCGCGCCGCCGAGGGGACCGACGTCGTGCTCTTCTTCGACGAGGCCGACGCCGTCTTCGGCCAGCGCTCGGAGGTGAGCGACGCGCACGACCGCTACGCCAACCTCGAGACCTCCTATCTCCTGCAGCGACTGGAATCGTTCGACGGCATCTCGATCCTCGCCACCAATCTCGCGCAGAACATGGACGCGGCGTTCCTGCGCCGGATCGACATGGTGGTGGAGTTCCCGGCGCCGACGCCGGACCAGCGCCGCGCCCTTTGGGGGCGGATCGCGAAGACCGGGACGCCGCTGGCCCCGGACGTCGACCTCGACCTCCTGGCCGAGCGCTTCGCGCTGACCGGCGGCGAGATCCGCAACTGCTGGCTCGATGCGGCACACCGGGCGTTCGCCGCTGGCGGCCCGGTCGGCATGGCCGAGCTGGTCCAGGCGATCGGGGCGGAGCTGCTCAAGCAGGGCAAGCCGCTGCGCAAGGCCGATTTCGGCGAGCACTACGCGGCGCTGCGCGGGGCCGGGGCGCCATGATCGACTTCGCCGCCGAGCTGCCCGGCGAGAAGGAGCCGGCGGAGCCCGTGGCCCCGGCGCCGGCGGACCAGCGCCCGCCGCCCGGCCGGGTCGCCCGGGCGGAGCGGGCGCGAGCGGCG
>CAYWSB010000213.1:0-7838 GCA_964460465.1 uncultured Geminicoccaceae bacterium | reverse complement strand
CCGGCGCTGGCGGCCGCCAGCGGCAGCACCAGGCCCGCGCCCGGCAGGCTCGTGCCGCGGCCGGCATCCGCCAGCGGCGCGTGCTCCAGCGGCGGCTCGAACGTTGCCGCGGGCAGGGCGCCGTCGGCCTCGCCGGCGGCCGCCTCGTCGCCGCGCATCAAGAGCAGGCCGAGAAAGCTCGCCCCGAGCGGCGCACCCATGGCCAGCGCCTGGGCACTGGACCGGCGTGCCGGAGCGCGCCCCTCGTCGTCGATCGGCCGCGCCTGGGCAACGGACCGCTTTACAGCACCATAGCCGTTCAACATCATCGTCGTGTGCTCCCGCCCCGTTTGGTTGTTTCGGGCAGTGATGTCACTCGATGACGGCCGATGGGACCCGGCAGGATTGAAACGTCAGACGGTGTCTTCCCTCGGCGCGGACCTTAGAAGGCTAACTATCTATTTTCAAATGTTTTTTTCGACTTTGCTCACCTTAAGGTAGAACGTCTTTAGCTGAATGCTTTAGCTTTGGACGCTCGGCAGCGACGCGAGGAACAAGGGGCAATGAATTGGAATATAAGCTTTTCCACAAGCACTTGGCGGGCGCGACGATACCGCCGGCACGGTCCGGCACTGGCGGCGGTCCTGCTGCTGTCCGGCGCCTGCGCCATGGCTGAGGCACCCGACGACGCGCCCGCCGGCGTGCCCGAAGGGGCCATCCCGGCAGGCCCCGACCTCTACATGCTGCCCATGGGCACGGACGAGGCGGGCTGCCCGGTGTTCCAGCCCTGGTCACCGACGCTGATGGTGGTCCAGGCGCTGCACTGGCGCGCCGCCGACGGGTCGTTCACCCTCGATCGCGATGCCGCCGACTGCCCGCCGCTGCCGGACCCCGCGCCCGGCTAGCGATCAGAACGGCAGGCGGTAGGTCAGCCCGAGGAGCAGCTCGGGCGCCGCCGAGGCGTCGTGGTCCGGGGCGAGGCGCAGCAGCACGGCGGTGCGCAGCAAGCCCGGCCCCTCGGCCGTGCCGCCGAGCGGCAGTCCGTAGCCGAGCTCGAGATCGATCTCGCGGCCGGACGGCTCCAGCGCCAGCTCGCGCTGCACCCGGGCGATGCGGCCCTCGAGATCGCGGGCGACCGGCACGTCCATGGCGGCCTTGCCCGCCTCGACGCGGAGCGGCTGGCTGACCGTGAAGCTCAGCCGGTCGCCCGGCTGCGCGACGTCGCCGGCGGCGAGGCCGGCCTCGAACGAGGTGCTCCAGAGGGCACCGATGTCGGTCACGAGTCCGCCCTGGCTCGCCGTCTCCGTCCGGCCGAGGGCCGCCCGGCCGAACGCCTCGATTCCCCCGGCCAGCGGCACCGCGGTAGCGACGTCGAGGAAATGCGTCACCGCCCCGCCGGTGGCCAGCGCCCCGCTGCCGCTGCTGCCGAGCGGCCCGTCGGCCTCGTCGAGCACGCCGAAGCCGACCCGCCAGCCGGCGCTGGCCGCGGTGCTCCGGGTCAGGCCCAGGGCCGCGAGCCGGCCGCGCCGCGCCGGGACGGCGCCGGCCGGCCGGGGGAGCCAGTCGACCAGCTCGCCGGCCAGGGGCTCGACTGCCTCGCCGGGATCGCCGGCGAGGTTCAAGGACAGCCGCCACGCCTCGCCGAGCCCGGCGCCGAGCTCGAGCCCGGCCGGTGCGGCGAGATCGACGAGGCTGCGGGTCTGGCCGCGATCGCGCCGCTGCTGCCAGAGACCGAGGCGATCCGTCGCGGCCGCGGTCGACGCCGGCTCGCCCAGGGTCGCCCGCACGGTCAGGATATCGGCCAGCCGCCACGTCGCATCGACGCCGGCAAGATCGCTCCCCGCCACGACCGGCCGCTGCCCGGGAACGTCGTCGCGCGCCAGCGCGAGGGCGAAGCTTCCGGTCTCGACCCGCTCGGTCGTGCCGCTGCGCTGGCGGCGCAGCAGGTCGGGCAACGCCTCGGCGCTGCGGCGCGTCGCCCCGGTCGGCAGCGCCACCGTGTAGGCGCGGTCGAAAGCGTCGAGCGCCAGCACCGGCCCGGCTGCCGCCGCCGCGCCGCCGAACGCGTCGCCGAGGGCAAGGCTGGTGGCGGCCAGCGGCCGGCTGGCGGCGGCGGTCGACACGCCCTCCGGCACTCGCAACGGGCCCATCGGCTCGAGCGCCCGGGCGAGGTCGAGCATGCCGCGGCCGTAGACCGGGTCGGTGCCCGGGGCGCCGAGGTCGCGGGCCGATTCGAGGAGGATGGTCACGACCTCGGCGGCGCGCAGATGCGGTGCGGCGCCGATCAACGCCGCCGCCGCCCCGCTGACGATCGGTGTGGCTGCCGAGGTGCCCGAGACGGTGCCGGTGCCGCCGCCGACCGTGGTGGTGCGCAGCGTCTCGCCCGGCGCCACGATGAAGACATCGGCCGCGCTGCCGGCGCGGTTGCTGAAGCCCGAGATGACCGCGTCGTCGTCGACCGCACCGACGATCAGCGCCCGGCCGCGCGCCGCGCCCGTGGTTGCGAACAGCGCGGGCTGCTGCGGCGCCGCCCCGCCGCCGTTGCCGGCGGCGAACACCAGCACCCGGTCGGCATCGGCCGCCGCCGTCAGCGACTGGCGAAAGCTGCTGGCGAGCGAGCTTGCCTCGCCGAGGCTGAAATTGAGCACCCGCGCGCCGCTCGCCACGGCATAGTCGGTCGCCGTCGCCAGGTTGCCCTGGTTGAAGAGGCAGCCGCGCGGGCAGCTGCCCGGCGCGTCGGCCCGGACGACCAGGAGATCGGCGGCGAAGGCGAGCCCGTGGGTCAGGGCACCGTTGCGGCGGGCACCCAGGAGGCCGGCCACGGCAGTGCCGTGCCCCGACCCGTCGGCGAGCGGCCCGTCGCGCAGCAGGTCGCGGCTGGCCGGATGGATGGCGCCGGCGAACTCGGGATGGCTGGTGTCGATGCCGGTGTCGATGATGCCGACCGTCACCCCGGCACCGGTGCCGCCGGCCGCATAGAGCGTCGACGCGTTGACCGGGCCGAGGGCGCCGCTGCGGCGATACTCCGACGTCTCGAACGCGGCCGGGTTGCCGCCGAGCGGCAGGTTCAGCCCGCCGACCCCGGCCGGCGATCCGCCGCCGCCGCCCCCACCACCGCCGCCGCCACAACCGGCAAGACAGGTGGCGAGCGCGAGCAGGCTGGCGAGGCGGGGGCCGATGGCACGCATGGCAGCAGGGTCCGGGCGCTAGGGCCAGGGCCGACATGCTCGACGAAAGGAACCCGAGCTAACGTATAAGTAGAAAACAATTTATGTCTATCCCGCAAAAAGGGATAAAGCGCATCGGCAGGCGCCCTGCGGCCGCGCGAGCATGGTGGCGACGCCGCGCCGAAATGACGAAGAACCAGGTTGTTGATTCTACCAAAAGTTATGCTAAACCTGCCGAGGATCAGCCGCCAACGGCCGCCGGTGCTGCCCCTGGCGGGGATCGTCGACCGTCAGGGAATGCCCAACGCCCGCCCGAGACCGCAGGACCGATGCCCATCGACAAGCCTCTTTGCCCGGCAACCGCGAGCGCTATCGCGAGCATCGCCCGGCGCCTGCGCGACCTGCCTTGCGACAACTCGCTGGTCGCCATGAACCTGCACCGGGTCGCCCGCGATCTCGAGGCGATCGTCGCGGCCCAGGGCGCACCCGACCGCTGCGGCTGCAGCGGCTGCGCTGCCGCCCCGGGCCGGGTCGAGGCCGGCTACGTGGCCCCGCCGACCCTCTGGTCAGCGCAGGAATGCCGCGAATAGCTCGCGCTCGCCCACCAGGCCCAGCACCGCCCCGTCGGCGCCGCTGACGACGAAGCCGGCCCGCCCCGCGGCGGCCGCCCGGACCAGTGCGCGCACCGGCGTGGCCGGCGCGCAGCACCAGACGACCGGCCCGCCCGCCGCAGCATCCGCCGCCGCCTCGTCCAGCGGCCGCAGCGCCGCCGCGACCCCGTCGAGCGTCGCCGCGAAGGCTTCGCCCGGCCCGGCCGCCAGGACGAGCCGGCCCTGCGCCGTCTCGAGCTCGGCCGGCAGGCCCGCGACCGGGCGCATCACGCTCGCGGCGGTCAGCACCCGGAGCGGGTTCACGTTGGCGACGAAGTCGCGCACGTAGTCGGTCGCCGGCCGGGTCACGATGGTCTCGGGCGGCCCCGCCTGGACGATCCGCCCGCCCGCCATGATGGCGATCCGGTTGCCGAGCTTGAGCGCCTCGTCGAGGTCGTGGCTGACGAACACGATGGTCTTGTGGAGGCGTTCCTGCAGCTCCAGGAGCTCGTCCTGGAGGCGGTCGCGGATCAACGGGTCGAGCGCGGAGAACGGCTCGTCCATCAGGAGGATGTCGGCGTCGGTGGCGAACGCCCGGGCGAGGCCGACCCGCTGCTGCATCCCGCCCGAGAGCTCGTGCGCGTACTTGTCGCCCCAGGCCTCGAGCTTGACCATGGCCAGCTTCTCCTCGACGATCCGCCGCCGCAGGGCCTTCGCCGTGCCCCGGAGCTCGAGGCCGAAGCCGACGTTCTCCGCCACGGTGCGCCAGGGCAGGAGCGCGAACTGCTGGAACACCATGGCGATCCGCTCGGTCCGCAGGCGCCTGAGCGTGCGCCGGTCGCAGCGCGCCACGTCCACCTGGCGGCCGCCGTCGGCCACCAGCACCCGGCCGCGAGTCACCCGGTTGAGCCCGTTGACGGCCCTGAGCAGGGTCGACTTGCCCGAGCCCGAAAGACCCATCAGCACGCAGATCTCGCCCGGCTCGACCGCCAGCGTGCAGTCGGCCACCCCCAGCACCTGCCCCGTCCGCTCGAGGATCGCCTCGCGCGTCGCCCCGGCCTCGAGCAGCGGCACGGCCAGCTCCGGCCGGTCGCCGAAGACGATGTCGACCGCCTCGAAGGCGATCGCCGGGTCAGCCACCCTTGCGGTCCCGCGCCGGCTGCTTGCAGACCCGGTCGAGGATGATCGCCAGGATGACGATCGCCAGGCCCGCCTCGAAGCCGCGCGCGATGTTGACCGTGTTCAAGGCGCGGACCACCGGCACGCCGAGGCCCGCCGCCCCGACCAGCGCCGCGATCACCACCATCGACAGCGACAGCATGATGCACTGGGTCAGCCCCGCCATGATGGTCGGCAGGGCGTGCGGGAGCTCGACCTTCCACAAGAGCTGCGAGCGGCTGGCGCCGAAGGCCTCGCCCGCCTCGATCAGGGCGGTCGGGACCGAGGCGATGCCCAGATGGGTGAGCCGGATCGGGGCCGGGATGGCGAAGATCACGGTCGAGATGAGGCCGGGGACGACGCCGAGGCCGAACAGGATCAGGGTCGGGATCAGGTAGACGAAGGTCGGGATCGTCTGCATCAGGTCGAGCACCGGCCGCAGCATGGCGTAGAGCCAGGGCCGATGCGCCGCGGCGATGCCGACGGGCACGCCGATCGCCATGCAGGTGGCGGTGGCGACGACGACGAGCGCCAGGGTCTCGGTGGTCTCCTGCCAGTAGCCCATGTTGATGACGAGCAGGAGCGACAGGACGATGAGGGCCGCCAGCCTCCACGAGCGGTGCAGCGCATAGGCGCCGGCGGCGAAGAGCAGGACCATGAGCACCGGCGGCACGGCCTGCAGCAGGGCGATGATGCCTTCGATCAGGCCGCCGAGGCCGATCGCGATCGCGTCGAAGACGAAGGCGGCGTGGGTGTCGAGGAGGTCGACCCCGTCGCGGATCCAGTTGCCGAGCGGGATCTTGTAGGTGGTGAGCCAGTCCATAGCCGCCTCCCTCGTCGCTGCCGGTCGTCGCTGCCGGTCGTCGCCGCCGGTCGCCGCTGCCAGGTGGGTCGAGCTTGCCCGAGGCGGCAGCCGAAGGCCAGCCCGCAGCCGTTGCGGCCGATCGAGGGTTGCGGCAGGCGGCGCAGCTGTTATGGCGGGCGTCGTCGAAGGGCTGGCGGGAGGGCGGCGCGATGCGGGTGGGGCGGGCGATCGGGTTCGGTCTGCTCAGTGCCGTCGTGCTCGGCGTTGCCGGCTTCGCTGCCCTGGCGCTCTGGTACAACCTGCCCGAGATGCCCGGGGCGGGCCGGCTTGCCGCGGCGCTCGCCTTGCCGGCTTTGGCCGTCCTCGGCCTCGCCCTCGCCGTCCGGCATGGCCGGCTGGTGGCGCCACTGCTTCCCGCGGCCCTCGCGATCGGCGGCTTCTTCCTCTGGTGGTCGACCATCGAGGCGCGCAACGACCGCATCTGGCAGCCGGACGTGGCACTGCTCGCCGCGGCCGAGATCGATGGCGACCGGGTCACGGTCCGCAACGTCCGCCGCTTCGCCTACCGCTCGGCCGAGGACTTCACCCCGAGCTGGCACGAGCGCACGGTCGATCTCGGCAGGCTCGAGACCCTCGACCTCTTCGCCGTCTACTGGATGGGCGACGCCATCGCACACACCATGCTGAGCTTCGGCTTCGCCGGCGAGGAGCCGGTCACCATCTCGATCGAGACCAGAAAAGAGGTCGGCGAGGCCTATTCGACGCTGGCCGGCTTCTTTCGCCAATACGAGCTCTACTACGTGGTCAGCGAGGAGCCCGACGTCGTGGCGGTGCGCACCACCTGGCGCGAGCCGCAGGAGGACGTCTATCTCTTCCGGGTCGACATCCCGGCCGAGAACATCCGCCGGCTCTTTCTCCACTATCTGGGCGAGATCAACCGCCTGAACGACGAGCCCAAATGGTACAACACGCTGACCACCAACTGCACGACGGCGATCGTCAACCACGTCCGGGCGCTGGGCGGCCAGCTGCCGATCACCTGGCGCGTGATCCTGAGCGGCTATTTTCCGGAAGTCCTCTACGACCGCGGCGTGCTCGACCAGTCGCTGCCCTACCCCGAGCTGCGCCAGGCCAGCCTGATCAACGGACGGGCGCAGGCGGCGATCGGCGCCGATGACTTCTACGCGCAAATCAGGGCGGGACTGCCGGGGATGGTTAATTCGGGGGACACATTACCGAATTAACCTTTGGCGCACCATGATAGAGAATCCTGTCGACTGCGCCCGCAGTGCCGACGCAGGCGCTTCGTCCGGGCGATACGAAGGTTAATTGCGTATTGTGTCCCCGGAATTAACCTCGGGTAAGGGCGGATCAGGGCGGGGCTGCCGGGGATGGAGTGACGCGCGGCGGCAAACCTGCCGCCTAGAGCCCCAGATGCGCCCGGACCGCCGCGAGGCCGTCCCCGCCGTCGATCGTGGTGACCCCGTCGAGCCAGGCGTCGAGCGCCCCGGGGTTGGCCACGAGCCACGCCCGTGCCGCATCCGCCGGCTCCTCGCCGTCGTCGAGGATGGCGGCCATCACCTCGTTCTCCATCGCGAGCGTGAACTTGAGGTTGGTCAACAGCCGGCCGACATTCGGGCATTCCGCGACATAGCCGGCGCGGGTGTTGGTCAGCACCGTGGCCCCGCCATAGTCCGGCCCGAACCAGTCGTCGCCGCCGGAGAGATAGACGAGGTCGAAGTTGGCGTTCATCGGGTGCGGCTCCCAGCCGAGGAAGACGACCGGCTGCTCGCTGCGGCCCAGGCGGGCGACCTGCGCCAGCATGCCCTGCTCGGAGCTCTCGACCAGCGTGAAGCCGCCGAGGCCGAAGGCGTCCGCCTCGATCATGTCCTGGATCAGCCGGTTGCCGTCATTGCCGGGCTCGATGCCGTAGATGCGCGAGCCGAGCCGGTCGGCGAAGGCGGCGATGTCGGCGAAGTCGGTCAACCCCGCCGCGGCCAGATAGGCCGGAACGGCCAGCGTGTACTTCGCCCCCTCGAGGTTGACGCCGAGGCTGTCGACCGTGCCGGCGTCCAGATAGGGCGCGATGTCGGCCTCCATGGTCGGCATCCAGTTGCCGAGGAAGACGTCGATGTCGCC
>CAYWSB010000212.1:0-7867 GCA_964460465.1 uncultured Geminicoccaceae bacterium | reverse complement strand
GCAGCCCCTTCGAGACCGACCCCGAAGCGGTGCTCGGCGTCCAGGGCCTGGTCCTGCTGACGACCGAGAATCTCGGGTACATGAGCGGTGCGCTCAAGGATTTCTTCGACCGCTGCTACTACCCGCTCATCGACCGCACCGACGCCCTGCCCTACGCGCTGCTGGTCCGCGCCGGCCACGACGGCACCGGCACCTGCCGCGCCGTCGCCAGCATCGCCGGCGGGCTGCGCTGGAAGGCGGTGCACGAGCCCGTCGTCTGCCGCGGCCCGTGGGACGACGGCTTCCTCGGCCGGGCCAGGGACCTCGGCACCTTCATGGCCGCCGGGCTCGAGGCCGGGATCTTCTAGGCGTCGGCCCGCAACAGCGGATGCACCACGAGCCGCGCGGCGGCGGCCGGCAGGACCACCGCGTCGCCGTCGACCCGCAGCTCGCCCCGGGCCACGAGGTCGAGGGCCAGGGGATAGCAGCGATGCTCGACCTCGAGCACCCGGGCGCCGAGCGCGGCCGCATCGTCGCCCGCCAGCACCGGGACGATGCCCTGGACCAGGATCGGGCCCAGATCGAGGGTCGGCCGCACCAGATGCACGGTGCAGCCATGCACCCGGCAGCCGGCCGCGACGGCCCGCTCGTGGGTGTGCAGCCCCGGAAAGGCCGGCAGCAGCGACGGGTGGATGTTCAAGAGCCGGTCGCGCCAGGCCTCGACGAAGCCCGCGGTGAGCACGCGCATGAAGCCGGCGAGGCAGACGAGCTCGATGCCGGCGCCGCACAGCCGACGGTGCAGCTCCGCCTCGAACGCCGGACGGTCGGCGAAATCGCGATGCGCGACGACCGCCGTCGCCACGCCGCGCCGCCGCGCCCGCTCGAGGCCGAAGGCGTCCGGGCGGTTGCTGACGACGAGCGCGATCTCGGCTGCCGCGAAACCGGCGTCGGCCGCCGCCATCAGCGCCTCGAGATTGCTGCCGCTGCCGGAGATCAGGACGGCGGTGCGGCGCCGGGCCATGCGCTCTCCAGCCCATCGATCAGCACCTCGGCCGGCCCCGGGGCACCGGCCTCGACGACCCCCACGGCCAATGCCGTCTCGCCCTGGCCCGCGAGGATCTCGAGCAACGCCGCGGCGTCGTCGGCAGCGACGAAGAGCAGCATGCCGAGGCCGCAATTGAAGGTCCGGGCGAGCGTCGCGTGGTCGAGCCCGCCGGTCTCCGCCAGCCAGCGCATCACCGGCGGCAGCGGCCAGGCCGTGGCGTCGAGCCGGATCCTGAGCCCGTCCGGCACCACCCGCGGCGGGTTCTCGAGCAGGCCGCCGCCGGTGATGTGGGCGAGCGCCCTGACCCCACGGTGGCGCAGCGCCGCCCGACAGCTGCGCACATAGATCCGGGTGGGCTCGAGCAGCACCTCGCCGAGCCGGCGGCCGGGCGCGAACGGCGCCGCATCGGTCAGCGCCAGGCCGGCATCGGCGACGATCCGGCGGACCAGCGAGAAGCCGTTGCTGTGCAGCCCCGAGGCGGCGAGGCCGATGATCCGGTCGCCGGCGACGACCGGCCGCGGCAAGAGGTCGGCGCGCTCGACGGCACCAACGGCGAAGCCGGCGAGATCGAACCGGCCGGGGGCGTAGACCCCGGGCATCTCCGCCGTCTCGCCGCCGATCAGGGCGCAGCCGGCCAGCGCGCAGCCCTTGGCGATGCCGGTGACCAGCGCCGTCGCCGCCTCGACCTCGAGCCGGCCGGTCGCCAGGTAGTCGAGGAAGAAGAGCGGCTCGGCCCCCTGCACCACGAGGTCGTTGACGCACATGGCGACCAGATCGATGCCCAGCGTGTCGTGCCGGCCCGTCGCCTCGGCGATCAGGATCTTGGTGCCGACCCCGTCGGTCGCGGCCACCAGAAGGGGGTCGTCGAACTCCTCGGCCGCGAGGTCGAAGACGGCACCGAAGCCGCCGAGCCCGCCGGTGCTCCCGGCCCTGGCCGTCGCCCGGGCCAGAGGCGCGATGCGCCGCACCAGCTCGTTGCCGGCCGAAATGTCAACCCCGGCCCTGGCGTAGGCGTCGCCGCCGCGTTCCTCTTGTGTCACACTGGGGGTGCGCCTTATCTCTGCCGTGAATGGCCGGTTGCCCGTCGACACCGCGGCTCGATATCTAGGAGAGAACATGCGTCTTGCAAAGCGCGCAGCGGCCTTCGCTGTCCTGGTCGGCCTCGCCCTGCCGGCCGCGGCCCTGGCCGAGGCCTATACCGTGCGCGGCATCGCCGTCGATGTCGAGGCCCAGGACGCGGTGACCGCGCGCGAGCAGGCGATCGAGCAGGCGCAGCGCGACGGCCTGCGCACGCTGCTCCAGCGGCTCACCCTGCCGCAATACTACGACCAGCTGCCGAGCGCCGACCAGCAATCCTTGACCCGCCTCGTCAACGCCTACGAGGTCGAGGAGGAGAGCGTCTCGGCGACCCGCTATGTCGGGCGGCTGTCGGTGGTCTACGACGAGGCGGCGGTGCAGGGCGTGCTCGAGGGCACCGGCGTGCCCATCGTGGTCGAGCTGCCCCCCGCGCTCCTGGTGGTGCCCGTCGTGGACGAGGGCGGCAGGCTCGCCGTGTTCGACGGCCCCGCCGGCTGGCGCGACGCCTGGGCGGCCGAGGGGCAGCGCAACACGATCTGGGACATCAGGCTGCCGCTCGGCGATCTCGCCGACCTGCGCACACTCTCGGCCCAGGCGCTCGAGAGCGAGCCCGAGCCGGCCCTGGCCCTGGCCGCCGACCGGCACGGTGCCGAGGCCGCGATCCTCCTGGTCGCGCGCGCCGACGACCCCCTGAGCCCGACCCGGATCACCGTCACCTCGGGCGGCAGCCACGCCCTGGCGCTGGATTTCGCCGGCGACAGCCTCGCCATGGACGGCGATGCCGAGACCGTCTGGCGGGCCGCGGTGCGCCGGGTGACGAGCGCCCTCGAGGCCGAGTGGAAGACGCAGCACCTGATCGCCATGGACCGGCTCACCCCGCTCCGGGTCGGTGTGCCGCTCGGCACGCTGGACGAGTGGGCCGAGATCCGCCGGCGCCTGGCGCAGGTGGCGGCCATCCGACGGGTCGACGTCGAGGTCTTCTCGCAGGCCGAGGCCGAGCTCGTCGTCAACCATATCGGCAATGTCAGCCAGCTGCAGCGGGCGCTCGAGGCGCGCGGCCTGCGCTTGTCCGAAGGAGCACAGTCATGGCGGCTGCAGCGAACGGCCGTGCAGCCCGCAGGCTGAGCCTCGGCCGCCGGATCGTCGTGGCGCTCGGGGCCTTCTTCTGGCGCAACCTCGCCAACATCGTCACCCTGTCGCGGCTCGTGGCCGTGCTGCCGATCTGGCTCCTGATCGCGGCCGGCGCCTATGGCGCGGCGCTCATCGTCTTCGTCATCGCCGCGCTGACCGACGCGCTCGACGGCGCCGTGGCCAAGGCGACCGGCACCGCGTCGACCTTCGGCGCCATCCTCGACCCGCTGGTCGACAAGCTGATGCTGGGCTTCCTCTTCGTCATCGCCGGCACGCTCGGCTGGACCTCGGTCTGGCTGGTGGCGCTGATCGTCGGCCGCGACCTGGCGCTGGGCATCGGGGCGCTGAACCTGCAGGTGCTGAGCAAGACGCGCCGGCTCGAGCCCCTGGTGATCGGCAAGCTCTGCACGATGAGCCAGTTCGTCTTTTTCGGCGTGCTCCTGGCCGAGGCGGCCGGCATCGTCGACCACGGGCTCCTGCACCAGGCGGCGGCGAGCCTCGTGATCGTCACCGCCACCGCCTCGATCGCGGCCTATCTCTATTTCGCCCGCTTCGGTGCCGATGCCCTCAGCGTCGACAACTGAGGTCACGGCGCTCCCCGGCGGGTCGGGGCCCCGGCGATGCTGACGGCATCGCCGGGCATGCAGCTGGTCCTCGAGCTGCCGCTGCCGGACGGCGACCGGCTCGAGGATTTCCTGCGCTCGCCCGCCAACGCCGCCGCGCTGGACGCGGTCCTGGCCTGGCCGGACTGGCCGGCCCCGGCCCTCCTGCTGTGGGGCCCGACCGGCAGCGGCCGCACCCACCTCGCGCGCATCTGGACCCGGCTGACCGGCGCCAGGCTGCTGGACGGCAACCGCCTGGGAGCCGCCCCGGGCGTGCTGGCCCGGCTCGGTGCCACCCGGCACTGCGCGGTCGACGACGCCGACCAGGTCCGGGACGACGTGACGCTCTTCCACCTCTACAACCTGATCGCCGGCCAGGGTGGCCAGCTCCTCCTGACCGCGAGCCGGCCGCTCGGCGGCTGGGGCATCGAGCTGCCCGATCTGCTGTCGCGACTGCGCACCGCCTGGAGCTGCCGCATCGGCGAGCCCGACGACGCGCTGCTCGAGGCCGTGCTGGTCAAGCAGCTGCAGGACCGCCAGCTCAGCGTGCTCCCGGGCGTGGTGAGCTACCTGGTCCGCCACATGGAGCGGTCCTTCGCCGCCGCCCGGCGGCTGGCGCGCGAGCTCGACCGCGCCTCGCTCCGCGCCCGCCGGCCGATCACCCTGCCGCTCGCCAGGGCCGTGCTGGCAACCGAGGCGGCCGCCGGGGACACTGCATCGCTCGATTGCTGACAACCGCCAAAGGTGACCGACATGGATCTGGGGATCAAGGGCAGGACCGCGATCGTCTGCGCCGCCAGCAAGGGCCTCGGCCGCGGCTGTGCGATGGCGCTCGCCGAGAACGGCGTCGACCTCGTGCTCAACGCCCGCGGGGCCGAGGCCCTGGAGGCCACGGCGGCCGAGATCCGCGCCGCCACCGGGGTCAAGGTGGTCACCGTTGCCGCCGACATCACCACCCCGGCCGGCCGGGCCGCGGTCCTCGCTGCCGCGCCCGCCCCCGACATCCTGGTCAACAACGCCGGCGGCCCGCCGCCCGGCGATTTCCGCGACTGGGACGAATCCCACTGGCTGAAGGCGCTGGGCGCCAACATGCTGACCCCGATCGAGCTGATCAGGGCGACGGTCGACGGCATGGCCGCCAGGGGCTTCGGCCGGGTGGTCAACGTCACCTCGAGTGCCGTCAAGGCGCCGATCGACACGCTGGGCCTCTCCAACGGCGCCCGCTCGGGCCTCACCGGCTTCGTCGCCGGCACCGCCCGGGCGCTGGCCGCCACCGGGGTGACGATCAACAACCTCCTGCCCGGCCGCTTCGCCACCGACCGCCTCTGGAGCAATCTCGACGATACCGCCAGGCGGACCGGCCAGAGCCGCGAGGCGGTCGAGGCCGCCGCCAGGCGCAGCATCCCGGCCGGGCGGTTCGGCGAGCCCGCCGAGTTCGGCGCCTGGTGCGCCTTCCTCTGCTCGGTCCACGCCGGCTTCGTCACCGGGCAGAACGTGCTGATCGACGGCGGCGCCTATCCCGGGACGTTCTAGCCTTGAACGCGCTCGACCGGCTGAACGCGCTCGCGGCCCGGCCCGAGCTCCTGGTGGCCGGTCTGATGACCGGCACCTCGGTCGACGGGCTCGACATCGCCCTCTGCCGCATCCGCCCCGACCTCGGCCGCGTCCCGGAGCTCGTCCTCGGCCGCACCCTGGCGCTGCCGGACGGGTTGCGCCGCGACCTGCTCGCCGCCAAGGACGCCGGGGTGCCGGCGCTGGCCCGGGCCGACCTGGCGCTCGGGCGGTTCCAGGCAGAGGCCCTTGCCGGCCTGCTCGCCGAGGCCGGGATCGAGCGCCTCGACCTCGTCGGCAGCCACGGCCAGACCGCCTATCACGAGCACCGGGTGACGACGCTGCAGATCGGCGAGCCCGCCTGCATCGCCCAGGCGCTGGACTGCCCCGTGGTCGCCGATTTCCGCCGCGCCGACGTCGCCGCTGGCGGCTCCGGGGCGCCGCTCGTGCCGCTCTTCGACCGGCTGTTCCTGGCCCGGTCCGACCGGACGGTGATGGCGCTCAACATCGGCGGGATCGCCAACTTCACGGTGCTGCCGGCCGCCGGCGGCGAGCCCGTCGCCATGGATTGCGGGCCCGGCAACATGATCGTCGACGGCCTCGTGCGGCGGATGACCGGCGGCCGGCTCGACTACGACAAGGACGGGGCGATCGCCGCCAACCGCCGCATCGACGCGGCGCTGCTCGAGCGGCTCGCCGCGCGCCCGGACCTCAACACCCCGCCGCCCCGCTCGCTCGGCCGGGAGGAGTTCGGCGAGGCGTTCCTCGACGAGCTCCTGGCCGAGGTGGCACCGGCGAGCGAGGCCGACTGGGCCGAGCTGATCGCGACGGCGACGGCGCTGACCGCAACCGCCCTGGCGCGCACCTGCGCCGCCCATGTCGCACCGCGCGGCATCGTCGTGGAGCAGGTGCTGGTGAGCGGCGGCGGCGTGCACAACGCCACCCTCATGCGCCGCCTGGAGCTCGCCCTGCCCGGCGTCGCCGTCGCCTCGACCGCCACCGTCGGCCTCGATCCCGACTTCAAGGAGGCGATCGCCTTCGCCGCCCTCGCGGTGCTGGCCTTCCTCGGCGCCCCGGTCGCCACCGGCCCGTTCACCGGTGCGGCCCAGCCGGTCAGGCTCGGCAAGCTCGTTCTGCCCTGAAAGCATACTCCGATGTGATGGCCCGACCGGGCAGCATTAACCGATCCTTCAGCAGTTGATGGCATCGTCGGCGATGGCGCGGACCTTACGGTCGCGTCCGCCCATGCCGGCAGCCGGCGGCCCCGGCCGCAGTCCTGCCGGCACCCTGCCGATGGTGAGGTCGCATGCCTGCTGTACACGCTCGAAGCCCGCTCCTGCGGCGGTGGTCGCTGCTGCTGCTGATGGGTGTCGCCGGCTGTACCATCAGCCCGGTCGAGGGGCCACGCCTGGCGGCGACCGGGGCCACGGGCAGTGCCGCCGAGGCCGGGTCGGAACAAGGCGTCGAGCAGCTCGTCCGCATGGGCCAGCACCGCCTCGCGAGCGGCGACGCCGCGACGGCGATCGGCCTGCTGGAGCAGGCGCTGGCGCGCGACCCCGGCCATCGCGAGGCCGCTCTCCTGCTCGGCTACGCGCATCTCGCGGCCGGCGCGCCGCAGGATGCCGGCACCGCGTTCGGCCGGATCCTCCGCCGCGACCCGGCGGATCGGGCGGCCGGCATCGGCTACGCCAAGGCGATGCTGGCGATCGGCCGCAGCGAGGCCGCCCTGGCGCATGTCGAGCCGCTCTCCCGACGCGATCCGCGCGATGTCGAGGCGCTCAACCTCGAGGGTGTGGCCCGCGACATGCAGGGCGAGCACGGCCGGGCGATCGAGGTCTACCGCCGGGCCCTGGCGGTCGACCCCAAGGCGAGCGGCGTGGAGGGCAATCTCGGCCTGTCGCTCGCGCTCGCCGGCCGCCACGCGGAGGCGCTGGCGGTGCTGCGGCCGCTGGCCGAGGGCTACGTCTCCTCGCCGCGCAGCCGGCAGAACCTGGCGCTGGCCTACGGGCTCGCCGGGTCGTTCGCCGAGGCCGAGCGCTGGAGCCGGATGGACCTGAGCGCCGCCGACGTCGAGAACAACATGCAGTATCTGCGCCTGATGCGCGGCCTGGCGCCCGGTGCGGTGCGCAGCGCCGCGCTGCAGCCGGACTTCGTCCGGCCGGCGCTGGCCGAGACCGTGCCGGCCCCACGCCTGGGCAGCGCGCCGCCGGCACCGGCGGCCACATCTACGGCCGAGCCGGCACCGCCCGCCGCACCGGTAGCCACGCCCGCCGCACCGGTGGCCACGCGCGCCGCAGCGGCGACCGCACCCGCCGCGCCGGTGACCACCACCCCGGCCGAGCCGGCACCGCTCGCCGTGCCGCCGACGGCCACGGCGCCCCGGCCGCAGGCGGCGGCCCCGGCGGCACCGCCGCCACGGGCAGCCGCCGAGCCGCAGCCGCTGGCCGCGCCCGCGCCCGCACCGACGGGAGCGACGGCAGCG
>CAYWSB010000211.1:0-7901 GCA_964460465.1 uncultured Geminicoccaceae bacterium | reverse complement strand
GAGCGGATGATCGAGAACGACTTCGCCTGGATGGCCGAGAACCGCGAGCGCATCCTGGCCGAGTGGTCGCGCCGCTACGAGGCCAAGGCGGCACCCCGGAACTGAGCCGCCGATCGCGATGACCGCAACCGCCGCCGGTGCGCCGTCGCACGCCGGTGGCGGCCGTGCGCCCTGCCCTGGCCGCCGTCGGAGCTTGGCCCCATGACCGAGACATCGGCCGACGTCTTTCTGCGCATCCTGGGAGTCACCAAGCGCTTCGGCGGCTTCACGGCACTGAAGGCCATCGACCTCGAGGTCGCTAGGGGCGAGTTCGTCTGCTTTCTCGGCCCTTCCGGCTGCGGCAAGACCACGCTGCTCCGCGCCATCGCCGGGCTCGACCGCCAGGACGAGGGGACGATCGCCATGGCCGGCCGCGACGTCTCGACCGCACCGCCGGCCGAGCGCGACTTCGGCATCGTCTTCCAGTCCTACGCGCTCTTTCCGAACTTGACCGTGAACGACAATGTCGGCTACGGCCTGGTCAATCGGGGCCGCCCCCAGGCCGAGGTCAGGGCCCGGGTGCAGGAGCTGCTGGAGCTCGTGGGCCTGCCCGAGCAGGGGGCGAAATACCCGATCCAGCTCTCGGGCGGCCAGCAGCAGCGGGTGGCGCTGGCCCGGGCACTGGCCACCTCGCCCGGGCTCCTCCTGCTCGACGAGCCGCTCTCCGCCCTCGACGCCCGGGTCCGGGTGCGTCTCCGGGAGCAGATCCGCGACCTGCAGCAGCGCCTGGGCGTCACCACCATCATGGTGACCCACGACCAGGAGGAGGCGCTGACCATGGCCGACCGGATCGTCGTCATGAACCAGGGCGTGATCGAGCAGATCGGTACGCCCGAGGGGGTCTACCGCCGGCCGGCCACCGCCTTCGTCGCCGATTTCGTCGGCAAGATGAGCTTCTTTCCCGGCCGGATCACCGGCCCGGGCCGCGTGCAGATCGCCGGGGTCGAGCTGGCCTGCGCGGACGATCGCGGCATGGCCACGGGTCAGGCCGTCTCCCTCGGCCTCAGGCCGGAGGAGGTCAAGGTGCGCGGCGTCGTTCCGAACGAGCCCAATGCGGTCGAAGTGGTCGTCGACGACCTCGAGTTCCTGGGCTCGTTCTACCGGGCCCGGCTCCTGCCCGGCGGCGAGGCCGTGCCGATCACCGCCGACTTCTCCGCCAACCTGATGCGGGACATGGGCATCGCCGAGGGGATCCGCATCCACGTCGTGCTGCCCGCCGAATCGCTGCGGCTGTTCCCGGTCGAGGCGGCGGCCGAGCTCGAGGCCGTGGCGGCGTGAGCGTGGCGACACCCGGCAGCGCGGCGAGGGCGGCGGCGCCGGCGCGGCCGGCACGGCACCCGTTCACCGAGGAGCGGGTCGCGAGCCTGCTCGTCCTGTTGCTCGCCCTGGCGCTCGTCGTCGCCATCGTCCTGCCGCTCTGGGCGCTGCTGTCGAAGAGCTTTCTCGACCGCGCCGGCGGTTTCGTCGGCCTCGCCAACTATGCGGCCTATTTCGCCAACCCGATCCTGGTGGATTCGCTCTTCAACAGCGTCTTCGTGGCGCTGTTGTCGACCGCGATCGTCATTCCCCTGGCGTTCCTCTACGCCTACGCGCTGACCCGCACCTGCCTGCCGTTCAAGGGCCTGTTCTATGCGCTGGCGCTGCTGCCGCTGTTCGCGCCCTCGCTGCTCTCGGCGCTCTCGCTGGTCTACATCTTCGGCAACCAGGGCTTCTTGCGCTGGATGCTGTTCGGCAACACGATCTACGGGCCGATCGGCATCGTCATCGCCCAGGTCAACTACGTCTTCCCGCACGCGCTGATCATCCTGGTCACCGCGCTGGCCCTCTCCGACGGCCGGCTCTACGAGGTGGCCGACGCGCTCGGCACGCCCAAGCGCCGGATCTTCATGACCGTGACCCTGCCGGGGGCGCGCTACGGCCTGATCAGCGCCGCCTTCGTCACCTTCACCCTGGTGATCACCGATTTCGGCATCCCCAAGGTGATCGGCGGCCAGTTCAACGTGCTGGCGACCGATGTCTACCGGGCGGTGGTGGGGCAGCAGAACTTCGAGATGGGCGCGGTGGTGGGGATGATCCTCCTGGTCCCGGCCGTCGCCGCGTTTGCCGTGGACAAGCTCGTGAACCGCCGGCAGGTGGCGCTGCTCTCGGCCCGGGCGGTGCCTTATGTGCCGCAGCCCAAGGCCGGCCGCGATCTCGGCTTCATGGCCTATTGCCTGGCCATGGGCCTGATTCTGGCGGTCACGCTGGGGGTGGCGGTCTGGGCCTCGTTCATCACCTACTGGCCCTACAACCTCTCGTTCACGCTCAACAACTACGACTTCGCCCGCTTCGAGCCCAACGGCTGGAGCCCCTATTTCACCTCGCTGAAGATGGCGGCCCTCGCCTCGCTGATCGGCACCACGATCATCTTCACCGGTGCCTATCTCATGGAGAAGACCCAGGCCCAGCCGGCGGCCCGGATGCTGGCCCAGTTCCTGGCGATGCTGCCGATGGCGGTGCCGGGGCTGGTCCTGGGGCTCGGCTACGTCTTCTTCTTCAATGCGGCGTGGAACCCGCTCAACATCCTCTACGCGACGCTCGCCATCCTGGTGATCAACACGATCACGCACTTCTACACCGTCTCGCACATCACGGCGACGACGGCCCTGAAGCAGATCGACCGCGAGTTCGAGGCGGTCTCGGCCTCGCTCAAGGTGCCGTTCTGGCGGACCTACCGGCGCGTCACCGTGCCGATCTGCATGCCGGTCATCCTCGACATCGCCGTCTATCTCTTCGTCAACGCGCTCACCACCGTCTCCGCCGTCATCTTCCTCTACGGGGCGCACACCAAGCTCGCGTCCATCTCGATCGTGCACATGGACGAGGCCGGCTTCATCGCCGGGGCGGCGGCCATGGCGACCCTGATCGTCGTGACCGCGATCGGCGTGAAGGCGCTGCACCTGCTGCTCGACCGGCTGGTGTTCGGCCGGCTGCAGGCCTGGCGCAAGCGCTAGCGGCCGAGGCGCGGCTTGACGTAGCCGATCGCGCCCACGACCAGCACCATGCCGCCGCTGACCAGGAGCCAGAGACGCTCGCGGGCGAGAAGCGGCTCGCCGGCCGCAGCAGCGTCGAGCCCCGCCACTTCGCGCGAGACCGGCAGCACGGCCAGCACGACCACCGCCATCACGGTGAGCGCCGCCAGGAGATGCAGCTGCAGCCAGCACTGCTGGACGAAGCCGCCGCGCAGAACGAGCAGAAGGCAGCCGCTGGCGGCGGCGAGCAGGAGGGCCGGCAGAAGCCCGAGCGACGCGGGTACGAGCACGCCCAGGAGCAGGAGGGCAAGGCCCGCGCGATGTACCCAACGTGTCGCCTGCAGCATGGGGTCGGTTCCCGGCCTGATGCGCGGTGCGGCGCCGGCGCCGTATCGGCCCCGGGCGGCACCCGGCAATGATGGTGTGCCCGGCACCGCCGGGCAACGGGGCCGCTGTCGCCGGGGCACCCGCTGCCACCAGCGGCATGGCGACAAGTTGGCGCTTGATCGGCCCGTGCGGGCGCGGCGAAAAGACGGGTGCGCAAGGGGTCACGTCGGCGGGGGAAAGGTCATGGCACTCAGGGGCTCGGCGGAACGCTACGGCGCCGTCGCCATTGTGCTGCACTGGCTGAGTGCAGCCTTGATCGTCGCCCTGCTGGCGGCCGGCTTCACCGCGGCGAACACGGCCGATCCCGCGACCAAGGCGGCGATCCTGCGCCTGCACGCGCCGACCGGGGTGCTGGTCCTGGCCCTGACCGTGCTGCGGCTCGTCTGGTGGCTGGCGTTCGACCGCCGGCCGGCGCCGCTCGCCGACCTGCCGCCGCTCCAGGCCAGGGCGGCCGGCGCGGTGCACGGCCTGCTCTACGCGGTGGTCGTGCTGCTCGCCGTCTCGGGCGTGGCACTGATGGCGCTGTCCGGAGCGCGGCCGATCCTGATGGGCGAGGTCGAGGGGGTGCTGCCGGACTTCTGGGACTACCCGCCGCGCTACGTCCACGCCGCCATGGCCTGGCTGCTGGTGCTGCTGGTGGCGAGCCACGTGGCGGCGGCGCTGCATCACCAGTTCGTCCGCCGCGACCGCCTCATGCGCCGCATGCGGCTCGGCGGTGGGGCGTGACAGTCGCGCCATCCGAGAGTGACAGCAACCTGACGCCCGAGCGCGAGCGCTGGCAGGCGCGGGCGCTCGACGACGCGACGCGGGCGGCGCTGGCCGCGGATGCACGGGTGTTCCTGCACCAGTCGGTCTCCACGCCGTGCCTCGACGTGGTGACGAAGGCCGAGGGCATCTGGCTCGAGGACGCCCAGGGCCGGCGCTTCATGGATTTTCATGGCAACAACGTCCACCATATCGGCTACGGGCATCCCCGGCTCAAGGCCGCGATCGCCGAGCAGATGGACGCCCTGCCCTTCGCCCCGCGCCGCTTCGCCTGCGCGCCGGCGACGACGCTCGCCGAGAAGCTGGCTGCGATCACGCCCGGCGACCTTGCCAAGGTGCTGTTCACCACGGGCGGCTCGGATGCGGTCGAGGTCGCGGTCAAGCTGGCGCGGATCGCCACCGGGCGGTTCAAGATCCTCTCCTTCTGGGACGCCTTCCACGGGGCGGGGCTGGGCGCCGGTTCGCTCTCGGGCGAGATGCTGTTCCGCTCGGGCCCGGGGGCGTCCCTGATGCCCGGCACCACGCAGGTGGCGCCGTTCGCCTGCTACCGCTGCCCCTATGGTCACGCCGTCGACACCGACGGCCGGCCCGACCTCGAGCGCTGCCGGATGGCCTGTGCCGGGATGGTGGACTACGTGCTCGAGCGCGAGGGCGACGTGGCGGCGATCATCGCCGAGCCCGCCCGGGCGGTGCCCTACCTGCCGCCGCCGGGCTTCTGGCAGCGGCTGCGCGCGGCCTGCGACCGGCACGGCGCCCTTCTGATCTTCGACGAGATCCCGACCGGGCTCGGCAAGACCGGGCGGATGTTCGCCTGCGAGCACGAGGGTGTCGTCCCCGACATCCTGGTGCTGGGCAAGGCGCTCGGCGGCGGCATCCTGCCGATCGCCGCCGTCGTGGCAAGGCCCCAGCTCGACGTCGCCGGCGACTGGGCGCTCGGCCACTACACCCACGAGAAGAACCCGGTGACGACCCGGGCGGCCTCGACCACGATCGAGATCATCGAGGCGGAGGGGCTGGTCGCGAACGCCGCCCGGGTGGGGATGGTGGCGCTGGACCATCTCGCCGGCATGAAGGAGCGGCAGCCCGCCATCGGCGACGTGCGCGGCCGCGGGCTGTTGATCGGCATCGAGCTGGTGGCGGACCGGACGACGAAGCAGCCGGCCCGGGATCTCGCCGAACGGGTGCTCTACCGCTGCCTCGACGCCGGGCTGTCGTTCAAGACGACCATGGGCAACGTCCTGACACTGACGCCGCCCCTGACCGTCACCGAGGCGCAGATGCTCGAGGCCCTGGGCATCATCGAGCGGGCGATCGCCGCCGGCTGAGCGGCTGGACGCCCGACCCATCCGGCGCCATATCGAGGCCATGACCGCCGAGCCACGCCCCTTTCCGTTCGACAACAGCTATGCCCGGCTGCCCGCGGGCTTCTTCGCCGTGCGCCAGCCAGCGCCGGTGCCGGAGCCCAGGCTGCTGCGCTTCAATCATGCGCTGGCGGATGAACTGGGACTCGACGTGCGCGGTCTCGACGACGCGACGCTGGCCGAGATCTTCGCCGGCAACCGGGTGCCCGAGGGGGCGGAGCCCATCGCCATGGCCTATGCCGGCCACCAGTTCGGCCAGTTCGTGCCGCAGCTCGGCGACGGCCGGGCGATCCTGCTCGGCGAGGTGGTGGGCCGCGACGGCCGCAGGCGGGACATCCAGCTGAAGGGCTCCGGCCGCACGCCCTATTCCCGCGGCGGCGACGGCAAGGCGCCGCTCGGGCCGGTGCTGCGCGAGTACCTCGTGAGCGAGGCGATGCACGCGCTGGGCATCCCGACGACGCGGGCGCTCGCCGCCGTCGCCACCGGCGAGGTCGTGGTCCGCCAGACCCTCCAGCCCGGCGGCGTGGTCACCCGGGTGGCGGCGAGCCATGTGCGGGTCGGCACGTTCCAGTTCTTCGCCGCCCGGCAGAACGACGAAGCCGTCAAGCGGCTCGCCGACTACGTGATCGACCGCCACTACCCGGAGATTGCCGGCGCCGAGCGGCCGTATCTCGCCCTGCTCGAAGCGGTGCGCGATCGCCAGGCAGCACTCGTCGCCCGGTGGCTCCTGGTCGGCTTCATCCACGGCGTGATGAACACGGACAACATGTCGATCGCCGGCGAAACCATCGATTTCGGCCCCTGCGCCTTCATGGACGCCTATGACCCGGCGACCGTGTTCAGCTCGATCGACGATTTCGGCCGCTACGCCTTTGCCAACCAGCCGCGCATCGCGCAGTGGAACCTGGCGCGGCTGGCCGAGGCGCTGGCGCCGCTGCTCGATGCGGACGAGGAGCGGGCGATCGAGATGGCGAACGCGGCGATCACCGGCTTCTGGGACCGTTTCCAGGCGCACTATCTGGCCGGGATGCGGGCGAAGCTCGGGCTCGCCGCCGCCGAGGATGACGATCTGGAGCTGGCCAAGGGGCTGCTCGACGCGATGCAGGCGAGCCGGGCCGACTTCACGCTGACCTTCCGCCGCCTGGCTGACGCCGCCGAGACGCTGGCGGGCGACGCCGCCGTGCGGACGCTCTTCGCCACGCCCGAGCGCTACGATGCCTGGGCCGGGCGGTGGCGCGACAGGCTCGACCGCGATCCCCAGGCGCCGGCGGAGCGGGCGAGCCGGATGCGTGCGGTGAGCCCGGCCCTGATCCCGCGCAACCATCTGGTCGAGGCGGCGCTCGCGGCGGCGGTGGAGCGGGACGACCTCGGCCCCTTCGAGCGGCTGCACGAGGCGCTCGCCCGACCCTTCGAGGAGCGGGCGGAGGACGCCGATCTTCGTGCCGCGCCGCCGCCGGCCGACCTGCCCTATCGCACGTTCTGCGGGACCTGAGGGCGGCTCAGACCACCGCGCCGGCAAGGCGCAGGCCTTCCATGAGCGCCTGGCGGTGCGCCGGGTCGGCATACGGGTGGGCGAGCGGCCAGTAGCCCGCGGGATCCGGCGGTGCCAGGTCTTCCAGCTCGGCGACCAGCGGCCGGGCATCGTCCGCGCGCCCCAGCATGCCGAGGCAGGCGACCAACACCGTCAGCACCACGTGGGTGCGCCGCACGGCAAGTGCCCGCTCGGCGAAGTGCAGCGCCTCCTCGTGGTTGCCCAGATGGTAGTGGGTCTGGGCGACCTTGCTCAGGAAGAAGAACGCCAGCGGGTCGTTGGGTGACAGGCGGATCGCCCGGAAGAGCGGATCGAGCGCCTGCTCAAAATGGCCGAGATAGAGGCGCACCCAGCCGAGCGCGAAATGGCCGAAGGCGAAGTTGGGGCTGAGGTCGATGGTCCGCTGTGCTGCGGCCAGGGCCTGCGGCAGCCGGCCGGCGGCGAGATGGGCGGTGAAGACGGCATAGTGGCAATAGGGGTCGCGATCGTCGAGGGCGATGGTCCGCGCCGCCGCCACCTCGAGCTCGGCCAGATCGCGGGCGACGTCGTCGCTGTAGCCGAAGGTGCAGTAGGACATCAGCGCGCGGGTCAGCGCCATGTGCGCCCGCGCGAAGCCCGGATCGAGGGCGATCGCCCGGCGCTGCCAGCCGATCGCCTCCGCGATGTGCTCACGGGTGAGCTGGTAGTGGTGCCAGATGCCGCGCATGCAGCAGTCGTAGGCGTCGAGATTGGCGGTCGGCTTGTGCACCGCGCGCCGCCCCTCGCCCATCAGGATCTCGGGCTCGATCGCCCCCACCACGCTCTCGG
>CAYWSB010000210.1:0-7908 GCA_964460465.1 uncultured Geminicoccaceae bacterium | reverse complement strand
CCGGGCGAGCGACCGCGAGCTTCGTCGCAAGAAGATCCCCAAGGACGCCCGCGCCCTCGACCTCGACGCCTTCGTCCTCGACCCGGCCTTCGGGGCGGCGCGGGCGGTCGAGTACATGAACCGCTGGGCGGCCGAGCGGGACCGGCTGACCCAGGCGCACGTGATGCGCTACGAGGATCTGCGCGCCGACACGGCCGCGGCGTTCGCGGACCTACTGCGGTTCCTGGGCGAGCCGGCCGAGCCGGTGCTGGTCGCCGAGGTCGTGGCCTTCGCCGCCTTCGGCAGCCTGCAGCAGAAGGAGCGCGAGGGCTTCTTCGCCTCCGACCGTCTCGGCCAGACCAAGGCCGGTGCCATCGAGACGGGCAAGGTGCGGCAGGGGCGGGTCGGCGGCTATCGCGACCAGCTCCGGCCGGAGACGGTGGCGGCCCTCGACCGGCTGGTCGCCGAGACCCTCGATCCCGTCTACGGCTATCGCTGAGCGGCCGGCGCCCGCTCGCCCGACCGGGTCAGACGTCGGCCTCGATGTTGATGGTCAGGGTCTTGCGCATCATGCTCGGGTCGGTGCCGGTCATCGGCCGGACCGAGTGCCAGGAATTGAAGGTCTTGATGAAGATGACCCCCTGGTTGGGGGTGAACGCGAAGGTGTCGAGGACCTCCATCTCGTCGAACTCGGCCTGGCGGTTCAGCTCGTTGTAGGTGAGCTTCGGGTCCTTGGGCTTGTTGACGTCGGTGCCGCCGCCGATGGCAGGGTCCCATTCGCCCTCGGCCACCATCGAGACCACCATGGTGATGATCTTGCCGGGTGAATCGGTGTGCGGGATGACGTAGCCGCCCTCGGCGGGCAGCATCGAGTACTCGAACCGGGCGGAGAGCGACGGCCGACCGGCATCCAGCGTGCCGCGGCCGAGGTTGCGGACCAGCTTCCACAGGCGCTTGGCCGGGGTCGGCAGCTTCTTGTAGCCGAGGTCGATGTGCCGCTCGGCCAGCGCGTCGACCACGTCCCTGATGAAGCTCTTGCTCTTCACGAAGGCGTGGAAGTCGCGCCAGACCGGGTGCGACTGGACGTAGTCGTGGTAGGCCTTGGGGTTGCTCTTCTCCGAGAGCGAGTACTTGTGGCCGACCTTGGCGAGGTAGGCGAAGAGCTCGCGGTCGGGATAGGTCTTCACCATCTCGTCGTAGACGGCGGCGTCGACCAGGGGCTTGGCGAGGCCGATGGGGAAGGGGTCGTAGCGAAGGTCGAGATTGGCATAAGAGAACATCGGGTCCGTCTCGGATGATGGGCGGCCGGCGGGGCCGGCGGCGACGTGCGGTTCAGCCGGTCACCGGCGCATGGGGCCGGGCGGCGTTTGTTGCCGCGGCCGTTGGCGGGCCGGTGTCGAGCAGCGGCAGGCCGGCCCGCTCGTGCACCGTGGGCTCGGTAGTCATGAGCCGCGGGTGGCGGGCGGCGAAGCGGCGGAGGATGCCGATATCGGTCTCGGTATGCTTGCTCCGGGTCGAGCCCAGCTTGTCGATCAGCGGGTTGTGGGCGTAGGCGTGGGTGATCTCGAAGCTGAAGCCGGCCATGACGACGCGGTCGAAGCGCGGGTCGGCGAGGCCGAGCGCCGTCGCCATCACGCCGGTCGAGGGCTGCTTCCTCTCGATCAGCCGGGCCACCTCCGGGTCGCCGCCGGCGAGATCGACCATGAGCTGGTGGTAGCGGTCGCGGTGCCAGGCCTGCGCCTCGGCGAAGCGGTAGCCGAGCTGCCGGAGGCGGCGCTTGAAGTACCAGGGCTTGACGTTGTAGCGGCGGATCTCGCGGATCAGCCGCTTGAGCAGATGGCCCTCGGATTCCGGCCGCGGGTAGAGGTAGAGGGTCTTGGTTCCGAGGCCACGCAGCGCCTCGAGTGCCAGGTCGTTGGCGGGCTTGTGCCCCGAGGTCAGCACCGTCGACATCACCGTGAAGTCGGGCTCGGGCAGGCCGTGCGCCAGGGCCGACCGCCCGGATGCGTTGGCGCAGGCGACGGCGTCGATCATCGCCAGCGGTGGCAGGGCGGGCTCGGGCTTCGAGCCCAGGATCAGCAGTGTCGACATCCTTCGACCGTTCGCGACGACGCCCGAAAAGCCGGGCGAGGCGTGGCCTTTAGGTAGCACCGGCCGACACCGGCGCAACCGGTCGATCCGAGCCCTGCGGCGATCGGTGCCCGAGTGTGGCCCCCGTGAGGTGGCGCGGGGCCGGGTCGCCGCAACGGTGGTGCGGCCCGGCTCGCCGCCGCGCGGAGCGGCCGCAATCACCTGGCGCGCTTGCTGCTTTCGGCGATCCAGTCGGTGACGGCGAAGAGCACGCCCGAGAGGACGAAGGTGAAGTGGATGCCGACTTTCCAGGCGAGCTCGATGGTCGTGTAGCTCTGGCTGGCGAGGAAGGCCTTCAGGAGCTCGACCGCGGAGATCGCCACGATGGCGCCGATCAGCTTGAGCTTGAGATCGGCGAAGCCGACCTTGCCCATCCAGGCCGGCCGGTCCTCGTGCTCGCCGATGCCGATCTTGGACACGAAGCTCTCGTAGCCGCTGAAGATGATGATCAGCAGCAGCACGGCGATCAGCGCGGTGTCGACCAGGGTCAGGATCGAGATGACGACGTCGTACTCGGACGTCGTCCAGGCATTGCCGACGAGCCCGACCAGCTCCTTGGTGAACTTCACCAGCAGCACGCCGATGGCGACGATCAGGCCCAGGAAGAAGGGGGCCAGGAGCCAGCGACTGGCGAAGATCATCCTTTCGACGAAGCGCTCGATACCGACCACGGCCCCTCCCTGCCGGCCCCGATCGGCCGTCGCACCGGCAGAGATCGGCTGCGGGCCGGGGCGTTTCCAGTGGTCGACCGTGTCGCACCCGTGGGGACGGCTCGCGGGCCGAGTCGCCGGTCAGGCCGCGCGGGCGGCGGCGATCGTGGCGCGGACCTCGGCCTCGTCGGTGACGGTGTTGGTGTATTCCCGCTCGAGGTCGGTGCCGCCCATGCCGATCCGCGGGTTCTTGAAGGTCATGCCGCTCGGCACGGTGCGAAGGGCCGCGAAGTGCAGCTCATGGGCACCGGTGAGCCGACGCACCCGGGCCACGTTCGACGGATCGAGCCCGCCACAGGCCATGACGACGAGCCGGTCGGCGGCAGCCTGGACGATCTGCCTCAGCACCTCGGCCCCCGCCTCGGCGGTGTCGTGCTGGCCGCTGGTCAGGACGCGGCCGACGCCGGCACGGACGAGGCTCTCGACGGATGCGATGGGGTCGGCGGTCATGTCGAAGGCGCGGTGGCAGGTGACGGCGAGCGGTCCGGCGTCCTGGACCAGCGTGCGCATGCGCGCCTCGTCGATGGCGCCGTCGGCGGTGAGGCAGCCGACGACGACACCGGCGACGCCCAGGGCGCGGAGGTGGCGGATGTCGGCGCGCATCGCCGCGAACTCGACCTCGGAGTAGAGGAAGTCGCCGCCGCGCGGCCGGACGATGACGTGGAACGGGATGGTCGCCAGCGCGAGCGCCTGCTCGATCATGCCGAGGCTCGGCGTGAGCCCGCCCTCGACGAGCGCGGCGCAGAGCTCGACCCGGTCGGCCCCGGCGCGCTGGGCGGCGAGCAGGCCGTCGGTGTTCTCGACGCAGACCTCGATGGTGACGGCGGGCATTCAGGCGGCTCTCCGGGCAGGGGGAATGCCGCAGCTCTGGCGGGTCGGCGCCGTCCGGTCAATGCCGGCGCATGGGGTTGCACCGTCGCCGGCGATGAGCGGCGACCGGTTGCCGTGCCGACTTCGATTCCTTACTTTCTTTCCCGCAAGGAGGGCTGCACATGCCGGCTCAGGTGGCGAAGATCACGTCGAAGGGTCAGATGACCATCCCGAAGGCCGCGCGCGACGCGGTGCGACTCGAGGAGGGCGATCTCGTCGTGGTCGAGGTCGAGGGCGACCGGCTGATCCTGCGCAAGCTGGTGGCCGGCCGTGACCCCTATCTCCTGGGCCTCGAGGCGTCGCTGGACGAGTGGAGCTCGCCCGAGGACGAGGCGGCCTGGCGGGATTTGTAGCCATGCCGGAGCCGTTCGCGGTGGTCGTCGTGCCGTTTCCCTTCGTCGACCGGAACGTGACCCGGCGACGGCCGGCCCTGGTCGTGTCGACCGAGGCGTTCCAGGCCGGGCATTCGGCGACGGTGCTGGCGATGATCACCACCGCCCGGGCGAGCGGCTGGCCGAGCGACGTGGAGCTGATGGATTGGCGCGAGGCCGGGTTGCGGACGGCCTGCCAGGTGAGGATGAAGCTCTTCACGCTCGACCGGGCGCTGGTGGTGGGACGGATCGGCGCCCTGTCGGCGGGCGATCGGCAACGCGTCGTGGCGGCCATGCGGGCGACGCTCGCCCTCGACTGACGCGTTCTGGCGACCGCCTAAAGTACTGGTGGTGCGCGAGGAGGCTGGCCTCCTCGCCCTTCCTCACTTGCCGTCGGGTTCGGCCGGGTAGGTCGTGAACAGCTCCGGCGGGAGGTCGAGGACGGGGCAGTTGCCGAGCTCGTAGATGAAGTCGAGCCTGGGCTCGGTGTCGAGATAGTAGTGGAAGTCGGTCTCGAACTGGCCGGTCTGGGTGACCGTGATGCCCTTGGCCCGGTAGGCGGCGAGGACCGCCTCGGTGTCGGCGTCGGCGATCCGCTCCTTGATGTGGTGCAGGCCCTCGCCCTTGCGGTCGAGGAAGTCCTGGTAGATCGTGGGGCCGTGGACCGGCTGGATGAGCTCGAGCTGCATGTCGCCGATCCAGGAGATGGCGATCTTGAACTCGAAGGGCTCGGTGACCAGCCGGCCGTCGACCTTCAGGTTCTTCACGGTCTTCTCGGTGAAGGAGAGCACGGTCCAGGGGCCGACGGCGAGATCGTCGATCCAGGCCTGCATGCTGCGCTCGAGATCGCGGGTGACGAAGGCGATCTGGTAGATGCGGCGCGACTTGTTGAGCTGGCGCAGCTCGTCGTTCGTCATGGCGGGCTCCCTGCAGAGGTTAAGCGTACCCGGTACCCTTAAGGGCCGTTGACCACCGCCTTCCCAGCTGCCACCTGCGCGAAGTCCCGGTGGTGCGCGAGGAGGCGTGCCTCCTCGCATTGTTTGCCCTTCTTCCTACCGCTGCCGCTGCCACCGCCACCAGCGGATCAGCGGTGGGGCGGCGAGGGAGACGATGGCGATGGCGAGGAGGGAGGCGCTGATGGGCTTGTTGACGAAGGTGAGCCAGTCGCCGCCGGAGATCTGCAGGGCGCGGCGCATGTTCTCCTCCAGGAGGGCGCCGAGGATCAGGGCCAGGATCATCGGGGCCATGGGGAAGCCGTTGAGGCGCATGGCGAGGCCGATGCCGCCGAAGGCGAGCAGCACGTAGAGGTCGAAGGCGGAGAACTTCACGGCGTAGACGCCGATCAGGCAGAAGAGAATGATGCAGGACAGGAGGAGCGGCCTGGGCAGGTCGAGGATCTTGGCGAGCAGCGGGATCAGCGGCAGGTTGAGGACGAGGAGGAAGATGTTGCCCAGGTACATGCTGGCGATGACGCCCCAGAAGATCTCGGGGCGGTCCTGCAGCATCATCGGGCCGGGGGTGACGCCCATCACCAGGAGGGCTCCGAGCAGCACGGCGGTGGAGCCGGAGCCGGGGACGCCAAGGGTGAGGAGCGGGACGAAGGAGCCGCCGCAGGCGGCATTGTTGGCGGATTCCGGGGCGGCCACGCCCTTGATGTTGCCCTTGCCGAAGGTGTCGCCGTCCTTGGCGATGCGCTTCTCCATGGAGTAGGCGAGGAACGAGGCGACGGTAGCGCCGGCACCCGGGAGCACGCCGATGAAGAAGCCCAGGATGGAGCCCCGGCCGACCGGGCCGGCGATCGCACCGGCCTCCTGGCGGGTGAGGAGGAGCGAGCCGATGGGCTCCTTCTTGCCGCTGTCGCCCCTGGGTGCCCGGAGCAGGAGGATGAAGACCTCGGCCAGCGCGAAGACGCCCAAGGCCACGACCAGGAAGTCGATGCCCTGGAGCAGATGCAGCTGGCCCATGGTGTAGCGCTGGGTCCCGGTCTGCAGGTCGATGCCGACAATGGAGACCATGACGCCGAAGACGGCGGCGATCAGCCCCTTGGTCAAGGACTTGTCGGAGAGGCTGACGACGGCGGTGAGGCCGAGGACCATGAGCGCGAAATATTCGGCCGGGCCGAAGGCGATGGCGACCTTGGACAGCGCCGGGGCCACCAGCATCAGGCCGATGACGCTGATCGTGCCGCCGATGAAGCTGGCATAGGCGGCGATGGCCAGCGCCTTGCCGGCCTTGCCCTGCTTGGCCATCGGGTAGCCGTCGAAGGATGTCGCGACCGTGCCGGCGACGCCCGGGGCGTTGAGCAGGATCGAGGAGGTCGAGCCGCCGAAGATGGCGCCGTAATAGACGCCGGCCATGAGGATCAGGCCCGAGGCCGGGTCCATGGCGAAGGTGACGGGGATCATCAGCGCGAGCGCGGAGATGGGGCCGAGGCCGGGCAGCATGCCGATGACGGTGCCGGCGAGGACACCGGTGAAGCAGTAGAAGATGTTGGCCGGGGTCAGCGCGATCTGAAAGCCGTAGATCAGGTTGGCGAAGGCGTCCATGGCGGCTGTCTCCGCGCCTAGGGGCTCAGATCGGCAGGATGCCGGCGGGCAGGTTGATGGTCATCAGGCGGGTGAGGACGAGGTAGAAGACGAGCGGGATCGCCACCGCCACGGCGAGGTTCAGGACGTGGTTGCGGTAGCCGTAGTAGAAGGTCAGCCCGGCCACCAGCAGCACGGAGGCGACGACGAAGCCGAGCGGCCGGATGAGCGCGGCGTAGGCGGCGACGGCGATGGCGGTGACGACGACGCGGGTCCAGGGGCGCTGCCAGAAGGGGGCCTCCGGCTCGTCGGCGGCGTGCGGGGCGGCGGCCATGGCGGCCTCGTCGACGGCCTCCTTGACGAAGAAGAGGACGGCCGAGAGGCCTAACATCAAGAAGCCCAGGACCTTGGGGAAGAGGTCGCTGTCGATCGGCCGCGGCAGCGGGAAGCGGCGGATCTGGAAGGCCTCGTAGAGATACCAGACCGCGAACACGGCGAGCACGATCGCGATGACCTGGTTGGCGCCGAGCTTCCTGGGCATGGCCGTTCCGCCGCTGTCCGGCCCCGGCACCGCGCGGGCGCCGGGGGCGGGTGCCGATGCGTCTACTGGATCAGGCCGAGGTCGGTAAGGATGGAGCTGAACTGCTCCTTCTGGGCATCGAGGAAGGCGCCGAACTCATCCGGGCCCTGGAAGGCGTCGATCCAGCCGAGCTGGGCGGCGGCGTCCTGCCAGCCGTCGGTCGCCATCATCTTCTCGTACATGTCGGCGTAGAAGGCCACGGCCTCGGCCGGCATGTCGGGGGTGCCCATGATGCCGCGCCAGATGTCGAAGGTGAAGTCGATGCCGCTTTCGACGAAGGTCGGCACGTCGGGGAGGATCGCCATGCGCTCGGGTGCCGAGACCGCCAGCGCCCGGATCTCGCCGCTGGCGAGCTGCGCCTGGGCCTCGCCGGCACCGGTCGAGACCGCGGCGACGTGGCCGCCGAGCAGCGCCGTCATCGCCTCGCCGCCGCCGGAGAAGGGGATGTAGTTGACCGCCCGGGCGTCGACGCCGGCGGCCCCGGCGGCGCCGGCGCTGGCGATGTGGTCCATCGAGCCCGGGGCGGAGCCACCGCCGACGGCGAGCGACGGGTCGGCCTCGATGGCCGCCATGAGCTCGCCGATGGTCTGGTACGGGCTGTCGGCCTTGACCAGGATGATGGCATAGTCGGTGATCAGCCGGGCGATGGGCGTGAAGGCCGTATGGTCGTAGGCAGACTGGCCGGCGAGCGGCACCAGGATGATGGGCGGGCTGACGGCGAAGAGCTTGTGCGGGTTGCCGGC
>CAYWSB010000209.1:0-8088 GCA_964460465.1 uncultured Geminicoccaceae bacterium | reverse complement strand
GCCAGCTGCCCGGTATGCGGCGTGAAAAGTCAGGTATGATGTTGGGATAGTAGTAACCGGCGGTAACCAGTGCCGTGGCTGGCACCGCCCCGGCCGCTCAGCTCTTGGCCTCGAGCCGCCAGCTGCGGCCGGGGCGGACGGGCTTGCGGCCGGGGAGCTGGTCGAGCGGGGTGCCGGCGATCACCGCCTTGACGTCGTCGATCACCTCCCTGCGGATCCGGTAGTACTGGTGCGAGCCGTGCTCGGGCAGGGTGCTGTCGACCCGGCTGCAATCGACGGTGAATACCCGGGCGGGCAGGCTGTCGATATCCGCCGGGCCGTCGGCACCCAGCCGGTCCGGGTTGAACTTGGTCGTATCGCTGATCTGCAGCGCCTTGTCGTCGGCGCTGTGGTAGATGTGCACGGCCTGCGCCAGCTCCGGCAGGAGGCCCAGCTTCGCCTCGGTCTCGAGCGCGTCGGCATCCTCGTCGGCGGCCATCAGGAAGGCGTTCTTGAACAACCGCGGCAGCGGCCGCTGGCCGACCAGCCGCTCCAGCGACAGCACCGCGTGGCGCAGCGCCCAGTTGCCCATGCTGTGCGCCAGCAGATGCAGCTGCTGGCCGCAGCGGGCGAGCTCGTCCGGCGTCGGCACCCGGCCCTCGAGCCGGGCCGCCACGATCTTCGCCCGGTCCTGCTCGGCCAGCCCGGTCATGAAGTCGATCAGCGCCACGAGGGCCCGCGCCATCGCCAGCCCCGACGCCTGGGCGTCGTCGCGATCGCTGAAATACTCGACCGCCGAGAACACCTTGCCGTTCGACGGCCAGGAGAAGACGAAGACCAGCGGGTCCGGCTCCTCCGGCGAGGCTCCGTGGCTGTAGAGATGCTGCAGGGCCGCCGCCCGCACCACCGAGTCCTCGAAGTCGCTGGCGTAGCCGTGCAGGAAGACCAGGATGTCCTGGTCCTCACGCTTCAACCGTTCCCGGAGATCGTCGAACAGGCCCTGCGAGGCGCGGACCACCTGGCCTTTCCTGCCCTTCTCGCTGTAGAGGCAGGACGCCTTGACCTTCCAGGCCTGGTCGTGGGTCGGGTCGGCCTTGACCTGCTCGACCTCGGCGATCCCGACGCGGAAGAACTGCGGGCCGTCGGCGTTGAAGCGCGGCCCGAAGGTCACCGTCTTCGCCGTTTCCTTGACGACGTTGCGATTGGTCGCGAAGTAGACGCGCACGGCCCCGTCCTCCCCATCCCGCCCGGCACGACCCGCCGCTCCCCACCTTACCCGATCGCGCGCGATGGGCTATCACTGATCCGGCTAGAAGGGGTGGCGATGCTCAACCTCGTTCCGTGGCCGGTGCCCTGGCCGGCGCTGCTGGTGCCGGTGGTCGCGCTCGGGCTGGGTGCCTGGCTCAGGCATTGGCCGGGCGAGTGGGCCCAGGCGGCCCTGCTCGGCTGGGCCGCCCTGCTCCTGGCCTACGGCTCGGCCCTCGCCTGGCCCGCGAGCCTCGCCCCCTGGCTGCCGGCACTGGGACTCCTCCTGGCCTTCCTGGCGGTGGCGACGGGCGGCTGGGTCGGGCTGGCGCTGCTGGCCACGGCCCACCTCCTGGTGGCCGTCGCCGCCGTCGCCGGGATCGCGCACCTGCCCTGGTGGGCCGGCGCGCTGACCGCCCTGGCGACGGCCGCCGCGGCCCTGCGCGCGGCCCTCTGAGCCGTCGTCGAGGGCACCGTCGGCGCCCGAGCGCGTTCGCCGGGTCACGCTCCATGACAAATCCGCCATCCGCCGGCTCGGCCCTTGACATGCCAGGGGCTTGGGCCTCTCAACCGAGCAAACGTACCGGACTCGTGGCGCTCGATGGATATTTACCTGCCCGTCGCCGAAATGTCGGTGAATCTGCTCCTGATTCTCGGGCTCGGCGGCATGGTGGGCTTCCTCTCGGGCGTGTTCGGGGTCGGCGGCGGCTTCCTGATGACGCCGCTGCTCATCTTCATCGGCATCCCGCCGGCCGTGGCCGTCGGCTCCGAGGCCTCGCAGATCCTGGCCTCCTCGACCTCGGGGGCGATCGCCCACACGCGGCGCCGCTCGGTCGACTTCCGCATGGGCTGGGTGCTGATCGCCGGCGGCTTCGTCGGCTCCGGGCTCGGCATCCTCCTGTTTCGCTGGCTCCGGGCGCTGGGCCAGATCGACCTCGCGATCTCGCTCGCCTACGTCATCCTGCTCGGCATCGTGGGTGCCCTGATGTTCGCCGAGAGCACCCGCGCCCTGCTCCGCTATCGCAGCAAGACGCCGGCCGCCCGTCGCCGCAAGCTGCACCAGCACAACTGGATGCACGCGCTGCCGTTGAAGCTGCGCTTCCACCAGTCGCGGCTCTACATCAGCATGATCATGCCGTTCCTGGTGGGTGCCGGGGTCGGCGTGCTCGCCGCCATCATGGGTGTCGGCGGCGGCTTCATCATGGTGCCGGCGATGATCTACCTGATCGGCATGCCGACCAACGTCGTTGTCGGCACCTCGCTTTTCCAGATCGCCTTCGTCACCGCGCTGACGACGTTCCTGCACGCCTACACCAACCAGACCGTCGACATCGTCCTGGCGCTGCTGCTGATCGCCGGCGGTGTCATCGGCGCGCAGTTCGGCAGCCGGGTGGGTGCCGTGCTGCGCGGCGAGCAGCTCCGGATTCTTCTCGCCATCCTCGTGCTCCTCGTCGCCGGCAAGATGCTGTTCGACCTCGTGGCGACCCCGGACGACGTCTACTCGCTGGCACGGTGAGCACCGCCCCCTACCCCGCCCGCTCCTCCTCGAGCGCCATCAGGCGGCAGGGCCCGAAGCCCTTGAGCGGCAGCTCGCCGAGGTCGCTGAAGCGGAAGTCCTGGCCGATCGCCTCGGCCGTCTGGTGGCAGGTGAGGATCTGCATCGGCTGGGCCTCCTGCTCGAGCCGGGCCGCCATGTTCACCGCCGGACCGAACACGTCGTAGACGTATTTCTGCAGGCCGATCAGCGAGCCGATCAGCGGGCCGGTGTGGATGCCGATCCGGCAGTGCCAGGCGGTCGGGTGCGCCTGGTTGCGCCGCTCGAGATAGCGGCGCGCCCGGAGCGCGAGGCGGGCGATGTTCTGGGCGTGGTCGGGATTGGCGTCGGGCACGCCCGAGACCGCCATGTAGGCGTCGCCGATGGTCTTGATCCGCTCGCAGCCGAAGAGCTCGGCGATCCGGTCGAGCGCCATGAAGATGTCGTTGAGCTCGGCGATGGTCGAGGCCGGATCGCGCGACACCGCCATCTCGGTGAAGCCGACGAAATCCAGCATCAGCACCGAGGCCTGGTCGAACTTGTGCGGCGTCGTCGTGCCGAAGTCGCGGAGCTCCTGGTAGACCGTCTTCGGCATGATGTTGAGCAGGAGCTTCTCCACCCGCTCCTTCTCCCGGGTCAGCTCGCGGGCGTTCTTCTCGGCCATCCGGGCATAGGAATCGAGCATGTGCTCGGCTTCCCTCTGCTTCGTCAGGTCGCGCGCCTGGATCAGCCAGGCCGGCCCGGCGGCATGCTCGACCTGGCGCAGGTCGAGGGCGTAGGCGCGGTTGCGGTTGCCCAGCCGCACCTCGGTCTCGACCGTTGCCGGGCGCCCCGCCGCCAGCCGCTCGCGATGCTTCTCGACGTCGAGGAACGGCAGCCGCGACGCCAGGGTCTCGGGCACCTCGCCGGTGGACGGGAACGCCTGGAAGAAGCGGGCGTTCTCGACCAGGATGGCGAGGTTCCGGGCGTCGGCCAGGGCCACCGGCACATCCAGCTCCTGCAGCATCCGCGCCGCGGTATCGTCGGCCACGATGGGCGAGGCGTGATCGGTCATGGCTCCTCTCCTCAGGCGCGCCGGGCGACGATGAACGTCTCGCGCTGGCGAAACGCCCGGTCGACCGCGGCGACGTCGTCGGCTGCCAGGTCGAAATCCTCCAGCGTCTCGTGCAGGAGGTCGGCCATCAGGCTGAACTCCGCCTGGGTGACGCCGAGCCGCGCATGGGCGCGCTTGAGCTGCTCGTCGGTGTAGCTGGCCGGCCCGCCCATGACCTGGGCGATGAACTTCGCCTGGTGGTCGACCAGCCGGGCCATGTCGAGCCCCTCGAAATGCCGGCCGACCGTGGGCTCGTCCAGCACCCGGTCGTAGAAGGCCGAGACGATACGCCTGACGCAGGCGAAGCCGCCGGCCCGCTCGAAGACGGTCTGTCTCATGTTCCCCTCCCTGCTGCCGCCTGCCGGAGCGGCACCGTGTAGGTCGTGGCCGTGCCCTCGAGGCAGACCTCGCCCGCCTCGTTCAGCACGCTCGTCGCCAGCGTGCAGATCGGCTTGTCGTCGCGGCGGCCCGTGACCTCGACCCGGCCGGTGATCGCCTCGCCGACCTTGACCGCCTTCTTGAAGCGCCATTCGACGCCGAGGAAGACGGTGCCGGGCCCGGGCAGGTCCTCGGCGACCAGCGCATTGAGGATGCCGGTCGTCACCCCGCCCTGGACGATCAGCCCGCCCATCGGCGAGGCCGTGGCCAGCGCCGCGTCGTAGTGCAACGGGTTGCGGTCGCCGGTCATCGCGGTGAACAGCTCGACATCGCCCATCGAGGTGCGGCGCGAGCGCTCGGCCACCGCACCGATCTCGGGCCGGCCCTTGAGCGTCTGGTCCCAGACGGTGCGGAGCATGGTGGCGGTCGTCGTCATGGCAGCGTCTCCAGGCTGATGGGGGGCAAGGGTGCGAAGGCCGGCGTCGACCGACCCCCGAGAGGCACGGCCGGCAGGCCCGCCAGGTGCTCGACCTCCGCCTGCATCGCCTTGTTCAGGGCCAGATGGAGGAAGGCCAGCCGGTCGAGGTCCCAGCCGAAGCCGGCGATCTCGTCGGTGATGCGGAGCAGTGCCGTGGACAGCGCCCGGCGCTCGGCCGCGTAGTCGGCGAAAGCGACGTCGGTTCCCTGCACCGCGGCATCGGCCAAGAGCTCGGCGTCGCGGAACGCGTCGGTGATGCCGTGCGCGGTGATCGGGTCCTTGAAGTAGCCGGCGTCGCCGACCAGCGCCCAGCCGGGGCCGAAGGCCTGGCGCAGGAAGCCCGGCCGCCCGGCGAAGGCCAGGAGGCGGCTCTCGAGCCTGGCGCCGGCCAGCAGCGCCGCGACGTCCGGCGCGCACTCGTCGAGCACCGCGTGGTAGAGTGCCGGCAGGTCGGCGCCAGCCGCACCCTTGAGCCTGGCCGGCGGCATCGCCGCGAAGACGCAGGTCTGCCCGCCGGTCGTCGGGATCGCCCCGACGCTGGTCCCGGGGCGGTAGTGCCACCGGTAGCCGGCATCGCTCGGCAGGCCGGACCAGTAGCCGTAGATGACGGCCCCGGCATTGGCGCAGCGCTCCTCGAAACCCGCGCCGGCCAGCCGGGCCACGGTCGAGCCCGTCCCGTCGGCGCCGATCACCAGACCGGCGCCGACCGTGTAGGTGCTGTCCACGGGCCCCTTGAGGACGACGCCGGCGACGCGGCCGTCGGCCCGGCGCACGAGGTCCTTGAGCCCGGTCTGGAAGCGGACGGTCGCACCGGCGGCCCGCGCGGCGTCGACCAGGATGGGGTCGAGCACGGTGCGCCTGGGCGCATAGAGCGCGTCGACGCCGTGGCTCGCCTTGATGGCGATGTCGACGACCTCGTCGCCATAGTGGAACGCGGTGCGGCGGACCGGCGGCGTGCCACTCGACGCGACCCGATCGAGCAGCCCCCAGCGCTGGAGCTGCAGGACGGCGCCGCGCATCAATGCGTGGGTCGAGAGCGTGTCGCTGCCGTAGGTGCCGCGATCGACGAGCAGCACGTCGAGCCCGCGCCTGGCCAGCAGCATGGCGGTGGCGGCCCCGGCCGCCCGGGCGCCGATGACGACGACGTCAAAGGTCTCGTGGCTGGTCATGGTCGTTCCTCCCCTCAGGCGGCTTGCCGCGGCCGGGCCGCGAGCCGGGCCAGGATGTCGTCGGCGAGCTCGGCCGCGTCCTGGCCGGCACCGGCGATGAAGCTCGAGTTGCGGCGGCGCATGAAGTTCAGGCCGAGCACATAGAGGCCGGGCGAGGGCGTGATGCCGCCGTCGTGGACGATCTCGCCCGCCGCATCGAGGACGGGGACGTCGAGCCAGGCGTAGTCGCGCCTGAAGCCCGTGGCCCAGAGCACGGTGCGGATGCCGGCGGCCTCGAGGTCGAGCGTGGTCTCGGGCGCGCCGAGCACGATCGACGGCACGCGCTCGACCGGAACGGTGTGCTGAAGCGCGATCGCGGTGCGGTCGAGCCTGGCGAGCAGCCGCTGCAGCCGCTGCTCGGCGGCAGCTGTCGTCTCGTGCAGGTCGCCGGCGAAACGGACCCGGCTCCCCTCGATGCCGGCCAGATGGCCGACCAGCCGGATGCCGCCCTGCGCCAGGTGCTCGAGGTCGACGTCACGGCCTTCGGGCGAGCCGACCAGCTGCAGCGACGGCTCCTGCCTGGCCGCCATGAGGTCGGCGACCCGGGCTGCGGGCTTGGTCAGGATGCCCGTCCGGTCGAGCCACCACATGATGTCGCGCTCACGGTAGCGGCGCGGCAGGCGGATGTGGCGGCCGACGGCCAGGGTGACGTCGCGACCGCTCGAGCGGAGCTCGTCGGCGAGCTGCACACCCGAGGAAGAGGCGCCGACGACCAGCACGCCACCGTCCGGCAGCGAGTCCGGGGTGCGATAGGCCGTGGGCGTGATCTGGTGGACCCAGTCGGGCAGGCCGGCGGCCGCCGCGGGAACCCTGGGCTTGTCGCAATAGCCGGTGGCGACGACGACGACCGGGGCGTGCCAGGTGCCGCGATCGGTCTCGACGCTGTAACGGTCGCCGATGCGGCGCACGCGGCGCACGGTGGTCCCGGTCTCGACGGGTGCCGCGGCGATCCGCGCATAGTCGTCGAGGAAGCCCGCGACCTCGGGCATCGTCAGGAAGCCTTCGGGCTCGGGGCCGGCATAGACGAGGCCCGGCAGCCGGGTCAGCCAGTTGGGGGTCAGGAGCCGCAGGCTGTCCCAGCGCTCGGACCGCCAACGCTCGCCGATCCGGCCACGCTCCAGCGCCACGTGCGCGACGCCGCGGCGGCCGAGGCACCAGCTCATCGCCAGGCCGGCCTGGCCGGCACCGATGATGATCGCCTGGGTGGTGGTGGTCATGGCACGTCGTCCCCCGCTGCCGCCGGCCGGGCTCGAGGCCGGCCGGCGGCGTCCGGCAGTCACTTGCGTCCCGGGCAGGCCTAGTCGGCCATGCTGATCTCGACCGGGACACCGTTGGTCAGCACGTCGAACACCGCCGACCGGGCGCGGGCCTGCTCGACGATCTGCGCCAGCTTCTCCTTGGGCGCGTCGCCCTCGACCCGGAAGGTGGCGCGGATCGCGTTGAAGCCGTTGCGGACCTCGTCGGAGAGGCCGAGGATGCCCTGCAGGTCGATGTCGCCCACCACCTCGGCCTCGACCGCGTCGAGCGTCACGCCGCGGGCAGCCGCGATGTTGGCGACGCCGGCGGTGATGCAGCCGGCGAGCCCGGCCAGCAGGTACTCGACCGGGGTCGGACCGTTGTCCTCGCCGCAGAGCACGGCCGGGTGGTCCATGTCGGCCTTGTAGGATGCCACGTGCTGGTGCTCGCCGCCGGCGCCGGCGAAGGCGGCCATGGTGGTGCGGCTGTGGGTGCCCTTCATCCAGCGGCCGGTGGCCCGGAACTGGAACTGGGCGAGCTCGGGCTGCGAGCGGACCACGTCGATCGTGGCGAACAGCTTGGGCGTGTCGACCCCGTGCCGGGGCATCGGCGCCTGGCGGGGCTTCGCGGGGGCGTCCTGGGTCATGGTCATCGTGGTCATTGGTTTGCTCCTTGATCCCTGATGAGGACCCCGACGGGGTCCCTGATGGTTTGGCCGATGCTCCATTGCCCGGCCTCGACGTCGATCGGTTTAGAAAGCGGTCGTTTGCGTTTGCGTCGAAGCGAGCGTGGAATTTTCGATTGCGAACGTGGAATTCACCGCCGCCCCGCCGCCAGCCGTCGCGCCTCGGGCCGCCGCCTGAGCACCAGCATCGCCCAGATGCCGAGGGCCGGACCGACTGCCAGGGCCATCGGCGCGAGGCCCCAGCCCACCGCA
>CAYWSB010000208.1:0-8171 GCA_964460465.1 uncultured Geminicoccaceae bacterium | reverse complement strand
CGTCAGGAGACTCGCAAGCAACCAAGAGCGCACAAGAACTTTTCGGACAGGCTCTTAGAGAAGCAGCAGAAAACTCTTTTTTTGGTCTGACGTTGAGGCAATATCGCGCTGAATAATCAGTGGCATAACGAGAACGAAGAAATGAACCGACAGCATCTTTCATCTACCGGTGATGTCATGTGGGCAAACTGGCAGAGTGCTGGCAGGCAACAAAGCCAGGGAACTTGAGGCAGTTCTTTTAAGGTGCCAAAATGGCGCCTATCATTTCGGACATTGACCTTATTATGATGCCATGATCACGTGCAAGATGCCTTATTGGTTCGGCGGAAAAATTTCCCGCATAGATCAGAGAGTGTGGCTCGGGCGCAACATCGCGCCCACGTTCGACCTGGGGAGACATTGGTGGACGCCCCGTCGGCTTCAAGCGAGAATTCCGCCCTCGACGGGGCTGATGTTCGGGTGCTGACATGTGCCCGGCCTCTGCTTGCGGCGTTCGACATGCCGCGGGCCCCGAAGTGCCGATGCACGTCGCCGGCGGCCTCGCTCAATTGGCCACCGTGCTATAGGCATGCGTTGTCGACCGCCACCGAGAGCCAAACGTGCCCGCCGACACCGTCCAGCCCTACGATGACGGCTTCGAAGCCTACGCCGCGGGCTGGGAGCGGGTTGCGTTCGAGGCGGCGCATGCGGCCGTCCTGGCTCACTTGCCCACGACGCCAGGCCTCGTCTTCGACATCGGCGCCGGCAGCGGCCGCGATGCCGCGTGGTTCGCCGGCAAGGGCTGGAGCGTCATCGCCGTCGAGCCCGCCGACCGCCTGCGGCGCCATGCCCAGGCGCTGCATCCCTTGCCCGGCATCGCCTGGGAAGCGGATCGTCTGCCCGGCCTGGAGAAGCTGCTCAAGCGGGGCGTGCTGGCCGATCTGATCTGGCTGAGTGCGGTCTGGATGCATGTGGCACCTGCCGACCGACGCCGCGCGTTCAGGAAGCTCGTGACCCTGCTCAAGCCCGGCGGCCGGCTGATCATGAGCCTGCGCCAGGGGCCGCTGCCGTTCGACCGGCCGATGCATGTCGTCACCAGCGACGAGGTCGAGCGCCTGGCCATCGAGCACGGGCTGAACGTCCGTGCGATAACCCGCTCGGCCGACGCCGCCGGCCGCGCCGATATCTCGTGGACCGGCATCGTCCTCGACCTTCCCGGCGACGCCACCGGTGCCCTGCCGCTGGTGCGCGGGATCATCCTGCAGGACGCCAAGTCCGCCACCTACAAGCTGGCACTCCTGCGCGTCATCGCCCGCATCGCCGACCAGTCCGCCTCGTTCGCGCGTTACGCCGACGACCACGTCGAGTTGCCGCTCGGCCTCGTGGCGCTCTACTGGCTCAGGATGTTCAAGCGGCTGGTCGAGGAGGACATCCCCCAGGCGCCGGGCCATCGCGGCGGGACGGGCCTCGGCTTCGTCAAGGATGCTTTCTGGGCGATGGGCGTCGCCTCGCCCTTCGAGCTTCGCCCCGGTGCCGTGTTCGCCGCCCCGCACAGCCGCGCGATCGCCGCAGCCGTTGGCGATGCGGCGTCGACCATCGCCACCATGCCCGCCCACTATCTCACCTTCGCGGACAAGAGCCCGATCTTCCCGACGCGCTATGCCGGCCGTCCACGGCTCGCACCGGGCGCCACCTTGACCGTCGACGGCGACTTCCTCTGGTCCTACGGGCGGACCAGCGTGCCGCTGCATCTCTGGATGGCACTCCGCCGCCTCTCTGCCTGGATCGAGCCGATGCTGCTCGCCGAGTGGACCAAGCTGATCGAGGCCTATGCCCGGCGGCAGGACCGCGAGGTGCCGCTCCAGGCCATCAACTCGGCACTCCGCTGGATCGACCCTCAGCGCGACACCCTGGAGGTGCGCCGGATCATCGGCCACCTGCTCGACGAGAAGAAGCCGATCCATTGCGTCTGGAGCGGCGACCGGATCACCGACCTCGCCAGGGTCGACATCGACCACTGCTTTCCCTTCGCCGCGTGGCCCTGCGACGATCTCTGGAACCTGATGCCGTCGACGCGACGGATCAACAACGAGAAGCGCGACAGGCTCGTGACGCTCGACCTGCTGCAGCGCGCCGAAAGCCGCATCGGCGACTGGTGGACAATCGCCTATCGCGACCGGCGGTTCACCCGGCGCATGACGCGGTTCGAAGAGGAAGCCCGCGCCACCCTGCCCATCGAGGCCCCTTCGCACGCCGCTTCCGCCAGCGGTACCGGCCTCGCCTTCCAGCACGACAGTCGCTTCGTCCCCGAGCACACGACGCCCACCCTGGCCAGCGACGCCATCCTGGAGGCGATGCGCTACCAGCGCCTCCGCCTGCACCAGGACCAGCAGCTGCCGGAATGGAACGGCCCGCGGCAAAGGCCCTGACCAACCCTGCCACCAGCAAGGGGGCTCGCCCGTCGGCACCCCCGACCGCACCAGCGCAAAGAGACCGCAGGGGTCCAAGGGGATGAGCGTCAGACCGTGTGAAAACCCGGCATGATCGACCGGCGGCATCGGCATTCTGGAATGTGTTCCGGATTCCCTCACGGATCAGGATGTGATTCGTAGGCCTCGCGGTAACGACACCGGAGGCTCTGATGGCGGGGTTCATTGCGGGCGAGGATCGGCAGCAGGCGGTGCTGTTTCCCGACCGGCTGGACGACCTGGTGCCGGCGGATGCACTGGTGCGGGTGATCGACGCGTTCGTGGCCGGGCTCAATCTCGGCGAGCTCGGCTTCGCCCGGGCGCGGGCTTCGGGGATCGGGCGTCCGGGCTACCATCCGGGCGACCTGCTCAGGCTCTATGTCTACGGCGACATGAACGGGGTGCGGTCGAGCCGGGCCCTGGAGCGTGCATGCTGGACCAATCTGGAGCTGGCGTGGTTGCTGCGGCGGCTGCGGCCGGACTTCAAAACGATCGCGGACTTCCGCAAGGACAACGGTGACGGCGTCGCCGCGGCGTGTCGGGCGTTCGTGCGCTTTGCGCTCGATCGCGGCTTGATCGCGGGGCGGGTGGTGGCACTTGACGGCAGCCGGTTCGCGGCGGCCAGCAGTGCCAGGAAGCGGCAGCAGCGGGAGCAGGTTGCGGCCGAGATCGCCGCGCACGAGGCCGCGATCGGGCGCTATCTGGAGGAGCTGGCAACGGCCGATGAGGCCACCGATCCGGACGAGGTCGAGGCGGAGAAGGCGCGGATCAGGGCGGCGGTCGAGGAATTGCAGAGCGAGGTCGGGCAGAAGCGTGAGGCGCTGGCAGCGACGCAGGCCAGGTCGCTGGTGGTGGGTGAGCCACCGATGGCCTTCGGCCATCGGCTCTTTGCCGGGGATGCCGCGGCCGGCTGGCCGCGGCGGGGCCGTCGTGTTCGGCCAACAAGGCAGCTGGCAGCCGAGCTACAACGTGCAGCTTTCGCCACGTGGGGCTGCGGGGTCCCCACGGCCCCGCAGGGCGATGCAGAGCTGCAGATCGTGCTCGACGCCGAGGCGGTCGCGAACCCGTCCGACAGCGGCCGGCTGGCGCCGGGGGCGGCCGAGGTGCTGGCGGTCCAGCCGCTCGACGGGGACGGCGGTGAGCCGGCCGTCACCCTGCTGGCCGATGCCGGCTATTCCAGTGCCAAAGACGCCGCCGTGCGGGGCTGCGGGGACCCCGCACCCCGCAGCGTCGCTTGCGAGCGACTGGGCCTGGCCGTCGGGGTCCCCGCGGCAGCCTGCTGCCGCGGGGTGGGGCGCCGGTCTTTCCGGTGACCCGCACGGTCAACCCACACGGTGCTTTCTTCGACCGGACCGCCTTCGCTTACGACGCCGACAACGACCGCCTGATCTGCCCCGCCGGTAAAGAGCTGAAGCCGCAGGCGACGCCACAGGACGGCGCCATCGTCTACACCGCCAAAAAAGCCGACTGCCGCGTCTGCCCACTGAAGCCGCAATGCACCAAGGCCCCGGTCCGGCACGTCACTCGGCTGATCCACGAAGACGCCCTCGAGCGGGTGACCGCACGGCTGAAGGCCGAGCCCGAGCTGATGAACAAGCGCGCGCAGAGCGTCGAGCCGGCCTTCGCTACCCTGAAACGCTGGATGCCCATGGATCCCTGCAGAAGCGGCCGATTCCTGCTCCGCGGCAAGGCCAAGGCCACGACCGAGAGCAAGCTTTTGACCCTGGCCTTCAATCTCAAACGCCTCGCCACCATCCACGGCAGCAAGCGGCTGCTCGAAGCCCTCGCCTGAGGGCGAGCGAGCAGTCCCCGGCCGCCTCGCCGCCGCGCCAACCCCTCAGGGAAGGCCTTCCCAACTCACCCAGCGGCCGAATTCTCGCACAGTCTGAGCGTCATCCCCTTGCCTTCGCTTGCCTTCCCTCCCCGTCAGCGCCGGCCAAGGCGTTCGTCGAGCAGATGGCCGACGGCGCGCAGCAGCCGCTCCTCCAGGCTGTCGAGCTTGCGGTCGGTTACTGCCTGGAGACCGTCGAGCCGGGCGACGAGGGTCGCCAGATCGCCCTCGACGGCCGAGAGCCGGGTCGTGGTGTCGGTCGCGCCGTCGGCTCTTCCAGCATCGGTTCCACCGTTGGCGGCCGGCACCTCGGCCTTCGGCAGCAGATGGGCAAGGCGAGGATTGACCGGCCGATCCGACGGCACCGCCCCTCTTGCCGGCCCGGCCCGGCATCGCCCGCCCCCCGCCGCCGGCCTGGCGGCGGAGGCAGTTCGCTGCCCAGCGGGTCGAAGCTGGCCGGCAGGTCGAACGGGTCGAACGCGCCGCTCGTCATTCGGTCCCGCTCTTGGCCGGACGGCCGCGACCGCGCTTGGTCTCGAGGAGCGCCGCGTCCGGGTCGCCGGGCCGGCCGTAGTCCTGCACCAGCCGGACGCGCATCTGCCCGTCCTCGCCCCGGCCGCGCACCATGACCGCCTCAAGCAGGCCGACCGGCCGATAGGCACCAGGAAAGAGGGAGCCGCGAGACGCTGTTGAAGTAACCGGGCCGCAGGACAGCCTCCAGCGTGTCGTAGGTGGCATAGGTCCCAGGGAAGCGGCAGGAGCCCATGAACCCCGCCTCGCCCTGCCCCTCGAACGCGTCCCGCAGCCCGTTCGCCTGAAAAACCATGACCATGCTCCTCGAGCAGTGGATGTCCGGCGGCAGAGAAAGGAATATTAGCCGACAATCAACCGATTTTCCAAGCCCTCCCGCCATTTTCCGCGACCCCGCCCGCCAGCATTGGCCAAGCCCTTGCAAAGGCCCAGAAAACCGGATCACCCGTCGTCGCGGCATCTGGGTGAGCCCCACCTGGCCGCACAGCGCAGCACGACCCTGCGGCCCGCAGTGATGCCGACCCGCACGCCACCACCACCGAAAGAAAGGACCGCAGGGGTCGAAGGGGATGATCATCATCCCCTTCCTCTTTCCGTCGACCACCCGCGCGCACGCCGAGGTCGGCACCGCGCTCGGCCCGCCGCCAAGAAAAGTCGACCCGGATCGAGAGAATGCCGCCGCTGTACGCCCAAAAATCCAGCCGAATTACCCGAAAAATCCCCCATCGGCGGAAAAACCCGGCGCGGAGGGTCATAACGAATGCTTATGACTGATCATGTGCCGGCACATGATCGGCCCGATTCTGCACCGCTATACGCGCCATCGGCCCTCGGGTTGGCGCGTATAGCGGCGCAGGAACCCGAGCCATGCGCCGCCATACGCACCATTTGTCATAATCTTCGCCGTTATACGCGCCATAAGCGTTCCTTATGGCGCATGGAGCGGCGCATTTGGCCCTTTTCGCGACGAACGAACCCAATGAATCGACGAACGAACGCTGTCTGGCGCGGCTGTGGCATCAAGGGGTAGCGCCAGGGGCGTGCACGCCCCTGGCGCGCGGGGTCGGAGATCGGAACGAACCCGGGCCGACAGGATGTCGCACCGGCCTTTCGTTTCGCGTTGTTTTTCAGTCGCCTGGCGGGCGCGATTTTTGGCCGGGGTGAAGTTTCGGGCGATCCGGCCGCGGGCGGACGAACCCGGGAGCCCGAATCCGCCGAGCGAACCCGGCCGGGCTTGACCGGGCGCGCGGAATAGGACAGTATTCCAGTATCGCTCGCCCGGTCGGGGCTCAGCCGACCCAGACCTTGTTGAACTGGTGGTAGGTGGTCGGATGGGCCGGGTAGCCGTGCACGTTGCCGCGGGCGATGGTGTAGACCGGCTGCCAGACCGGCAGGAAGACGAAGGCGTCGTCCTGCATGATTTGCTGGACCCGCTCCATCACCACCCGGCGCGCGTCCGGGTCGAGGATCGATTCGGCCTCGTTCAGCGCCGCCTCGAAGTCGGGGTTGGCGTAGTTGCTCTCGTTCCAGGGCACGCCCGCCCGGTAGCCGACCGAGAGCACCATGGTGCCGAGCGGGCGGTGGGTCCAGGAGGTGGCGCCGAACGGCGTCTGGTCCCAGATCTCCCAGAAGCGCGACGCCGGCATGACGTTGATGTTGAGGCGGATGCCGCACTCCCGCCACTGGTCGCGCATCGCCTCGCAGACCGACTGCTGCCAGACCCCGTTGGTGTTGCCGACGTCGACGGAAAGATCGATGCCGTCCGGATAGCCGGCCTCGGCGAGCAGCGCCTTGGCCCGGGCGACGTCGCGCACCAGCGGCGGCAGCGGGAAGTACTCGGGATGGACCGGGGCCACGTGGTGGTCCTCGCCGACGTCGCCCGCCAGGCCGAACACCAGCTCGCGGATGCGCGCCCGGTCGAGTCCGGCCTGCATCGCCTGGCGCAGCGTCTTGTTGGTGAACGGCTCCTGGTCGACCTTGACCCGGACGGCCAGGGTCTGCGCCGTCCTGGCCGGCAGGATGGTGCCGTCGAGCGCCTCGGCGAAGGCCATCTGCTCGTGGCCGAAGCTGAAGATCGCATCGACGTCGCCGCCGGCGAAGGCGACGAGCTGGTTCTCGGCATCGAAGTTGTAGTAGTGGATCTCGTCGACGAAGACGTCGCCGCCCCAGTAGGTGAAGGGCTGGCCGTCGGCCGTCTCCCGCACCCGGGTCAGGATGCAGCGCTCGCCCACGGCGAGCTGGCCGAGCGTGAACGGGCCCGTGCCGATCGGGTTGTCGGAGAAGGGTGCGGTGAACGACGGGTGCACGATCGCCGCCGGGTAGTTGTAGAGGTCCTCCGGGAAGGACAGCACCGGCTGCTTGCAGTGGAAGCGGATGGTCAGCTCGTCGACCACCTCGATCGCCCCGTCGCGCAGCCGCTTGACCATCCTGGGCGTGCCGTCGTCGTTCTGCTCGCCGGTGTCGATGTCGTCGACCAGCGACGCGATCGCGGAAAGCCCGATATTGGAGGAGCCGGTCGCCGGGTCGGCCCAGCGCTCGACGTTCCAGCGGACGTCCGCGGCGGTGAACGCGTCGCCGTTGTGCCACTTGACCCCGGGCCGGAGGTGGAAGGTCCAGGTCATGAGGTCGTCCGAGGCCTCCCAGCGCCGCGCCAGCATCGGCCGGGTGACGTTGTCGACCCCGGTCATCGCCAGGTACTCGACGATGTGCCGCGCCTGGTTCGACATCTCGGTCCAGGAGAAGGTCGCGGGGTCGTCCATCCGCTGGACCATCATCCCGACCCGCAGCACGCCGCCCGCGGCCGGGCTGCCCTCGGGCGCGGGGAACGGCAGGTCGTCGGCGGCCATGGCCGGGGCCGGCAGGCCCGCCATGGCGTAGGCGGCACCCGCACCCACCCCGAGCAGGGCGGCGATCCGCACGAAGCCGCGGCGGTCGAGCTTGCCGCGCTGGAGGAGGTCGAGGGCTTCCCCGACCTTGGGATGGAGGCGCTCGGACGGCATGCGCGTCGTCATGATGCTGGCTCCCTGTTCCTGTCTGTCCCTTGGGCGCTCGGCCGATGGGACAGCCTGGGCCGGCGAGCGTCAAGGCAAAATGCCGGGTGCGGCCCGCCGCGGCAGCGCCGCCGCTTGATCTCCGGCCGGCCACGCCTTAGAGCCTGTCCGAGAAGTTTTCTGGGCATTTCATCGGCTTGCGATCGTCCGCCGGCGCGAAGCCGAGCGCAGCCCGATGCTGGGGCATCGGGCGAGCTCGGCGACAAAGCCGGAGCCGATCGCAAGCCGACCGAAGGTGAGCTTGGCAGCCCGCGGGGCCGTGGGGACCCCGCGGCCCCACGGGGGAGCACCTGCTTCGTCGTTGGCTCGCCG
>CAYWSB010000207.1:0-8192 GCA_964460465.1 uncultured Geminicoccaceae bacterium | reverse complement strand
TGGCGTCCCCAACGGGAATCGAACCCGTGTCTTCACCTTGAAAGGGTGATGTCCTGACCGCTAGACGATGGGGACGCTGGCCAGCGCACGGCCCGATCTAGTGGGTCTCGACGGGCAAATCAACCGCCCGACGCTTACCGGATCTTAATCGTCTTCGGGCATGCTGCCCGCGGATCGACCGAGGAGCGAGCATGGCCGAGGCAGTCGCCACGCCCAGCCTGGCGCCGGAAGACGCCGTCGTAAGCTATTTCGAGGTGCACGTCCGGCGCGGCGACCGCTGGGTGATCGACTGCACGGCACCGAGCGCGGCCGAGGCGGTGGCCGAGGCCGAGGACATCGCCCGCCGGCTCGACGTGCTGGGCGTGCGCGTCGTCAACGAGCGCTACAACCGTCACACCGACCAGAGCGCCGCCCGCGTGATCCTCAAGCTGGAAAAGCCGGAGCGCAAGCGTCCGGCCGGCCCCGTGCGGCTCGTGGCGCCACCGCGCACGGCACTCCGGCAAGCCGCGCCCGGCGCGCCGCCGGCGGCGGCCCCGGTGCCCGACCCGACGCCGCTCCTGCCGCCGGACGAGCCGTTCGAGCCGGCATCGCCGATTTCCCCCTGGCAGCTCTTCGCCTGGGCCAGCCTCGCCCTGGCGGGCGCGGCCACCCTGCTCTTCGTCCTCCTGCTGCTCGTCGCCTGACCGCCGGGACGTTCGGTCGGCAGGAGGCTTTCGGCGGGAGTGCCGACCTCCCCATCAGGGCAAGCATGTCGACAGCCGAGCAGGCGAGGACGGACGCCGCCGGACCAACGCCGGATCCGCCCGTGATGATCCGCGCCAACGATGTCGAGGCGGCGGCGAACCGGCCCTTTGCCGCGCGGTTCCTCGGCACGAGCACCGGCCGCTCGGAGCCGGGCAGCCCGCCGACGGCGAGGGCCGGCTATGCCTGGGACGGCCGGCGTCGCAGTCGTGGCGCGCTGCTCGCCCGGCCCCATGGCGACATCGCCCTCGTGGAAAAGCTCCCGAGAGAACAGGGGCGGCCCTGGGCCCCTGGGGCACGCCCTCCTCGCTGCCGCGTCGGAATGGGTCCGCCAAGGCGACCGCGAAACGAGGGCGCCGGTCCTCGAGGCGGCGCGCGCCGCCGTCCGCCAGCGGGACGGCAAGCCTCCGCTGCACCTCGCCCTGCGGCAGTCGGACGCCTTTCGGGGACGGGCTCCCGTCGACGGCCGCGCCTTCCTGGCGTCGTTCCTCGACGTGGACGCCGGGACCGGCCGCACGCGGCAGCTCCCGCGGGTGCGGCTCGGGAAGCGCGACGAGGCGGCCGGGCATCAGGACGGGCATGCTGCCCGGCGCGGTGGGCTGCCCGGCGACGGCGCCCGGCCCACGGACGCCCGAAAGGTCGCGGCCGTCGACAAGCGGGGACGGTGCTAGCTGGTCGACACCCTGGCCGAGCCCGGCCTCGACCCGGCCACGGCCACGCTCGCGGATCCGGCCGCGGCGATCCGCGATGCCGCACCGGCTTCGGCGGATGGCGCGGCCGAAGGGGCGACGCCGTTCCAGCGGGCCGAGGCGGCCGGGCCTTTCGGGCCGGTGCTGGTCGGCCCGGTGCTGGTCGGCCACGATGGCGACCATCTCGGGGCCGCGGTGGAGCACGAGGCACGCGGCACCGGCGAGGCGCCGGGGGCAGTCTGGCACCCGGAGGTCGCGCCGATCTCGCGGGTACGGGGCGAGGCGGCGACGGGCAAGAGCGACGGCTGCCGGCTGGCGATGCTGCTCGCCGACCACCAGAAGGTCGTCGCGGATCTGTCGGCACGCTTCGCGCCACCGACGGTCGAGAGCCGGACGGCAAACCGCGTGACCCTCGAAAGTGCCGACGGCAAGGCAGCCACAGACCTCGAGCGGCGGGGTGAAGGCCGCGACGCCTGGGTCTTGTCCGCCTATCGGAAGGGTGAGCGCCGGGCGGAAAAGTCGATCTGCACTTTCCGCGACCTCGCAGAGGCCGCCGGGGTGGCTGTCCCGGCGCGGCGCTCCTAGTCACGTGGCGCCGGGGCGGACGGCGCGCAAGGCGACGCGGCGCCGGCCGGCACCCGGGGGGCGCACCCTCGAGCAAGGCGAAGGCGACCCGCGCGGGGCCTTCACCTTCATGCCGGACGGCCGGACCCTGCTCCGGCTCTGCCAGGGTGACAGCCTGTCTACCGTCCTGCACGAGGCGGGCCACCTGTTCCTCGCGGTCCATGGCCAGCTCGACGCCGAGCCGGGCACGCCAGCGCACATTCGCGCGGAATACCAGGAGTTTCTCGGCTGGCTCGGCGTGATCGACACCTCGGACACAGGCCGCGAGCACCATGAGAAGTTTGCCCGGGGGTTCGAGGCCTACTTGATGGAAGGGCGCGCCCCGTCGCTCGAGGGCGCGCTCACGAGGGCGGTGCGGCGTCCTCGATCTCGAGGCCGACGCGCTCCTGGCCCTGCCACTGGTCGCGGCGGATGCGACCGGCGAGGCGGAGCGGCCCGCCGGCCAGGAGCGCCCGGTCGAGACCCGTCTCCATGGCGCGAAAGGCGATGCCGCGCACGGCCGCACCGGCAGGGACCGGCAGCAGGCAGGAGACGTGGCCGCGGCCGACGACGCGGCCCTGCACGATGCGCTCGGCCTCGAGCACGAAGCGCGGCTCGGCATGGCCGGCGCCGAACGGCCCGAGGCGCTCGAGCTTGAGCGCCAGCGGCAGGTTGACGGCACCGAGGCCGAGCGCACCGTCGAGGCGCAGCTCGGCGCGGCCGGGGGTGAAGGCCGGAGACGTCCGGTGCTGGCAGAGAAAGGCGTGCAGCGCGTCGAGGCGGCCGGCCTCGACCGTCAGCCCGGCCGCCATCGGATGCCCGCCGCCGGCCGCGAGCAGGCCGGCCTGCCGGGCGGCGATAACGGCGGCTCCCAGGTCGTAGCCCGGCCGCGACCGGCCGGAGCCCTTGCCGATGCCGCCGTCGAGCCCGATCACCACGGCCGGCCGGGCGAAGCGCTCGGCCAGCCGGGCGGCGACGATGCCGACGATGCCCTGATGCCAGCCCGCGCCCGCCGCCAGCAGCACGGGCGCGTCCGCCTCGGCCTGCGGCTCGACCGCGGCCTGGGCGGCGGCGAGGATCTGCCCCTCCAGCGCCTGCCGGGCGGCGTTGAGCGCCTCGAGCCGGGCGGCGATCGCCCGTGCGGTGGCCGGATCGCCGGTCGCCAGCAGAGCCGCACCCAGGCCGCTCTCGCCCATCCGCCCGCCGGCATTGAGCCTGGGGCCGAGCATGAAGCCGAGCTGGCGCGCCTCGGCGACCCCGGCGATGCCGGCAGCCTCGGCCAGCGCCGCGATTCCCGCGTTGCCGCCGGCGGCCGCCACCTTGAGGCCCTGGACGACGAAGGCGCGATTGAGCCCGAGGAGCGGGACCACGTCGCAGACGGTGCCCAGCGCCACGAGGTCGAGGCTGGCCAGCAGGTCGGGCGGCCGGGCGGCGCCGCTCGCCTTGAGCGCCCGGTTGAGGGCGACGAGCAGGACGAACGCGACCCCGACAGCGGCCAGATCGCCGAGCGGGCTCGCCTGGTCCTGGCGGTTGGGGTTGACCACCGCATGGGCGGCGGGGAGGTCGGGCTCGGCGCTGTGGTGGTCCACGACCACGATGTCGAGGCCGCGCGCCCTGGCCTCGGCCAGCGGGGCGAAGGCGGTGGTGCCACTGTCGAGGCAGAGGATCAGCCGGCAGCCGGCGGCCTCTAGGCCGGCGATCGCGGCCGGATTGGGGCCGTAGCCGTCGGCCAGGCGGTCGGGGATGCGCACCTCGACCGGCACGCCCAGTGCCTCCAGATGGCGGCGCACCAGGGCCGTCGCGGTCGCCCCGTCGACATCGTAGTCGCCGATCAGGCCGACCGGCTCGCGGGCGCGCACCGCCGCGACGAGCCGGTCGACGGCGCGGTCCAGGTCGAGCAGGTGCGACGGGTCCGGCAGCCAGTCCCTGAGCCGCGGCTCGAGGAAGCGCTCGACGGCGCCGAGCTCGATCCCGCGGGCGGCGAGCACGCGGCCGACGATCTCCGGCAGGCCGTGGCGCTGGCTGATCGCGGCGGCGAGCGCCGGCCGCTCCTCGGCCAGGCACCAGCGGCGTCCGGTCAGCGAGCGCTCGACCAGCACCGTGGGGGCGGTCGCCCGGTCGTCGTCGCGGCTGCCGGCGGCGGCCGGCACCGGCGGCACCGGCCGCCGCTCAGTGGCTGAAATGCGGGACGACGGCGCGCTTGCGATGCAGGTTGTGCTCCGCCTCGATCAGCCGCACCGTGCCGCTCTTCGAGCGCATGACGATGGATTCGGTGAACAGCCGGTCGCCGACCCGCCTGACGCCCTTGAGCATGGTGCCGTCGGTCACGCCGGTGGCGGTGAAGGTGACGTCGCCCTTGGCCAGATCGTCGATGTCGTAGACCCGGTCCAGATCCTCGATGCCGAGCCGGCGGGCGCGCGCCCTCTCCTCGTCGTTCCTGAAGATCAGCCGGCCCTGGAACTGGCCGCCGATGCAGCGCAGCGCCGCCGCCGCCAGGACCCCCTCGGGCGAGCCGCCGGAGCCCATGTAGATGTCGATGCCGCTGCCGGGGCGCGAGGTGGCGATGACCCCGGCCACGTCGCCGTCGCCGATCAGGCGGATGCGCGCCCCGGCGGCGCGAACCTCGGCGATCAGCTGCTCGTGGCGCGGGCGGTCGAGGATGCAGACGACCAGATCCTCGACCTCGACGTCCTTGGCCTCGGCCAGCCGCGCCAGGTTGGCGGCCGGGCTGTCGTTGATGTCGACGATGCCGGCGGGCAGGCCGCCGCCGACCGCGATCTTCTGCATGTAGACGTCGGGCGCGTTGAGGAAGCCGCCGCGCGGCGCCATGGCGAGGCAGGCGATGGCGTTGGGTCCGCCCTTGGCGGTGATCGTGGTGCCCTCGAGCGGGTCGAGGGCGATATCCAGCCTGGGGCCCTTGCCGGTGCCGACCGGCTCGCCGATGTAGAGCATCGGCGCCTCGTCGCGCTCGCCCTCGCCGATCACCACGAGGCCGTCGATGTCGAGCACGTTCAGCGCCTGGCGCATCGCGTCGACCGCCGCCTGGTCGGCCGCCTTCTCGTCGCCGCGGCCCATCCAGCGCGCCGAGGCCAGGGCCGCGGCCTCGCTCACCCGGACGGAGTCCAGAGCCAGATTGCGGTCCTCGCTCTGATAGTCGCTCATCCTAACCCCTCGCTGGTGCCGCCGGGCGACTTGACTCGCCCCGGTCGCCGGGAAAGTCAATCGGCCTCGATACGGATCATCCGCGGCGGCTCGACGACGGTGGCGAGCCGGCCGATCTCGGCCAGCGCCGCGGTCATCCGCGCCTCGACCGTCCGATGGCTGGTGAGCACGATGGGCACCGGCTGGTTGGGGTTGCGGGCCCGCTGGATCAGCGCCTCGATCGAGACGTCCTGGTCGCGCAGGACGGCGGCGACGTCGGCCAGGACACCCGGCTGGTCGAGCACCATCAGCCGGATGTAGTAGGCCCCTTCGTGCGCGCTGATCGAGGCCACGGGATGATCGACGAGCGCGGCCGAGGCCAGGCCGAAGGTCGCGAGGCGCCGACCCCGGGCGAGGTCGACCAGATCGGCGACGACCGCCGAGGCCGTGGGTCCACCGCCGGCACCGCGGCCCTCGTGCAGCACCAGCCCGACGGGATCGCCGTCCACCCCGACCGCGTTGAAGACACCGTCGACCCGGGCGATGGGGGCGGTCTTGCGGACCATGGCCGGGTGCAGCCGCTGCTCGAGGCCGGCCGGCGTCAGCCGGGCGGTGCCCAGGAGCTTGATCCGGTAGCCGAGCTCGTCGGCAAACGCGATGTCGAGGGCGGTGACGTGGCGGATACCCTCGATGTGGATGGCGTCGAAGCGCGGCCGGCCGCCGAAGGCGATGGCGGCCAGGAGCGCCAGCTTGTGCGCGGCGTCGATGCCGTCGACGTCGAAGCTCGGGTCGGCCTCGGCATAACCCAGCGCCTGCGCCTCGGCCAGCACGTCCGCGAAGTCGCGGCCGGTCTCGCGCATCACCGTCAGGATGTAGTTGCAGGTGCCGTTCAGGATGCCGAACACGCGCTCGACGCGATTGCCGGCGAGGCCCTCGCGCAGGCCCTTGACGATCGGGATGCCGCCGGCGACCGCAGCCTCGAAGCCGAGGCTGGCGCCGTGCGCCTCGGCGAGTGCGGCGAGCTCCGCCCCGTGGCGGGCGAGCATCGCCTTGTTGGCGGTGACCACCGGCTTGCCGTGCCCGAGCGCCAGGCGGGTCAGCTCGAGGGCGATGCCGTCCGCCCCGCCGATCAGCTCGACCACGACGTCGACATCGCCGGCGCGGGCGAGGTCCAGCGCGTCGTCGACCCAGCGGCAGCCGGCGAGGTCGATGCCGCGGTCCCGGCCACGATCACGGGCCGCGACCGCCACGGGCTCGATCGCCCGGCCGGTGCGCTGGCGGAGCAGGGCCGCGGCACCGCGCAGCAACTTCACCGTGCCGGTGCCGACGGTGCCCAGCCCGGCGATGCCGACGCGCAACGGGCTGCCCGAGCTCATGCCACGGGCTCCGCCAGCCGCGCCGCCGCCACGCCGCGCCGGGCAAGGAAGGTGCGGATGTTGCGCACGGCCTGGCGCAGGCGGTGCTTGTTCTCGACCAGCGCCATGCGGACATGGCCGTCGCCGTACTCGCCGAAGCCGATGCCGGGCGAGACCGCGACGTCGGCCTCCTCGAGCAGCAGCTTGGCGAAGGCCAGCGAGCCCAGGTCGCGGCAGGGCTCCGGCAGCGGCGCCCAGGCGAACATGGTGGCGGTCGGCCGCGGCACCGCCCAGCCGGCCTTGGCCAGCCCGTCGATCAGGATGTCGCGCCGCTCGCGGTAGAGCTGCCGCGCCTGTTCCACGCAGTCCTGCGGGCCGTTCAGCGCCGCCGTCGCCGCCACCTGGATCGGCGTGAAGGCCCCGTAGTCGAGATAGGACTTGATCCGGGTCAAGGCCGAGATCAGCCGCTGGTTGCCGGCGGCGAAGCCGATCCGCCAGCCCGGCATCGAGTAGGTCTTGGACAAGGACGAGAACTCGACCGCGACGTCGAACGCCCCCTCGACCTCGAGGATCGACGGCGGCGGGCTGTCGAAGAAGATCTCGGCATAGGCGATGTCGGAGAGGATGAACATCCCGCGCGCCTTGGCCAGCGCCACCGCCTCCCGATAGAATTCCCGGTCGGCCTGCAGCGCGGTCGGATTCGACGGGAAGTTGAGAATCATGACCGTCGGCGCCGGCACCGAGTGCTCGGCCGAGCGGGCCAGGTCGCGGATCAGGTCGCGGCCCGGCGCCAGCTCGACGTGGCGAATGGCGGCCCCGGCGATGATGAAGCCGTAGGGGTGGATCGGGTAGGACGGATTCGGGGTGAGGATGGTGTCGCCGGGCGCGGTGATCGCCTGGGCCAGGTTGGCCAGGCCCTCCTTCGAGCCGAGCGTCACGCAGACCTCGGTCTCGGGGTCCAGCCGCACCCCGAACCGCCGGGCGTAGTAGGCGGCCAGCGCGCGCCTGAGCCCGGGGATGCCGCGGCTGGTCGAGTAGCGATGGGTCCGCCCGTTCTTCACCGTCTCCACCAGCTTGTCGACGATGTGCTGCGGGGTCGGCTGGTCCGGGTTGCCCATGCCGAGATCGATGATGTCGCGGCCGGCGGCGCGCGCCCTCGCCTTCATCGCGTTGACCTCGGCGAAGACATAGGGCGGCAGACGACGGATGCGGTGGAACTCGCTGGTGCTCATGGGCATGCGCCCTTTTCGGGCCTTTTGGCTGAAAATCCGGTTAACGACGGCGGCGGTCGCTGGTCCGCGACGATCCGGGTCGGACCCACGCGGCCGGCTCAGGCCCCGGCCTCGTATACGACCACGACGTCGCTCTCGCCACCCATCTCGATGGCGATCTGCGCCGGCGGCAGGCCGCCCCCGACGAGTGCCGCCGCCACCCGTCGCGCCCGCTCCATGGCGAGGCCCGGGCGCCGGCCGCCACCGCTGACGACGACGGCGCCGGAAGCTGCCGCGACCCGCCGGGCCACGCCCCGGAGCTCGACCGCGTGGTCGTCGTCGAGCGCCGCCGTGTCGGCCGCGAACAGGATCGCCAGCGGCAACGCCGGCTCGGCCGGCGGCGCGGCGACCGGAGCCGTCCGCTCCACCCGCTCAGCCGCGGCCGCCACCTC
>CAYWSB010000206.1:0-8248 GCA_964460465.1 uncultured Geminicoccaceae bacterium | reverse complement strand
GCAACTTCGCAGATCACGCAGAGCAGCAGAAGGCGGCCCTCGGCGGCCGGTTACCAAGATTGGGGCGGAGCTTACGAGTTGGAGAGCACGTTTCGATTGACCGCGCGCACGGCGTGAGGTTGGGCGGCTCGTCGAGGTGTTCGGGAACGTGCGGCTGGCGTTCGCCGTGGTGGAGCGGGTCACCGACCGGGAGCAGTGGGCGGCGATCGGCGAGGCGCGGCGGCAGGATTTGCTCGTCTATCTGGCGCTGGCGCGGTTCGTCCGGCGGCCGAGGTTCGCCGAACTCGGGGCGGTGCTGCAGGGTGACGTCAAGGGGTTGGCGGGGAGCTATGTGCGGGCGTGTTGGGCGGCGGACGAGCTGCTGTTGTCGATCGGCAGTGCCGAGCTTATCGATGCGGCTTGCCGGGATTCGCCGGTGGGCAAGCTGACGCCTTCCGCGCTCTATCTGCACGAGTCGGCGGTGCAGGCTCTGCCGGTGCCGCTGCGGTTGTTCGAGGGGTGTGCCCGGGGGTATCTCGGGCGGGTCGAGGGAGCGAACGTCGTCAAGCTGTCGCGCGCCGAGCCCAAGGTTTCCTATCTCAGCTATCCCGAGTTCGAGACGGACCCGCATCCGGCGCTGGCGGAGGCGTTGACGGTGAACTTGCGGACGTTCGGGTTGCGGGTGCGGCGGTATAGCCAGTATCGCAATCCGCCGATCCTGCACCGCAAGGAGGCCTTTTTGGCGGCGGGGCATCCGTTGAAGGCCAAGTTTGCGCGGTTGACACGGGCCGAGGAGGCGAAGGGGCTTTTTGCGGATACGAGCCGGATCGGGACGCGGGACGGGTGGGCGGCGGTGTTGGCGGCGAAGGGGCTGCGGCTCTCCGGGCATCGGGTGGTGCGCAGGTCGTAGGTCCACTACCCCCAAATCCCGGTGGGGCCAGGGGAGGCGCTGCCTCCCCTGATGTTTCCCTTCCCCTACCCCTCGCCGCGGGCGGTGCGGGCGTAGGAGACCGAGACGGAGGGGACCGATCGCGGGGTCATCGTGCAGCCCTCGAGTCAGGGGGCGACGTCGAGGTCGGTCTGGCGGAACGCGTCGGCCGTGGCGAGGATCGGCACGGCATAGTGCCGGGCGCAGGCGTAGTGCAGGCCATCGCCGAGATTCAGGCGGCGGCGCCCGGAGCCGTAGCGGTCGGCGGCCCCGACCGCGAGATCGATCACCTCGGTGGCGGGCGGCAGGTCGCGGATCTCGATGTCGCGCAGCTCCAGGAACTCCAACACGATGGGTTGCACCGCGGCCGGCCCGCGATCGAACTTGTCGGGCCGGGCGAGGCCCATGACCGCCTCCAGCACCGCCACCGGCGATGTGATCCGGGCGGGGGCGGCGGTCAGGGCACGGGAGATGCGCTCGGCCTCGGGCTCGTCGGCGAGCAGGGCGATGATCGCACTCGCGTCGACGAACATCAGCGGTCGGCCCACAGCTCGTCGAACGCCTCGCGGGGCAACGGCCGCCTGGCTTCGGGGGTGAGCGTCACGCCGTATTTCTGCCGCAGCCGGGCGGCGGTCTCCAGCGGGGTCTCCGCTTCCCGGCGCCGGGCGATCGCCTCCTTCATGGCGATGACGATGGCGTCGGTGATGCTGACGCCCGCCAGCCGGGCGAAGCGGCGGGTGAGCGCATCGGCCTCCGGGTTGTTGACGTTGAGCGCCATGGCGGTCTCCATGTTGATCAGGTGATGTAGATATACATTACGTTATCAACATCACAAGCTCCTGGCTGCGGCTCGGCCGGGTCGGCGCTGCTTCGCTGCTCCCGCGGCGGCGGTCATCTTGGTTTAGAGCTCGAACAGCTGCTCGAGGCGCTCGGTGTCGTTCTCGAAGCGGCGGCGGATGCAGGTGCGCTCGAGGGTTTCATCGTTGCGGTCGTGGGCGCTGCTGAGGTCGGCGGGCATGGTGTCGGGGTCGTAGAGGTCGGCGATGGTCGGTGCAGGCGCAGGCGACGGTCTCGCCGGCGGTCAGGTCCTCGGCCTCGAGCGTGTCGCCGTCGGTGGCGAGGACGAACCTGGCCTTGGCCTTGGTGGTGGCGGGGCTGGCCTTGAGGGCGGCCAAGGTGGCGCCGACCGCGCCGGGCTCGCAGGTCTCGAGGTGGATGTGGTTGGCCTGGAGGACGCCGCCGAGGTCGGACTTGTTCGAGGCGCCGGTGCGCAGGCGCTTGATGGTGATTGCCTTGTTGCCGAAGGCTTCGAGGAAGGCGAAGGGGAACTCTTCGGCGTCGAAGGGCGCTTCGGCGAGGGTGGAGACGGCCTCCTCGATCTCGACGGCGTTCATGGCGGCTCCCGACTCGTCAACGACAACGGTTCAATGCCATGAGCCGGCGATGAATGCCACAGGTTGAAGGCCGCGACGCTTCGGCCACCAAACGCTTCCACCCCGTCCGGCTCGTCCTGCTCCACCCCAAAATCCCGGTGGGGCCAGGGGAGGCGCTGCCTCCCCTGATTCCTTCTGCCCTGCCCTCTTTCGTCTCGCCTCCCCCCTCCCCTACGCCTCGCCGGGGGCGGTCATGTGGCGGGCGGTGCAGGTGGGCTCGCCCATGCGCTCGAGGAGGCCGCGCTGGAGGCCGGGCCAGGCGGTGTGGCCTTCCTCATCGAGGAGGACGCCCTCGAAGAGGGTGCGGTTCGACCAGTGCCGGTCATGGGCGTAGAGCTCGGTGGCGGCGGCCGTGCTCTGCAGGCCCTTGAAGTCGGCGAAGTGGTCGATCTGCCCGTCATCGCGAGCGGAGCGACGCGATCCATGCGGCCCGTGGATTGCTTCGCCTTCGGCTCGCAATGACGGGGTGGGGCGGCTCGCGATGACGACGGTGTGGCGGCTCGCAATGACGACGGTGTGGCGGCTCGCGATGACGGGGTGGGGCGGCTTGCAATGACGGCGTGGAGTGGGGGGAGGCCTGGGCCGGCGCGTGGATTGCTTCGCCTGCGGCTCGCAATGACCATTGGGGGGCACGAGGATCGCAATGACGGGCGTTGGTGACCGCGAGTGAAGCCTTGTCGACCGGCAGCTCGATTGCGTCATTGCGAGCGGAGCGAAGCCATCCATGCGTCGCGGGTTCCGTGGATTGCTTCGCCTGCGGCTCGCAATGACGGGGTGGGGCGGCCCGCAATGACGGGGTGGGCGGCCGTGATCGGCTTGGGTGGTGCTCATGCCGCCCGGGTCTTGCGCGTGGGCAGGCCCTCGGTTTCCAGCGTGGTGAGGTCGAGCGTCGTCGAGGCGTGGTCGATGTCGAGGCCGACGACCTCGCCCTTGGCGTTGAGGTCGACGTTGAGGCCGTCGGTGATCTCGCGGGTCTCGGTGCCGGGCTCGGGCTCGAGCTCGATGTAGAGGCTGTCGGTTTCGGGATAGTAGTGCAGCTTCATGGCTCGGCCTCGCGACAGGTCCGGTCGAGGAACGCATTGTGGACGGTCACGCTGTCTTCGAGTGTGACGACGCGGCGGACACGTGGCAACGGCTCGTCCGGCCGCTGGACGCGGCCCCGGAAGCGGCTGCGGCCGTCGTCCTGGACCTCGCGGCGCAGCGGATCGGCCAGCACGGCGGCGCACCAGCCGCGCTCGATGCAGGGGCGCCTGCGCAGGACCTGCTCCTCGAAGCAGCGGGTCGTCCTCGAGCGGCCTCGAGTCCGGTCCTGATGCGTGGCGGCCCAACGTGTCTCCGAGGAGCTGCGATCGCCCCCGAATTGCAGGCCATCGGTGCTCTTCTCCCAACGTGCCGGCGCGACAAGGCGAAACCTTCAGTTGCGTCACTAAACGCTCATGAGCATGCCGGAAGAGCAACCCTTACGCCAGGCCGCACAGGCCACCGCTTCCGCCACCGCCAAAACCGGTGGGGCCAGGGGAGGCGCTGCCTCCCCTGATTCTTTTCCTCCCCTACCCCTCGCCGGGGGCGGTCATGTGGCGGGCGGTGTAGGCGGGCTCGCCCATGCGCTCGAGGAGGTCGAGCTGGAGGTCGAGCCAGGCCATGTGGCCTTCCTCGTCGAGGAGGACCTTCTCGAAGAGGGTGCGGGTGCCGATGTCGCTGTCGTCGGCGGCGGCCTCGGCGGCCTCGGTGTAGAAGGCGACGGCCCCCTTCTCCTCGGCGAGGTCGGATTCGAACATGGCCTTGAGCGAGGTGGCGCGCGTCGGGGTCTTGCCGGCCCTGACCTCGGGCTCGCCGCCGAGGAACAGGATGCGCTCGATGAAGGCGCCGGCGTGGCCGAGCTCCTCCTGCAGCTCCAGGCGCATCTTGGTGGCCATCTTGTCGAGGCCCCAGTCGTCGAGGGTGTGGGCGTGGAGGAGGTACTGGTGGACGGCGGTCAGCTCCATGGCGAGCGCCGTCTGGAGGTTGGCGATGCTTTTCGTGTTCTTGCTCATCGGTGATCCGTTTCGGTCGGCCGGCACGGCCGGCGGGGTTCAGCAGACATGCCGGGCGAGCTTCGCCACCCGAGCCTTCCCCTGTCAAGGCGGCGGGGGGTCATGGGCGGCCGGCGGCCGGGGCGGCTTGCGGTCGACCCGGCCCGTGCGGCGGCCTATATGGAGGGTGGAGGAGAACGAGTCCTGAAGGAGGAACGCGGATGGCCGGGCCGGTCGACTACGAGACGGCGTTGAGGAACCCGGCGGCAAGCTTCGCCTCGCCCGCGGCGATCGTCGAGCATGGCGGGCTGGACGCGGCGCAGAAGGTGGCGCTGCTGCGCCAGTGGGAATACGACGAGAGCGAGCTCGCGGTGGCGACCGAGGAGGGCATGCCGGGCGGCGAGAGTGCCTTCCTGCAGCAGATCGCCGCGGCGCTGGCGGTGCTCGACCCGGGCGGCGAGGCGACCGCCCCCACCAAGCAGCGGGTGCCGCCGAGCCCCTGAGGGCCCGCCAGAGGCCGCGGTCGGCTCTTGCCCGACGGGCGATCCCGTGCTCTGCCGGCGGCGTGGCGCGGGTGGCCGCGACGCAGAGCTGAGGAGGTGCCCCTTGGGCCGCATCTACGAGTATGCCGGGATTCGCCCGGTGATCGACGACACGGCGTTCGTCCATCCCGAGGCGGTGGTGATCGGCGACGTGATCATCGGCCGCGGCGTCTATGTGGCGCCGTTCGTGTCGCTCAGGGGCGACATGGGGCGGCTGATCATCGAGGACGGCGCCAACATCCAGGACGGCTGCGTCATGCACGGCTTTCCCGGCAAGGAGTGCGTGATCGAGGCGGACGGGCATATCGGCCACGGGGCGATCCTGCACGGCTGCCGGGTGGGCCGGAACGCCCTGGTCGGCATGAACGCCACGGTGATGGACGGGGCGGTGATCGGCGAGAATGCCTTCGTCGCCGCCATGGCCTTCGTCAAGGCGGGGTTCGAGGTGCCGGCGGGGCACCTGGTCTCGGGCATCCCGGCCCGGGTGGTGCGGCCGCTCGATCCCTCGGAGATCGCCTGGAAGTCGAGCGGCACGGCCGAGTACCAGGAGCTGGCGCGGGTGGCGAAGCGCACGCTGGTGCCCTGCGCGCCATTGCGCGCGGTCGAGCCCAACCGCAAGCGCTGCCCGTCCCTGACCCAGATCCGGCCCAAGTTCGAGAGCCGCGACTGAGCCGCCGTTGATCCCGATCAAGGATCTCAACCCGGCGCGGCGCACGCCGCATGTGGTCCATGCCCTGGTCGGCGCCTGCATCCTGGTCTTTCTCTGGCAGGTCGGCCAGGGAGCCGAGGGGATGCAGCGGGCGATCCTCGGGCTCGGGCTGATCCCGGCCGTGGTCACCGGTGCGGCCGAGCTGGCGCCGCGGCTGGTGCTGGTGCCGGCCTGGGCCACCCTCGTCACCTCGATGTTCCTGCACGGCGGCTGGCTGCATCTCGCCGGCAACCTGCTCTACCTCTGGATCTTCGGCAACAATGTCGAGGACCGGCTGGGGCATCTGCGGTTCCTCCTCTTCTATCTCGGCTGCGGCATCGCCGCGGCGGCCGCCCAGATCGCCCCGGACCCGGGCTCGACCATCCCGATGGTCGGGGCCTCCGGCGCCATCTCCGGGGTGCTGGGCGCCTATCTGGTGCTCTTTCCGCGGTCGCGGGTGGTGGTGTTCATCCCGATCAGCTTCATGCTGCTGCACGAGATCCGCGCCTTCTGGCTGCTGGTCATCTGGTTCGCGCTGCAGCTGGTGAGCGCGGTGGCGGCCCCGGACAGCGCCGGCGTGGCCTGGTGGGCGCATGTCGGCGGCTTCGTCGCCGGGGCGGTGGTGGCGCTGCCGCTGGTCAACCGCCGCCGGCGCGGCCCCTGGGGCTGACGCCGACGGGCGGCGGGAGGGGTCTGACCCCTTCAAGAACGCGTTTTGGATCAAAGGCTTGGAGCGGGACGCCGGGGCCGTCGCCGGCGGCTGCGTCCGGCTGCGGCTGGGTGCGGCGACCATTTGCCTAGAATGCCCGGAAACTTGCGCGAAAAATCTCAGGCAAAATTACTCCAAAACTTCAGAAAAGAATTTTTTCATTTTTCGGGAAACTCCAAGAAAATCGAAACGATAAGTGTTGTCACGTTAACCGGAACTCAATAGTTCTGGCGGCGGAGATTATCTCCGGTTGCAAGTTCATCAAACATTCGACACTTGAGCGCGCGTGTCGCCAAGTATCGGTTGCAGGAGGTCGGAGCATGGCGCTGTCCCACTCGTTCGTTCGCGGTCTGCAGGATGCGGTCAACGACAATATCGACCTGTTGCCGTCCGATTTCCGCCGGGTCGCCGGCCCGGTGGTGCCGCTGCGCCAGCCGCGGCTCGACGTCGAGCTGCCGACCCTCGCCACCGCCCTCGAGGCCGAGAGCGGCATCCTCTGGGCGCGGATGAAGCACCAGGACCGCGGCTGCTACACCCCGGCGCTCGTCGCCGACTCGCGCAGCTACCAGCAGTATCTCAAGGAGCAGTGCGGCCACCTGAGCGCCGCCGAGATGCCGTTCCGCTATCTGGTGTGGACCTCGGAGGCCAAGGGCGTGTTCAGCCTCGGCGGCGATCTCGCCTTCTTCACCCGGTGCGTGCGCGAGGGTCGCGAGCGCGAGCTCTCCGAGTACGCGCATCGCTGCATCGACGTGCTGCACGACAACTACAACGCCATGGGCCTGCCGGTGCTGACCTGTGCGCTGGTCACCGGCGACGCCATCGGCGGCGGGCTCGAATCGATGATCACCAACGACATCGTGGTGGCCGAGAAGGGGGCCAAGTTCGGCCTGCCCGAGATCCTCTTCAACCTCTTCCCCGGCATGGGCGGCTACTCCTATCTCGTCCGCAAGATCGGCGAGCGGCAGGCGCGCGCCTTCGTCGAGGACGGCCGCTCCAGGAGTGCCGAGGAGATGGTCGAGCTCGGGCTCGTCGACGTGCTGGCCGAGCCCGGCCAGGGCGAGCAAACGCTCCGCGACTACCTGGCCCAGGGCAGACGCTTCCACACGCTGCGGACCATCCGCCGCGCCTGCAAGCGGGTCGACCCGGTGCAGAAGCAGGAGCTGCTCGACATCGTCGACATCTGGGTCGACCTCGCGATGCAGCTCGAGGCCGACGATCTGCGGCGCATGGATTGCCTCGCCCGGGTCCAGGAGAAGAAGCGGGTCAAGGCCTGACCCGCCCGGGCCGATCCACCGGGTCCCGTCGCCGCGCTGCACCCCTGCCCTCCGGTCCCGCAAGCGGGAGATCGAGCATGTCCTCGACGGTCATCGAGAGCCTGGCCCAGCGTGGGATCGCCCTTGTCGCCGGACACCTGCTCAACAGCCTCCTGCCGGGCGCTACCCGCCTTCTCGACGCGCCGAGCGCGGTTCGAGCGCTGCATCTTTACACGCTAGCAGCGCTGAGCGTGCCAGCGCGAGCTCTCGCCCGAGCTTTTCCAATTCGGCCGGTGCGCGCAGCAGCAGCGCATGGTCGTCGAGATGGCGCAGGCCGAGGCAGCAGTCGAACACGCCCTGCGCCCCGATATGCGCCGAGCTGCTCTTCAGGGCGTGCGCCGCATCGCGGAACGCCGTCGCCTGTCCGGTCCGGGCCGCCTCGGCCATCTCCTTCTGCAGCTGCGCCACGTCGAGCAGATAGTCGTCGACCACCTGCGCGAAGAACCCGTCGCCCGCATCGAGCTCCAGCAGGGTCGCCACCTTGCGCATGTCGAGCACCGTGGCGGCAGCGGCCCCGGCCGGTCCCGCCAGGGGTGCGCTCGACCGCTCCAGCGGCGGCGGATCGATCAGGGCGCGCCCGGCGGCCCGCGCCACCCCGGCCCGCTCGGCCGCGGCGCGCAGCGGCACCACGGCAGCGGCCGGCG
>CAYWSB010000205.1:3157-8296 GCA_964460465.1 uncultured Geminicoccaceae bacterium | reverse complement strand
CCGGCGAGTTGATGTAGAGCGAGACGTCCTTCTCCGGATTCTCGGCCTCGCAGAACAGCAGCTGCGCCGCGATCAGCGAGGCGAGCTGGTCCTCGATGCCGCCGGTGACGAAGATGATCCGCTCCTTGAGCATGCGCGAGAAGATGTCGTAGGCGCGCTCGCCGCGGCTGGTCTGCTCGACCACCATGGGCACGAGCGTGGCCGCCGGCGCCTGTGTCAGCCGGTCGAGAAGCTGGGTTTCGGTCGGCACGTTGCGCGGCATCAGGCCTTGGCCTCCTCGGCTGTGGCGTCGGCGGCCGCCGCGGGCGCCGCGGTCTCGCCGACAGCCTCGTCGTCCGGGTCCTTCATCAGCTCCTCGACGGTCACCGGGGTGTCGGTGACCTGGGCCATCTGCAGGATGAAGTCGACCACCTTGTCCTCGAAGATGGGGGCCCTGAGCTGCTCGAGCGCCGCCGGCGTGTCGCGGAAATACTCGAAGACCTGCTTCTCCTGGCCGGGGTAGCGGCGCGCCTGCTCCATCACCGCCTGCTGCAGCTCGGCCCCCTCGACCTTGACCTCGTTCTTGATGCCGATGTCGGAGAGCACGAGGCCGAGGCGGACGCGCCGCTCGGCGATCTGCCGGTACTCGGCCTTGGTCTCGTCCTCGCTCTGGCCCATGCTCTCGAAGGTGCTCTCGGTCCGCTTCATCTCCTCCTCGAGCTGGCGCCAGATGGCGTTGAACTCGAGGTCGATCATGCCCTCGGGCACGGCGAACTTGACCCGCTCGGCGAGGTCGTCGAGCAGGGCGCGCTTGACCTTCTGGCGGCCGATGCCGCGGTAGTCGGCGGCCAGCCGCTCCCTGATCTTGCCCTTCAGGTCGTCGAGGCTCTCCGCACCCAGCTCCTTGGCGAAGTCGTCGTCGACGGTGACCGCGCTGCCGGCCTTGATCTCCTTGAGCGTGACCGTGAAGGTCGCGGCCTTGCCCTTCAGGTTGTCGCGGCCGTAGTCCTCGGGGAAGGTCACCTCGATCTCGGCGGTCTCGCCGGCCGACCTGCCGATCAGGCCCGCCTCGAAGCCCGGGATCATCTGGCCGCTGCCGATGACCAGGGTGAAGTTCTCGGCCTTGCCGCCCTCGAACGGCTCGCCGTCGATCCGGCCCTCGAAGTCGAGCGTCACCTGGTCGCCGTCCGCCGCCGGCCGCGGCTCGGCGAGCGGCTCGAACTTGCGCCGCACCTTGGCGACGTTGGCGATCGCGTCGTCGACCCGTGCGTCCGCCACCTCGACCACCTGGCGGATGAGGCTGATCGCCTTGAGGTCGACCTCAGGGACCTCCGGCAGCACCTCGAGATCGAGCTTGAACTCGAGGTCCTGGCCGTCGTCGAAGCTGGTCACCTCGATCTTGGGCCGCAGCGCGGGCTTGAGCTGGTTGTCGTTGATCGCCTGCTTGGAGCCCTCGTCGACCGCCTGCTCGAGGATCTCGCCCATGACCTGGCGGCCGTACTGCCGCTTCAGGAGCGACAGCGGCACCTTGCCGGGGCGGAAGCCCGGCACCTTGGCGGTCTGCGCCAGCTTCCTCAGCCGGGCCTCGACCTTGCCCTCGATCTCGCTGGCCGCGACCACGACCTTGTACTCGCGCTTCAAACCCTCGGCCGCAACCTCGGTGACCTGCATGACCTTGCCTTTCGTCGTCCGGCCCGCCCGTGCCTCGCGCACCGGCCCGGCCCAACGTGCCTCTTTCGGGGAAAACCGCCCGCGCGTCAGCCGCCCCTGGCGACGGCAATGGCGAACGTGGGCAGCCCTATAGCATAAGGATGGCAAAGGCCAAGGGCTAACGGGCGGCGGGCGCGCGTGGCCCGCCGAGACGGCGGCCGGCTGTCAGGCCGGCTCGCCGACCTTGGCCGCCGCCTCGGCCTCGGTCGGCCGCAGGCCGAGGGCGGCGAAGGCCTCGACCGCCTCGGGCTTGAGCGTGAAGCCCTGCGTCTCCGGCGCATAGTCGGCGAGGATCCCGGTGTAGAAGTCGCCGGTCCTGGTGCCGGCGGGCTCGGCCGGCCAGAGACGGTCCTCGCGCGCCTTGCACATCGTCCCGAAGCGCAGGTGCCACGCCGTCCGGCCGGTCCAGCCCGCCTTCCTGGTCAGCACCGCCGAGCTCGCCCCCGGGTTGTCGAGCAGCAGCTGGATGGCCTTGCGCTCGGTCTCCTTCATGGGCTGCGCGCGGAACGCCTCGACGATCCGGTCGACGGGTGACAGCCCGGCGAGATGCGCGGCCGCGGCTGCCGCCCGTTCGGCGACGCGCGCCTCGAGCGCCTCGAGCACCTGCTCGGCTGCGGCCTTCTGCGCCTTGGAGCCGGTGGCGAGCAGGCGCTCGACATTGGCGCGGACGCCGACGATCGCCTCGTCGGTCATCGTCGGAATGGCCTGGAGCGTGCGCTCGATCTTCATCGTGATGTCCCCTTTTCTGGGCCGGGCCGTGGTGGACCCCGCCGCCCTTCACCGGCGGCACCTTGTCGCGCGATCGAGGCGACGGGTCGTTACGCTGGGCGACCGGCACTGATCGCCGGCAAGGGGGTTCTGTCTCGCCGGCGATGCTAGAGCAGGCGTGCGCGAAAGCCTATCGCTAGTTTCCGGCTCAGACGGTCGGCAACGGGAACCGCCTGCGACGCGCCGGCGACCGCAGCGCCGGGCCTGGTGCGGGCGGAGGGACTTGAACCCCCACGGCTTGCGCCACAGGAACCTAAATCCTGCGTGTCTACCAGTTCCACCACGCCCGCGGCGGTTGGCGTATAGCACGGCCGTCGCGATTGCTCTATGCGCATGCCCATGCACGAGAAAGTCCTGATCCTCGATTTCGGCTCGCAGTTCACCCAGCTGATCGCCCGGCGGCTGCGCGAGCTCAAGGTCTACTGCGAGATCCTGCCCTGCACGGTGGAAGACGCGGCGATCCGCGCCTTCGCGCCCAGGGCCGTCATCCTCTCGGGCGGGCCGGCCTCGACCACCGATGCCGTGAGCCCGAAGGCGCCGCCCGTGGTGTTCGCCATGGGCGTGCCGGTGCTCGGCATCTGCTACGGCGAGCAGACCATGGTGGCCGCGCTCGGCGGCTCGGTGGTGCAGGGCACGGTGCGCGAGTTCGGCCGGGCGGAGATCGAGCTGGTCCATCCCTCGCCGCTGTTCGACCGGATCATGACCGTCGGCGCCAGGGCCACCGTCTGGATGAGCCACGGCGACAAGGTGGCGGCCCTGCCCCGCGGCTTCGTCACGCTGGCGACCAGCGCCGGCTCGCCGTTCGCCGCGATCGCCGACGAGCACCGGCGGTTCTATGGCCTGCAGTTCCATCCCGAGGTGATGCACACCGAGATCGGCGGGATGCTGCTCGAGAACTTCTGCCGCGGGATCGCCGGCCTCTCGGGCGACTGGACGATGGCGGCCTATCGCGAGGAGGCGATCGCATCCATCCGCGAGAAGGTCGGCCGCGGCCGGGTGATCTGCGGCCTCTCGGGTGGCGTGGATTCGGCGGTCACCGCACTTCTCGTCCACGAGGCGGTGGGCGACCAGCTCACCTGCGTCCTGGTCGACACCGGCCTGATGCGCAAGGACGAGGCCCGGCAGGTGGTCGAGCTGTTCCGCGGCCACTTCAACATCCCGCTGGTCCTGGTCGATGCCGGGCCGAGCTTCCTGTCGGCGCTGGCCGGCGAGGACGATCCCGAGAGGAAGCGCAAGATCATCGGCAAGACCTTCATCGACGTGTTCGAGGCCGAGGCCGAGAAGCTGGGCGGGGCCGATTTCCTGGCGCAAGGCACGCTCTATCCGGACGTGATCGAATCGGTGTCGTTCAAGGGACCCTCGGTCACCATCAAGTCGCACCACAATGTGGGGGGCCTGCCCGAGCGGATGCGGATGGACCTGGTCGAGCCCTTGCGCGAGCTCTTCAAGGACGAGGTCAGGGCGCTCGGCCGGGAGCTGGGCCTGCCCGCCTCCTTCGTCGGCCGCCACCCCTTCCCCGGCCCCGGCCTCGCCGTGCGCATCCTCGGCGAGGTCACGCCCGACCGGATCGCCGTGCTGCAGGAGGCCGATGCGATCTATCTCGACGAGATCGCCAAGGCCGGGCTCTACGACGCCATCTGGCAGGCCTTCGCCGTGCTCCTGCCGGTCCGCACCGTCGGGGTGATGGGCGACGGGCGGACCTACGAGTGGGTCTGCGCGCTCCGCGCCGTGACCTCCACGGACGGAATGACCGCCGACGTCTACCCGTTCGAGGCGCGCTTCCTCACCCGCGTGGCGACGCGCATCGTCAACGAGGTCAAGGGCATCAACCGGGTCACCTACGACGTCACCAGCAAGCCGCCCGGGACGATCGAGTGGGAGTGAGGGGCGGCCTTCTTCAAGAATGTGGGGCGGATGATCTGCCCCACGCCCCATCGGGCATTTGGCGCTGGCGTCAGCGACGGCTTTCGCGACTGCCTGTAGACGCCGTCGTCGTAACGCGTTACGTTTGGCGCGGTCGTCAATAACCGGAGACGAGGCGTGGCGGTGCCTGCCGAGCGGATGAAGGCGATGCGCGAACGGCGGCGGGCGCGGGGCTTGCGGGAGCTGCGCCTCCTGCTGCCCGACGCGCGCTCGGCCGCCGTGCGGCGGCGGGTGGCGGCCCAGGTCGCCGGGTTGCATCGCGACGGCGAGGCAGAGGCCTTGCACTGGATCGAGATCGTTTCTGACTTCGACGAGGCAGACGATCGCGGGACCCCATGAAGCGTGGCGATGTCGTCACGGTCGCCGCTGCCGGCGACTACGGCAAGCCCCGCCCGGCCGTGATCGTGCAGACCGACGCCTTCCCCCCGACACATGCCTCGGTCGTCATCTGCCAGATGACCTCCGACCTCGCCGATGCCCCTGATTTTCGCGTCACCATCGAGCCCGGCGAGGCGAATGGCTTGCGGCTTCGCTCCCAGGTCATGGCCGACAAGCCGGTGACCGTGCGGCGCGAGCGCATCGGACGAACGATCGGGCGCCTTGCCGCCGATGACCTGCGGCGCCTGAACGCGGCGCTCGCCTTCGTCATCGGCCTGTCGGACTGAAGATGGGAGATTTGGGGGTAATGGTCGTCCCCCACCCATGACCGGATCGCCGTGCTGCAGGAGGCCGATGCGATCTATCTCGACGAGATCGCCA